>NZ_JAHWGL010000019.1 GCF_019334315.1 Hymenobacter profundi
TTGTTGCCAGCTCTACGTCCGCAAGACCCTTTCCTTTTTCTACTAAGACCCCAAGCTCCTAAGACCCCAAGACCCCAACAAATTACATCGGCTCAATCAGGAACAGCGGCTGGTCGTATTCAACGGGGGTAGCGTTGTCAACCATAATCTTCACCACGCGGCCTGCCTGCTCGGCTTCAATCTCGTTGAACAACTTCATGGCTTCGATGATGCAGATCACTTGGCCTTTCTCTACCAAATCGCCTACCTGCACAAATACGGGTGATTCGGGGCTGCTGCTACGGTAGAAGGTGCCAATCATCGGCGCTTTCAACGGCTGGTAGTTGCCAGCCGCGGATGCAGGTTCTGAGGCTGGAGCTGGCGGGGTCGTTGCAGTTGGAGCAGGAGCGGCGGGTAGGGCTGCTGCCGGAGCAGGGGCAGCCAGAGCTGCTGGCGCCGGAGCAGGGGCTGCGCTGCTAATCACCGGCTTGTAGCTAGGCTCGCGCTGAACCGAGATTTTAAATTCCTCGGTTTCAATGTTGACTTTGTTCAGGCCCGATTTGGCAATGAAGTCGATTAGGTCTTGTAGTTCTTTGGCTTTCATGAGCACGGTAGGTGGAGTTGCTGGCAGAATTACTTAACCCGCTCGACGTAGCTGTAGTCGCTGGTCTTGATGCGGATTTTGGTGTCGGTATCAATAAACAGCGGCACTTGAATGCGGGCGCCCGTTTCTACAGTGGCAGGCTTGAGGGTGTTGGTAGCCGTATCACCGCGTAAACCGGGCTCGGTGTACGTTACTACTAAGTCTACAGTGGTGGGCAGTTCGGCCGTGAGAGGCTGCTCGGTTTCGGCGTGGAACAGAATAGTTACTTCCTGACCTTCCTTCATCAAATCGGCAAAGGGTACCATAGCCTCGGGCAGCACTACCTGCTCAAACGAAGCATTGTCCATGAAAGTGTAGCCGTAGTCGTCCTGAAACAGGTACTGATGCGGGCGCTGCTCCACACGGGCGGTTTCCACCTTCACCCCGGCATTAAACGTGTTATCTAGCGTTTTGCCGGTTTTGATGTTGCGCATTTTAGTACGCACGAAAGCCGGTCCTTTACCGGGTTTCACGTGCTGAAATTCAGTGATGACGTGCAGGTCGCCGTTGTAGTTCAGCACGAGCCCGTTGCGGAAGTCTGCGGTAGTAGCCATTTCTTTTAATTAGGAATTAGGAATTTAAAATTAAGAATTGAAAAAATCAGGACGTGAAATTGGTCGCTATTATGGGGTGAAAACCTGTTGAAACGGTCAATCTTATACTTCCTAATTAGTAATTCTTAATTGCGCGAAGCGCTGTCGTATGCCCATTTCACATAGAGCGCGCCCCAAGTGAAGCCACCCCCGAAGGCCGCAAAAATGAGGTTGTCGCCTTTGCGGAGCTGCTGCTCGTAATCGGCCAAGCAAAGCGGGATGGTGGCGTTGGTAGTGTTGCCGTACTTTTGAATGGTAAGCATCACTTTCTCAGGGCCGATGCCCACGCGCTGAGCCGTAGCGTCGATGATGCGCTTGTTGGCTTGGTGCGGCACCAGCCAAGCGATGTCGTCGGCAGAGAGGTGGTTGCGGTCAGCTACCTGAGCGGCTACGTCGGCCATGTTTTTCACAGCAAACTTAAAGACAGCCGCGCCTTCCTGGTAGACGAAATGCTCACGGTTGGCCACCGTTTCGGCAGAGGGAGGACGGCGTGAGCCACCGGCTTTTTGGTGCAGGTGCTGCTCGCCGCGGCCGTCAGAGCACAGCTCGTGGTCGAGTAGGCCCAGGCCGTCGGTAGTAGGCTCCAGCAATACGGCGCCGGCGCCGTCGCCAAAAATGATGCAGGTAGAACGGTCCGTGTAGTCGATGATGCTCGACATCTTATCGGCTCCTACTACCACTACCTTCTTGTAAGTGCCGGTTTGGATGAACTGCGCACCCGTAGTGAGGGCATACAAAAAGCCCGAGCACGCGGCTTGCATGTCGAAGCTAAATGCTTTGGTGGTGCCAATGGCCGCCGAAATAATGTTGGCAGTGGCCGGAAAAACCAGGTCCGGCGTAGTAGTAGCGCAAATCAGTAGATCAATTTCCTCGGCGCGCGTACCGGTTTTGGCAAGCAGCTGTTCTACGGCTTTGATAGCCATCACCGACGTGCCCTGGTTTTCGCCTTTCAGAATATGCCGCTCCTTGATTCCCGTTCGGCTTACGATCCACTCATCGGTAGTATCTACCAGAGTTTCAAGTTCTTGATTGGTAAGCACGTAGTCGGGTACGTAGGACCCTACTCCGGTAATGGCGGCAGTTATCTTCATCTTTGGGGGAGAGAGAAGCGCGGTAACACAAAGTCCGGCCGGAGCCGGACTAACGTCACTAAGACTTAAAGGTAGCTTTGATTTGGTCAGAAATACCGGATTCGGCCATTTGATAGCCTTGCACCAGCATGCTACAAATAGCGGTGGGTGTGCTTACACCGTGGCCGATAATCGCATTGTCGTTGATGCCTAGGATAGGGCTACCGCCAGCGGCTTCGTAGTTAAACTTTTCGAAGAACGGATCTACGATGGTATGACGCTCAACCAGAATATCATAAATCGACTCGGCCATTTTCAGCATCACGTTACCGGTATAGCCATCGCATACTACCACGTCCGCCTTGTCGTTGAACAGGTCGCGCCCTTCGATATTGCCAATGAAGTGGATATGCGGATTGACTTTCAGCAATTGATGAGCGGCTTGCAGCAGAGCAGTGCCTTTGCCTTCTTCCTCACCCAAATTCATCAGGCCTACCTTGGGGGTAGCAATGCCTAATACATATTGCGCATAGAGAGAACCCAGCTCGCCAAATTGCTCCAGCATTTCGGGTTTGCACTCGGCATTGGCGCCTACGTCCAGAAAGATGCCATAGCCACCGTGCAGCTTCGGAACAAAGTTGGCAATAGCCGGGCGCAATACACCAGGTACTGCCTTCACACTGAACATGGCACCAACTAGCATGGCGCCAGTACTACCCGCCGAGCAGAATGCGTCTACCTCACCACTGTGTAGCATCCGGTAGCCTACGGCAATGCTCGAATCCTGCTTTTGCTGGTAGGCTTTTGCAGGGTGCTCGCCCATGGCAATTACCTGTGTGGCGGGTACGAAAGCCAAGCTATCGGCCGCTGCTCCATGTTGCTGGAGCAGCGGCCGTACAGCCTCCTCCTGGCCGATGAGCACAACTTGAGCTTTACCGGCTAGTTTCTGCGCGGCTAGCACGGCACCATCGACGGCAGCCTGGGGAGCGAAATCGCCCCCCATTGCGTCCAGGGCTATCTTCATGAACGGGTGTTAAGGAAGTCAAAGGTCAGGTTAATCGGCCGGGAGGGGCCAGCAGCGAGGGGTAGCGGGGTCTACTCTTCGTCTTCGGTCGGAGCCGCAGCCGATGCTACCGGAGCGTAGTCCTTAATAGCTACTTTACCGTTCAGGTACAGGTCGCCGTCTACCACGTAGGCCTTGTGACGCAGGTGCAGTTCGCCAGTGGTTTGGCAAGCCGTTACAGCTTTAGGAGTCAGTTTGTAGTGGGTACGGCGTTTGTCACGTACGGCGGAGGAGGTGCGGCGCTTAGGATGAGCCATAGTATTGAAATGTTAAATGTTGAGTGTTAAATGTTGAATGACCAAGCGCTAATTCAGGTTGCGCAATGCGTTCCAGCGGGGGTCAGTGTAGTCGTCGTCATCGTCATCTTCGCCCTCGGTGCGAGTCGTGAAGATGAGTTTGCTGTCGGCATCAGGATTTTCGTCGGGCTCGTTCTGGAAGCGCGGGTGTAGCTTCTTCATCGGAATAGCCAAGCCGATATAGTCGAACAGGTGCTGCGCAATGGGTAGCACCTGCGTGTCGGACGTAATTTGCAGTACATCCTCGTCCAGCTCGGCGTAGGTGTCGCCGAAGCGTACCAAGAGCTGCCGTTGCACGTCAATCGGCTGATCGAAATCATCCAGGCTTCGGTCGCAGGTGACCTGCACGGTACCTTTGATATGAAAGTCGAGGGTCATCAGGCGGTCCGTCTTGAGCAAGTTCAGATCCACATGTAGGTTGCCTTCCTGAATCAATTGCTGATCAAATCGGGCGAAGAAGTCCGGCCCCAACTCAAATGCATAATGATGCATTTTATCCGCCAGTTTGGCGATGTTGAGGTCAAATTGAGAGTCTTTTTTCACGGTCGACTGAATAGCAGGGGGCAAAAGTAAAAAGATTTCCGCGGTTTGTGAAAGTGCGGGCAGACGCGGAAAAGGGCTTAGGCAGTTTTCAGAATAAATTCCGGACTAATGCCCAGGCGTTCATAAAGCTTTTTGGCCAAGTCCAACGTCACGCGTCGCTTGCCGCTCAAAATCTGCGACAAGCGGCCGGCCGGCACCTCCAGCAACTGAGCCAATTCCTTTTGCTTGAGCTGCAAATGCTGGCGCTTCAGCTCAATCATTTCGGCCAGCGTGACGGGTAGGCTGGGCAGGTGTTGCAGTCGGGTTTCGTACTGCGCCAGTGCCGTTACCAGTGCCTGCGTTTCCTCCCCCGCATCTGCCACCGCCAGCAAGGCATCCAAACGGCGCAGCGCCTGGCGATATTGAGCTGGAGTGGAAAGCGTCATGCGACTAAAGGGCAACCGGTTTTTAAAAGCTGATGCAAAGGTCGTGAATAAATTTCAGACGTGAAATAAAGTTTCGATTTTGGAAAGATTTTATAAAGCTCGTGTAGATGATAGTGTGCTATGGAACAACATGTTGTGCGAAAAGTTATGTGTGTAAAAAGGTATTTGTAAATCGAGAAAAGCGTTGAATTTATCTACTCAGTAGTATGGCTTCAGGGCTTTTAAACAACCCCAACGCCATAAGTGCCGTGACGTGGTTGCTCCATACGGTTAAAACAGATCGTCCTTCACCGGCGCCGTGTAGGATTGGGGTTTACTATCCGTCTGGGGTAGGCCGAAGTAGAAGTAGAGCGTACGTTTCTTCGGCGCGTCGCCGGCGCGTACGTGGTTCAGCTCGCCACTTGGACCAAGGTTCGGGGTGTTGGTGTCGATGTTGAGGGCCAGCTTGGTGCCCAGCGGCGGAATGGCATCCAGAAACGACAAGTTGCCAACGGGTAGGGCCGGAAACGGCTTCACGCTCGACAGCCCATAGAACTCGAAGCGGCGCACGTAGAGGCCAGGGTCGGGACTGGCAACCAGGAACTTGCCTTCTACGGTGTTCATCTCCAGCCACACTACATAGGCAAAATAGCCCTTAAACTCAGGATAAATCCAGGGCGCGGCGCCGGTTTGGGTGTCATTGTAGGGGTTTTCCCACACGTTGAGGCCCACGCCCTGCAAGCGGTTTTTCCAGACGCGGTAGGGTCCTTTGCCCAGCCATCTGGCACCTAACACGTAGTTTTCGGGGTAGGTGAAGCTCACGCCTTCAAATGGGTAATCGCCGGCAGGTAGGGCATATTCGTAGTCAAGCTGCAACCAGCCCGAACTGTGCATCTTCCAGCGCACGGCTTTCAGGTCGCCGGTGTAACGGGCTTCCACTACCTCGCCGTCGGCCTCGGTGCGGTGCGTGAGGCCGGTGAAGGCAGCCGTGCCGCTCACCAGCACCGGGCCGTTGGCAAAGGATAGTTTGTCATCGTTGTTGCCCTTCACGCCCGTGATGTGGCCGTTGGTTTTATTGAATGTTACGCTGATGTTGCTGGCCGTCAGCGTCAGAGTCGAGTCGGTTTCGGCTACTTGTACCGCACCTTTGGCGGGGGTAGGGAGCACACCGCTGAGCAACTGCGTGTTGGAGCCGGTTTTCCAGGTCCAGCGCTGCACCAGGTTCTGCTGTGGGTCGTAGGCCGAAAGCACTAGCGCGTCGTACTGCTGCCAGTTTTTGGGCAGGTCCAGCTTGAGCTGACCAGTGGCCAGCGGAGCTACGGCAGGGCTTTTAGCAGTGCCTTTCTGCTGACTGATGTAACCCGTAAATGGGTCGGTAGGCTTGCGGAAATTCACCAGCTCCCACCGAAACGCGCACTGATTCAGGTTCAGGAAATGGTAGCGGTTTTCCACCGGTACTGTGCCCTTAAACTTGGCTGGCAGCTCCGTCAGCCTGATTTTAACAGGTGAATAAATGTCCCGAATAGCGTAGAAGCTGCCTTCTTTTTCGCGGTGCGGCCCTACCACGCCGTCGGGCGCATTCACCCCATTCACGTCGATGATGCCGCGCTGGTCGGTGCGCACGATGCCCTCATCCACCAACGCCCACAAAAAGCCTCCGCCCGAGTGCGGCGACTTCCAGTGTAACTCCCAGAAATTGGCCAGCGCGGTGCCACCGCCGCCGTCGTCCTGGGAGTGCAGAAACTCAGTGGGCATGTAAATCAGCGAGTCCTGAAGGATTTTCTTGGTGCTGTAATAGTTCTCGTAGTGGTTGGTGTCGATGCCGTTGTGCTGGTTGCCGGGACGGTGGTAGGCGTGGATGACGGGGCGGCGGGAGAAGTCGTAGAGTGCATAATCGTCGTCTAGCTCCTTATTAGTGCCGCCTTCGTTGCCATTGCTCCAGAAGATAATACTGGGGTGATTGGCGTCGCGCGTCACCATTTCGCGCACCAACGGCGCGCCGGCCTTCGTGCTGTACGCTTTCTGCCAACCGGCCAGCTCATCAAGCACGTACAGGCCCAGCGAGTCACAGAGGTCCAGAAACTTCACGTCGGGCGGGTAGTGCGACATGCGCACAGCGTTCATATTCATCTGCTTGATAAGACGCACGTCGGCCAGCTGAATGGAGTCGTTGAGGGTGCGGCCGGTTTCGGGCCACCAGCTGTGGCGGTTGGTGCCCTTCAGCTTCACCTGCGTGCCATTCACGAAAATGCCCTTGCCCCGCCGGATTTTGATGGTCCGAAACCCGAACCGGTCGGTGGTTTGGTACAGCGTGTTGCCGTTCGATTTCAGGCTGGTGCGCACGTGGTAGAGGGTGGGCGTTTCGGAAGTCCACTGCTGGGGTGTGCGCACGGTGGTACGCAGCGTCACCACGGTGTCGTTGGCGGCTGTGGTGGCCTGCGCTGTGCCTACGACTTTGCCCGCCGCGTCGAGGATTTCGGCCTGTACCTGAGTGTTGGCCGGCGCGTTGCGCAGGTAGGCCTGCATTCCGAAGCGTCCATCGGCCTGCCCGTCAACCGAGGTGCGGGTGATGAACTGCTGTGGGTAGGCCTCCAAGTACACGGGCCGGAAAATACCGCCGAATACCCAGTAGTCGGCCAATCGCTCGGCGTTGTTCACCGACTGGTTCGCCGACATCTTACTCACCGTCACTTCCAGCAGGTTGTCCTGACCATTGGAGCGTAACTTGTCGGTGATGTCGTATTTGAACTCGTAGAACGCGCCTTGGTGGATGGGGCCGGCCAACTGCCCGTTGATGTTGACCTCGGTATCGGTCATCGAGCCCTCAAACACAATAAATACCCGCTTCTGCTGCCAGCTGGCCGGTACCCGAAACGTGTGCATGTACTTGCCCTGCTCATCGGCAAAGCGAAAGTTCTTGCCGTAGGTTTTGTAGTCGCGGCCGTAGTTATAGGCGCCAAAGCCCTGCTGCTCCCAGCACGAGGGCACCGCAATTTTAGTCCAGAAACCGCTTTTGCGGCCGCCAGTGCAGTAGAAGTCCCACTGCACGGTGGGGCGGTTGTCGCGCCCCGAAAGGTACTGTACCTGCTTTTGCGGAACACCCGATTGGGCTAGGGCTGGCTGGGCGCAGAATCCGCCGAGGATCAGCAGCAAAAAGGGAAGGAGCTTCACTATAGAATAGTAAGTGGGAGGAAAAGGCCGTGCCCGGCTTGGTAGGTAAAGTACCTACTAAGCCGGGCACAAACTATCCGGTAGTGTCCTGTATCTGGCGGCGGCTACCACACCACTACCTGACCGGCGCGCTGGCGCACCAGGTCGCAAGCCATATATAAGGCTTCGCGGAAGGAGGTAGGGTCGGCGCGGAACTGGCCGGCCAGGCCGTAGGCCGTACCGTGGTCGGGGGAGGTGCGCACGATGGGTAGGCCCGCCGTGTAGTTCACGCCCCGCTCGAAGGCAAGCGTTTTAAACGGAATCAAGCCTTGGTCGTGATACAGTGCCAGGGTAGCATCAAACTGGTGATACTGCCCGGTGCCGAAATAGCCATCGGCAGGGTAGGGGCCGTACACGAGGTGGCCTTCTTGCAAAAACTGTTGAATAACGGGCGTTACGATTTTGCCTTCCTCGGTGCCCAGTAGGCCATTTTCGCCGGCGTGCGGATTCAAACCTAGCACGGCCACGCGCGGTTTCTCAATCCCGAAATCCTGCCGCAACGAGTTCAGCAGGATTTGCAGCTTGGTACGCAGCAACTCGGGCGTGACGCGGGTAGCCACATCTTTCAATGGGATATGCCCCGTGAGGGTAGCCACGCGTAGGTCGTCGCTGGCCAGCAGCATCAGGCTCTCGGAGGCCCCGAAGAAGCTGGTCAGAAACTCGGTGTGACCGGGGTAGCGAAACTCGTCGGACTGCGTATTCTCCTTGCTGATGGGCGCCGTCACAATGCCATCGAGCAGGCCGGCTTTCAGGTCGCGGCAGGCGGCCAGCAGCGACTCGCGAGCGGCTGCGCCGCTGGCCTGGGTAGGCTGGCCGGGCGTGAGCACGAAGTCTTCCTCCCAGCACGTCACCGCATTCAGCTTGCCGGGGTCGATATCAGCAGCCGAGCGCACCTGCCGGAACGTGAGCGGTCCTACCTGCTCATCTACCGGAAAATCATCGAACAGCGACGTAGCCATGCCATATACCACGGGCGTGCAATACTTCAGCAAACGCGTGTCGAGGAAGGTCTTATAAATAATTTCCGGCCCGATGCCGGCCAAATCGCCAACGGAAATGCCGATGCGGGGAAGGTGGCTCATGGAAATGGTGAGGTTGTGAATTTGTGAAGTTGTGAGTTGTCGATTTCTGTGGGTTAGCCAATCGTTTGTCATCCTGAGCTTGCGAAGGACCTTATCACGCGTGAACGACAAGCGTAACAACGACTCGTCCTAGCGTGATAAGGTCCTTCGCAAGCTCAGGATGACAAACGATTTTCAACGACTAACTACTAGAAAGCCCTTTACGCCTGCGTTTTCAGGAAATCGTAGAGCAGGCGCACGGTGGTGCCGGTGCCGCCTTTGCCACGGTAGCTGTCGGGCGCCATGAGGTAGGCGGGAGCGGCAATGTCGAGGTGAATCCAGGGGTAGCCCTCGGCGAAGCGCTCCAGGAACTTGCCCGCCGAAATAGCACCCGCTTCGGCGCGGCCCAGATTCTTGATGTCGGCAATGTCGGACTTGATGTGCTCGGCGTACTCCTCCCACAGCGGAAACTCCACCACGCGCTCGTGCACGCGGCGGCCCGACTGCTGGAGCTGCTGCATGTAATCGTCGGTGGTGCCCATGCCCACAATGCCCTCCTGCCCGATGGCGCGAGCGGCAGCCCCGGTGAGGGTCGCCATGTCAATCACCAGCGCGGGGTCGTATTTCTTGGCGAAGGCCAGCGCGTCGGCTAGAATCAGGCGGCCTTCGGCATCGGTGTTCAGTACTTCCACGGTTAGGCCGCTGTACATGGTCAGTACGTCGCCGGGGGCGAAGGCAGGGCCGCCGGGGCGGTTGTCGGTGGCTGGCACTAGGCCGATAACGTGCAGGGGCACTTGGTTTTTAGCCAGCGCGTAAAGTGTGCCTACCACTGCCGCGCCGCCGGCCATGTCGCACTTCATCATGTCCATGCTGTTGGGGGTAGGCTTCAAGCTGAGGCCGCCCGTGTCGTACACCACGCCCTTGCCTACCAGCACAAACGGCTTGGCGTTGGTGGCGCCCTCGGGCTTGTACTCCATAATAGTGAAGGTAGGCGGCTCGGGCGAACCTTGGTTCACGCCCAACAAGCCGCCCATGCGCAAGGCTTCAATGCGCACCAAATCCAGAATTTCGGTTTGGAAGCCGGCTTCTTCGCCCGCCGCAGCCATGCGTTCAGCAAACTGCGTAGCGTTGAGCTTATTATACGGTGCGTTCACCAGGTCGCGGGCCAGGAACACACCCTCCACTACTGCTTGCAGCTCCTGGACCAGTTGAGTCGTGAAGGCTGAACCAGTGAGGTAGAGCTGCGCCAGGGTAGGGGCTTGCTGCGACTTCTCATCGGTCTTATAGCCTGCAAACTGGTAGGCACTGAGGGCGATGCCCTCGGCCAGGGGTAGGGCGCCGGCCGAGTCGGCGGTGAGGTCTTGCACGTAGAGTGCGGCTACTTTGTCGGTTTTCAGGCGGGCGTGCAGCTGGTGGCCGCTTTTGCGCAGGGCCTCGGCCGCGAGGGCAGGGGTAGCCTTATCGGCGGCCACCACGAAGTAGTGCTGGTGCGTGAAGTGGTTGAGGCTGATGAGCTTGCTATCGGCGGCGAGCTGGTCCGCTACGTACTGTCGAGCCGCTTCGGGTAGGTCGGTAGCGGCAGCATCGGGCAGTGTGGTGGTGCCGGCGGGTAGGATGAAAACGGTGTCGGCGGCAGCTGGAGCAGCGGCTGCGTAGGCGAGTTGGAGAGGCATAAAGACAGTAGGAGAAGTACTGAAAGTCGAAAGCGAGAACAACAGAGCCGCTCAAAACGGCGGTTTCGGGCGTATCTTTGGCAATTCGCAAGGTAGGCACTTTGTCCGGCCTTTTCCTTAAACGCCTCGCCCGTGGATTCTGTTAGAGCCAAAAAACACTTAGGTCAACACTTTTTGGCCGACCCCAACATTGCCCGGCGCATCGTGGAGGCGCTGCGCCTACCCAACGGTGTGCGCGAGGTGCTCGAAATTGGTCCCGGCATGGGCGTACTCACCGGCACGCTCCTTCAAAACCCGGCTTACCGCACGTCGGTGGTGGAAATTGACCGCGAATCGGTGGCCTACCTTCAGCAGCACTTCCCGGCGCTGGAAGACCGCATCATCTCCGCCGACTTTCTGCGCCAGGACCTCAACGAGCTGTTCCCCGGCGAGCCGCTGAGCATAATCGGCAACTTTCCCTACAACATCAGCAGCCAGATTTTCTTCCAGGTGCTGGCCCACCGCCAGCAGGTGCGCGAGGTGGTAGGGATGATACAGAAGGAAGTGGCCGACCGCCTGGCCGAAGGACCCGGATCCAAAACCTATGGCATCCTGAGCGTGCTTTTGCAGGCGTTTTACGAGGTAGAATACCTGTTCACGGTGCCGCCGCACGTGTTCAACCCGCCGCCCAAAGTGCAGTCGGCCGTTATTCGCCTCACCCGCAACGCCACCGAGCACCTGGGCTGCGACGAAAAACTGTTTTTTCAGGTAGTGAAGCAAGCCTTTCAAACTCGTCGCAAAACGCTGCGCAATGCCCTTAAGCCTTTCGGTATGCCCGCCGAGGCTACTACGGATGCCGTGTTCGACAAGCGCGCTGAGCAGCTAGGGGTAGGGGAGTTTGTCGAACTGACGAAGTGGGTGGAGCAGCATAAGCAGTAGACCCTACCTTACCTGTCATCCTGAGCATGTGGCTTGATGCGCCACATGCTCAGGATGACAAAGCTTACAAACGGCGCTACTCTCTCAAAGCGCATCCTATCTTTTAATTCTTACTCTTCATTCTTAACTTGAAAACCTGTCTCTGCATCGACGAAATGCACCCCAGCCTGCCCGACATGCTGGCAGAAATTGGGGTGCAGCTTCACTACCAGCCCGACCTTACCGCCGCCGAAGTGCCTGCCGCCCTGGCTGCGCATCCTTATGATGGCCTGATGGTGCGCTCCAAGCTGCGCATCACCGCCGCGCTGCTGGCGCACGGCCCGGCGCTGCGCTGGGTAGCCCGCGCCGGCGCTGGTGTCGATAATATTGATGAAGAGGCCTTGGCCGCGGCCAACGTGACCTTGCTGAATGCCCCCGAGGGCAACCAGGACGCCGTGGGCGAGTTTGCCGTAGGCTTGCTGCTGAGCGTGTTGCGCAACATTGGCCGGGCCGACCGCGAGGTGCGCGCCGGGCAATGGCGGCGCGAGGCCAACCGCGGCGAGGAGGTAGGTGGCAAAGTAATCGGGCTGATTGGCTATGGCCACATGGGCAAGGCGTTTGCCCGTCGTCTTGGGGGCTTCGGCTGCACCGTGTTGGCATACGACCACGACCCCAACTGCGCCCCCGACCAGTTTGCTACCCTTGTTTCATTGGCTGAACTGCAACAGCGGGCCGAGGTGCTGAGTTTGCACATTCCCTATTCGGCGGCCAATCATCATGTAGTGAATGAGGAAATGCTGACGGGATTCCGCAACGCCATCTGGCTGCTGAACACGGCGCGCGGCGAGGTGCTGGACCACGCCGCCTTGGTACGCCAACTGGCTGCCGGCCAGGTGCGCGGTGCCGGCCTCGATGTGCTTGAAAATGAAAAGCTAGCGACCCTCACGCCTACCCAGCGCGCTACCCTTGATGCGCTCGAAGCCGACCCCAACGTGCTATTTACGCCACACATCGGCGGCTGGACGCACCAGTCCTACCACCGCATCAATGAGGTTTTAGCTCGCAAAATCCACGATTTCCTGCGCCGGCACGCAGGGTAGACGCGCTGCACCGCTGCTACCGGATCGGGCCGGTGCTCGTGCTTGGTTTGTGGCGAATGTGTATATTTGCAGGAAACCTGTTTCGGAGAACGGTCGGCGCTGCTGACCGTTCTCCTTGTTTTTTAGCTAATCCACCAACCCGACATGGCTACTGTTAATTATTATACCCCCGAAGGCTTGCAGAAACTCAAAGACGAGTTGCAGGACCTGAAAATTCGTGGTCGGGCTAAAGCTGCCGACGACCTGCGCGAAGCCCGCGACAAGGGTGACCTGAGTGAAAACGCCGAATATGATGCCGCTAAAGAAGCACAGGGTTTGCTGGAGCTGAAGATTGCGAAGCTGGAAGAAATTGTAGGCAACGCCCGCCTACTCGACGAGAGCAACCTCGACACCAGCAAAGTGCTCATTATGAGCAAAGTGAAGCTGAAAAACTTGAAAAACGGCATGGTGCTCGACTACACGCTGGTAGCCGAAGAAGAAGCCAACCTAGCGGCCGGCAAAATTTCCGTGAAGTCACCCATCGGCAAAGGCCTGCTGGGCAAGTCGGCCGGCGATACGGCCGAGATTACCGTGCCCGCCGGCAAGCTACAATTCGAGATTCTGGAAATTTCGCGGTAGGGATGCGTTGTACGCGCCCGGTCTGGGGTAGCGCATCATCATAGCATGGGAGAAGGGGAGGTCAGACGTTGGCTTTCCCTTTTCGTATTTATATACTCACTCATCGTTCTACCTAACCACGGACGCCTGCAAGGCGCCCCTACCACATGCCTTCTATTTTCTCCCGTATCGTAGCCGGCGAGCTACCGGCCTATAAAGTAGCCGAGGACGACGCGCACCTGGCTTTTCTCGACATCACGCCCCTGGTGGAAGGCCACACGCTGGTGATTCCGAAAAAGGAAACCGACTACATTTTCGACCTGCCCCCGCAGGAGTTGGCGGCGCTCAACCTGTTTGCCCAGCGCGTGGCGAAAGGCGTGCGGGCCGCCGTGCCGTGCAAGCGCATCGGGGTAGCCGTGATTGGCCTGGAAGTGCCCCACGCGCACATCCACCTGATTCCGATGAACCACGTGGCGGACATGAACTTCGCCAACCCCAAAATTAAAGTACCCGAGGAGCGCATGCAGGAGTTGGCGGCGGCCATTGCCGCCCAAGTGCCTGCCACCGATACCGGTGGGGTAGGGTCAGCGGACACCCCGCCTTTGGAAAGCAAGGCCGAGCGCGAAACTGTGGGCAGCAACGTTGCTGCGGCGGCTCCTGCTTCCGATAACGATGGCCCCTTCGCGCAGTTGCGCCAACTCACACAGGGCCTACGCTACGTAGCCGAAACCGAAGCGCCCTTGGAAGCCGTGCGTTACCCCGCGCCCCAGGCCGAGCTGACTCCGGAAACCGTGCGCGAACTGGTAGGCGCACCATCTGAAGAGCCTGTGCAGACGCAAGAGCTAACGGTATTTCTGCGCCAGCAAACGGCCGATAAAGGTCCCCAAGGCTCCGTTGAGGCCGCCAACCGTTTCAAAGCGTTGCAGATGTTCTTGAAACAGGAGCTGGACGATACGCAGGTATACCGCATCGGCGAGGGCCCTCAGATACCGGTGTATGTGTTGGGCAAGACAGCCAATGGACAACTGATGGGCTTTAAAACGCAACTCAGCGAAACCTAAAAGCACAAGCCCGCGCCGGCACCCGGCGCGGGTATACTTTTTATGGTTGTGCTGTTATAGAGATAAATACAAATGATTAATCGATAGATACGCGCTGTGAATCTGCTACTTACCGTACATTCGCTTCTCCGTTTTCAATAGCTTATGACTCCAAAATCGCACGCTATATCCGACGACGCAGCCCTGGTACAGGCGCTGAGCGACGGTGATGCGCGGGCTTTCGCGGAGATTTACGAGCGGTATTGGTGGCAGCTGTTTAGCACCGCGCAACGCAAGTTGGGCTCGCGCGAGGCCGCCGAAGAGCTGGTGCAGGACCTGTTTACGGCGCTCTGGCAAAAGCGCGCCAGTAGCCAGATTGAAAAGCTACCCCACTACCTGAACAAAGCCCTGCAATACCGGATTATCGACTACCTGCGGGTGCGCACCACCCACGCGGGCTACCTGAGCTACCGGCAGGCACAGCCGCTAGCGTTGGACCGAAGCACTGAGGAGGTAGTGGCGGCCGATGACCTGTCGGTGGCCCTGGCAGAAAGCATCACCCAGCTGCCCGAGTCGACGCGGGAAGTATTTCGGCTGAGCCGGTTGGAGCACCAGAGCGTAGCGGAAATTGCCGATCAATTGCACTTATCGCCCAAAACGGTGGAGTATCATCTCACGCGCGCCCTGAAGCTATTGCGTGTACGGTTGAAAGATTTTTTGACATTGTTGCTTTTTTTCTGGTTGATAAAGTAAAAATTTTTATTGAATATTTTATATTGATAGTCAATTAGTTAATGGGTGATTAGTGGCCTAGTGCGTGTCTGAGCAGCAGGTTTTTTTATGACTGCACTAGGGTAAAAGCGCGGTTGTTCGACTATACGAGCAAACCAAGGCTTCTCTTATGCCAGACGCGTACTTTCAAACCTTATTGCAGCGGTACCAGCGTGGCGAATGCACGCCCGCAGAGCAGCGCGAAGTAGAGCAATGGTACGCTACCCTGGAACAACACGTACCCACTAGCACCCCCCTGACCGTGCAGGAGCGGGAAGCATTGCAAAGCGCACTGTGGGCACGCATTGCCCAACAAACCGGCCTGGAAACGCCGGTTATCCCGCTAACTGCTGCCCCCAAACCGTGGTACGTGCGCACACCTACCCGCTGGGCCGCCGCAGCGGCTTTGGCCCTAGGGCTTGGCCTAGCGGCACTACAGCAGCTACCCAACTCCTGGATAGAGCCCGCTGTGCCGGGAGTGGCCACCGCTCAAATGGAATGGACCATACGCACCGAGCCCGGCCGGCTCACCCTACCCGATGGCAGCACGGTGGTGCTGGCACCCCATAGCCGTCTGCGCTACCCACGCCGTTTTGTGGCGGCTCGCCGGCAGGTATTTCTATCAGGTGAAGCTACGTTTGACGTGTTTCACAATTCACAACAGCCGTTTGAGGTATATACCGAGCAAATGCTGACTACGGTGCTGGGTACGAGCTTCACGGTGCAAGCCTACGCTGGCCAACCCAACACGCGGGTGCAGGTCTTGCGCGGCAAAGTACGTGTGCAGCCCCGCAAGCTGGCGGCAGCCACCGTGGCGGTGGTACCCACTGCTGTGGAGTTGCTCCCCAACCAGCAGGTAGTGTATTCGCCCGCTGCGCACGAGTTGCATAAGGATCTGGTAGCCCAGCCTGCCTTGCTCACCCCGCCCTCTACCTTCTCCTTCGACGACCAGCCCGTAGCCGACGTGATTGCCACCCTGGAACAAGCCTACGGGGTAGAAATTCTCTACGACAAGGTGGCATTGGCACACTGCACCGTAAGCGTTGTGCTGCAAAAAGATCAGTTATTCAGTAACTTAGGTCTGTTGTGTAAGACCCTAGGCGCTACCTATAAGTCGGTAGATGCGCACGTGCAGCTGTATAGCCAGGGCTGCAAATCCTGACACATTTCCAACTCCTTTTAGTTGCCTCTTCTCTTCGAACTTTCCGCAAACGATTGCGACTGTGTTTAACTCTTTTTACTGCTTCGCTTAATTCCCAAACCTTCTCACCAACCCTAACAAGCTGTATGAGTCCTCTTCTACAAATCCCACCGCTGGGCAAACGCTTCAAGAGCGTGCTGCTGTTGCAACTGTTTGGCCTGATGCTTTGCACTAGCATTGCCTGGGGCCGGCCAGCGCTAGCCCAGGAAATCCTGAACCAACCCGTAACGGTGCAGGCAAACAACGAAACCGTTAAAGACCTGCTCGGGGAGCTGGAAGCGCAGACCAACACGCACTTCATGTACAGCCCGCAGGTGATTAAGGCAACCCGGCGGGTGTCGGTAAAAGCTGTAAACCAGCCGCTGGTAGAGGTACTACGCACGATTTTGTCACCGGTGGCGGTGAAGTACGAAGTGGTGGACAACGGTATTGTATTGCAGCCCGCCCAAGCCGACATCACCATAACCGGCCGCGTGCTAGACGAAAAGGGTGGTGGCCTACCCGGCGTGAACGTGGTAGTGAAAGGCACCGCCAACGGCACCCAGACCGACGTGGAGGGCAACTACTCCCTCACGGTACCCGACAACGCTATCCTCACTTTCTCTTTTATTGGCTACAACACCCAGGAGGTGCCCGTAGATGGTCGCACGGCCATCAACATCACCATGGGTGCCGATACCAAGACGCTGAATGAGGTAGTAGTAGTAGGCTACGGCACGCAGCGCAAAGCCGACGTGACGGGCGCCATTGGCTCGGTGAAGGCCGAGGAAATTGCCAACCGCCCGGTAGCCAACGCCGAGCAGGCCCTGCAAGGCAAGATTGCCGGCGTAAACATCACTTCCACCTCAGGTGCTCCTGGTGCCGCACCGAATATTCGGATCCGGGGTGTGACGTCGGTGCGCACGGCCGGCGACGACAACAACGCCGCCAACCAGCCGCTGTTTGTGGTAGATGGTATGTTCACCAACAACATCCAGTTCCTGAGCCCCTACGATATTGCATCGATTGAAGTATTGAAGGACGCCTCTTCGCTGGCTATTTATGGTGTGCGTGGCGCCAACGGCGTGATTATCGTGACTACCAAAAAAGGCAAGTCGGGTAAGGCGCGCATTTCGCTGAACGCCTACGCGGGCTACCAGGAAATTGCCAGGCGCGTGGACATGGCCAATGCCAGCGAGTATCAAACGCTGCTGAACGAAGCCATTCTGAACACTACCCCCAACGCTACCAACCTCTTCCGTGGCCCCGGCTACGACTATGGTAACGGTGTGAACTGGTTTGATCAGGTTCTGCGCAAGGGCGTTATTCAGGATTACCAACTGAGCGCTTCGGGCGGCTCGGAGAAGTCAACGTACAGCATCAGCGGCGGCTACAACAAGCAGCAGGGCATCGTGAAAGGCCAGGATTTTGAGCGCATCAACTTCCGCGTCAACAACGAGTACAAGCTCACCGACCGAGTGCGGGTAGGCGCCAACGTGGCCATCAGCCGCATTCAGGAGAATATCACGCCTGGCTCGGTGTTCGGCAATGCCTATAACGCCGACCCCGCCCAGCAGGTGTTCAACCCCACTACTGGCAACTACAGCTACTCGCTGAACCAGAACGTGGCCAACCCGGTAGCGCAGTTGGCTTATAACAATGAGCGCAACAAAGGTGGCCGCTTGATTGGCAACGTGTTCGGCGAAGCCAACCTGCTGAAAAACCTGACCTTCCGCACCAGCTTCGGTACCGATCTGGGCTACACCGAAAACCGCGTGTATGCCCCTGTCTACTTCGTGTCGCAGAACCAGCGCAACGACCGTAGCCGCCTGGGCCGCCGGACCAACACCAACTCTACCTGGCTGTGGGAAAACACGCTGACCTATGATACGCAGTTTGGCGATGACCACCGCCTGACCTTGCTGGCTGGCTACACCATGCAGCGCGACCAAAACGAAAGTCTCTTCGGCCAGCGCAACGACGTGCCCGGCTACGACGACGACCTGTGGTACCTGAACGTGGGCAACGCCCAGGGCAACATCGCCAACAACTCGGCTAGTGAGTACGCGTTTCAGTCGGGCCTGGCCCGCGCCAACTACGCGTTTAAGGACCGCTACCTGCTGACGGCTACCTTCCGTGCCGACGGCTCCTCGCGCTTCTCGCAGGGCGACCGGTGGGGCTACTTCCCCGCTATTGGCGCCGGCTGGCGTTTGTCGGAGGAAGACTTCATCAAAGACCTCAACGTATTTGACAACCTGAAGCTGCGCGCCAGCTACGGGGTAGTGGGCAACGTGAACGTGCCCAGCTACCAGTACTACGCCCGCATCAACAACAACCTGAACGCCATCTTCGGCCCCGGCGAGTCGCTGAACATTGGCAAAACCGAAACCAACCCCACCGTGTCGCAGATTCGCTGGGAGAAGATCAACCAGCTGGACATTGGTTTTGAAACCGCTTTCCTCAACAACCGCCTGACCTTCGAGGCTGACTACTTCGACCGTCGCACCAACGACTTGGTGACGCAGGTGCCGGTAGCCGTAGGGGCGCTGTACCGCAACATTGGTACCGTCGACAACAAAGGCTTCGAGTTTACGCTGGGCTGGCGTGGCGATGTGAAGGAAGAATTCACTTACGGCGTGAACGCCAACCTCTCTACCCTGCGCAACAACATTGTGTCGTTGGGCAACGGCGGCCAGCCCATCATTGGGGGTAGCCTGGGCAACGGCAACGTGGTAACGCGCAGCGGCGTGAACACTTCTATCGGTGAGTTTTACGGCTTCGATGTGATAGGTATTTTCCAGACCGCCGACGAGGTAGCAGCCGCGCCCAACCAGCCTGGCGGCAAAGCTCCCGGTGAGCTGCGCTTCCGCGACGTAAACAACGACGGCGTGATTGACCAAAACGACCGCGTGAGCCTGGGCTCGCCCATCCCGAACCTGACCTACGCCCTGAACACCAACGCCGCCTACAAAGGCTTCGATATTGCTGTGGACCTGCAAGGTGTATCGGGCAACAAAATCTACAACGGTAAGAAGGCCGTGCGCTTCACCAACGAAAACTTCGAGGCCTCGCGCCTGGATCGTTGGACGCCCACCAACCCCTCTACCACCGAGCCGCGTGTGTCGAACGTTATTCCGCAGGTTTCCAGCTACTTCCTTGAGTCGGGTGCGTTCCTGCGCTTCCGTACCATTCAGCTGGGCTACACCATCCCGCGCGCTCTTACTGAGTCGTTTGGGGTAGGCAGCATCCGCTTCTACGTTAACGCGCTCAACCCCTTCACCTTCACCAACTACTCGGGCTTCTCGCCAGAGGTAGGCGGCAACGATGCCGGCCGCGGCATCGAGCTGAACGTGGTGCCCGTGACGCGCTCTTACAACGCCGGGGTAAACATTTCTCTGTAATTCAGAACCTGATAAGCACATCGCATCATGAAAGCGAAACACTATATCATTGCCCTGGCTAGCCTCTCGTTGAGCATGGCCGTTAGCAGCTGCCAGGATTTTCTGGACACCCAGCCTTTGGGCGAGGAGTTGAGCGAAAACTTCTTTGCTACCTCCGATGGCGCCGTGCAGGCCACCAACGCTGTTTACAATCAGCTGCGCGACTTCTCGGTACATACCTTTTCCTTTATCGGAATTGCCAACGTGGCTTCCGATGATGCCGACAAGGGCAGTACCCCCGGCGACGCGCCCGCCATGGGCGAGCTGGACAACTTCACGGCCACTGCCGCCAACGGTCTGCTCGATGGTTTCTGGCAGGGTCACTACCTGGGCATTGCCCGCGCCAACCAAGTAATTCTGCGCGTGCCCGACATCCAGATGGACGACGCTCTAAAGGCTCGCCTGATTGCAGAAGCCCGCTTCCTGCGTGGTTATTTCTACTTCAATCTGGTGCGTACCTACGGCGGCGTACCCATCATCGACGAGCTGCCACCCCGCGACGGTAGCAATTCATCTAAGCCCCGCGCCACCCGCGAGCAGACGTATGACTTCATCATTGCCGACCTGAACGCGGCTATTGAAGCCCTACCCGTACGCTCTGCTTACCCCGCCGCCGACCTAGGCCGCATCACAAAGGGAGCTGCCCAAGGTATGCTCGCCAAGGTGTATATGTACCAGGGAAACTGGGGCCAGGTGCTTTCCCTTACCGACGCTGTAATTGCCTCAGGCGAGTACAGCCTCTACAACAACTACGCGTTGCTGTTTAACCTGGAAGGCGAAAACTCCAGCGAGTCCATCTTTGAGGTGCAGTGCGCTACCCTGCCGCAAGGCGGTGGTGGCTCGCAGTACGCCGAGGTGCAGAGCCCACGCGCACCCATCCCAACGGGTGGTTGGGGCTTCAACGTGCCCTCCGAAAACCTGAACAACGCCTACGAAAACGGCGACCCGCGCCGCCAGGCTACCATCATCTACGCTGGCGAAAACCTGGGCGACGGTATCACCATCCCAACGGTGGTGGACAACCCCCGCTACAACCAGAAGGCCTACGTGCGCGCCACCGACCCCCGCTCGCCCAACGGCATGGGCGATTCGGGCAAGAACATCCGCATTCTGCGCTACGCTGATGTGCTGCTGATGAATGCCGAAGCTGCCAACCAGCAGGGTAACTCGGCCAAGGCGCTGACTGATCTGAACCTGGTGCGCAAGCGTGCCCGTGGCACCAGCACCACCGTGCTACCCGACGTAACGACCACCGAACCAACTGCTCTGCGTCAAGCCATTTGGCGCGAGCGGCGCGTGGAGCTAGCCATGGAGCACGACCGTTTCTGGGACCTGGTGCGCCAGGGCCGCGCCGGTACCGTACTGCGGGCCGTGGGCAAAAACTTCGTGGACGGTAAAAACGAGGTGTTCCCCATTCCACAAAACCGCATCGACATCAGTGGCGGATTGATTACCCAAAACCCAGGCTACTAATCTGTCGGTTTAAGTAGATAAAAAACAGAACGTCGTGCTGAGCTTGTCGAAGCATCTCTACCGCTTCGTTGAATACTACCTAACGAAGCGGTAGAGATGCTTCGACAAGCTCAGCACGACGTTCTGTTTATTTTTAAATCCGCGCTTTTCCTACCCTACACCTTCTCTTATGAACACTTCTTTTGCCTACCTACTGGCGGCTGGTGTGGCAGGCGCTAGTCTGCTACCCTTGGCTAGCCACGCTCAAACGACTGCCCCGGCCGCCAAACTCACCTACACCGCCCCGCGCCAGAAAAACCTTTCCGACGAGCAATTGCTGGACGAGGTGCAACGCCAGACGTTCAAGTACTTCTGGGACTTCGGCCACCCGGTATCGGGCATGGCCCGGGAACGCAGCAACGTGAGCTTCGACTACGGCGACGAAGTGGTGACGACCGGCGGCACGGGCTTCGGTATCATGGCCATTATCGTGGCGGCCGAGCGCAAGTGGATTACGCGGGAACAGGCGGCTGAACGGGTAGGGAAGATCGTCAACTTTCTGTGGAAGGCCGATATGTTTCACGGCGCGTTTCCGCACTGGCTGAACGGTGAAACGGGCAAAACTATCCGCTTCAGCCCCAAAGACGACGGCGGCGACCTGGTGGAAACCTCTTTCCTGTTCGAAGGGCTGATCTGTGCCCGCCAGTATTTCACCAAGGATACGCCTACGGAAAACAACCTGCGCAACAAGATTCTGTGGATGTGGGAAGGCGTGGAGTGGAGCTGGTACACCCAAAACCAAAACGTACTATACTGGCACTGGAGCCCCAACAACGACTGGAGTATGAATCACCAGATTCATGGCTGGAACGAGTGCTTCGTGACCTACGTGCTAGCGGCGGCCTCCCCGCGCTACAGCATTGATAAGAAGGTGTACGACGAAGGCTGGGCCACTGGCAACGCCTTCAAAAACGGCAAGAAATATCTGGGTACTACTCTGCCGCTGGGCTTCGACTACGGCGGACCACTGTTCTTCTCGCACTACTCCTTCCTGGGCATCGACCCGCGCGGCCTCAAAGACCAGTACGCCGACTACTGGCAGCAGAACCAGGCCCACACGCGCATCAACTACGACTACTGCGTGCAGAACCCCAAGAAGTACAAAGGCTACGGCAAAGACACCTGGGGCCTCACCGCCTCCGACAGCTACAAAGGCTACGCTGCGCACTCGCCTACGGAGGATTTGGGCGTGATTTCGCCTACTGCCGCGCTGTCGGCCATGCCCTACGCGCCTAAGGAGTCGATGCGGGCGTTGAAGCACTTCTACAACGACCTGGGCGACAAAATCTGGGGCGAGTATGGCTTTGTGGACGCTTTCAGCGAGGAACACAACTGGCAGGCCAAGTCCTACCTCGCCATCGACCAAGGCCCTATTGTGGGCATGATTGAGAACCACCGCACCGGCTTGCTCTGGAAACTCTTCATGAGCAGCCCCGACGTGCAGAAGGGTCTGAAAAAGCTAGGCCTCGAAAGCCCGCAATTGAAGAAATAGCAACGATTTACATCAGCCCCCAGCCCTATCTCCTCAAGGAGCCAATACCGGAGCTATTAGCTTTTTGTTGAACAAGAGCCAACCGCTAGCAGCTAATAGCTATTAGCTGCTAGCGGTTGGCTCCCCGAGGAGATAGGGATGAAGTCCACGTTACCTGATTGCTTACACGTATGCAAAATTCCCTCTTTCGCTACCTGCTCATCTACCTGCTGACGTTCACTTGTATCACAACCGCGCAAGCTCAACAAGAATCCGGTTTCCAGCCTCGCACCTACGCCGCCAAAGACGGCCACTCGCTGCCCTACCGCATTCTGTATCCCGAAAACTACGACCCCGCCAAAAAGTACCCGCTGATACTGGTGCTGCACGGGGCCGGGGAACGGGGTTCCAACAATCAAAAGCAGCTCACGCACGGCAGCAAGTTGTTTCTGACTCCCGAGAATCGGCAGCGCTTCCCGGCTATTGTGGTGTTTCCGCAGTGCCCCGAAAACAGCTACTGGGCCGCTACCCAGATTGACCGCACGAAACACCCACTCGATATCCAGTTCCGCTACGCCGACGGCCCCAACTGGCCCCTGCGCGCCGCCCTCGACCTAGTGCAGCAGCTGCGCCGCCAGGAGCACGTCGATAAAAAGCGGGTGTACATCATGGGCTTGTCGATGGGAGGAATGGGCACGTTTGAGGCTCTGTACCGCGAGCCGAAGCTGTTTGCGGCGGCCACTCCCATCTGCGGCGGTGGTGAGCCTTCTTCGGTGAAACGCTATGCCAAGCGCCTACCGCTGTGGGTTTTCCATGGCAGCGCCGACGACGTGGTGGCACCCAAATACTCCCGCGAGATGGTAGCGGCCCTGCAACAGGCCGGCGCTCAGGTGAAATACACCGAGTATCCCGGCGTAAACCACAACAGTTGGGACAGCGCCTTTGCCGAACCGGAACTACTGCCGTGGCTGTTCAGCCAACACAAGTAGGGTAGGGGCCACGGCGGTTTCTGCTTGCTTCAGAATAAGACGGAGATAGTCATAGCAGTTACCTTCCCGAACTGATTCATTAAACTCAAATTTCCCACATATAACACCCATGAATAAAATTTCCCGCGCTGCCCTGCTGCTCACGCTGGGCCTCACCTTCACGGCGCCGCTGCACGCCCAGCAGCAACAGCCAGCGCCTACCCCCCAAGTGATGCAGGACGACCCCAAGATGAAGGCGTTCATCGATAATCTGATGCAGAAAATGACGCTGGAAGAGAAGATCGGCCAGCTGAATCTGGTGTCGGTGGGGTTTGATGTGACGGGGCCGGTGGTGAGCCAAAACGTGAACGAGAACATCTCGAAGGGCAATGTGGGCGGCGTATTTAATACCTACACGCCCATTGCGGCCCGCAAGCTGCAAGAGTTGGCCCTGAAGCAAACCCGCCTGAAAATTCCGCTGATCTTCGGGTACGACGTGATTCACGGGCACCGCACCATCTTCCCAATTCCGCTGGGGCTGGCTGCCAGCTGGGATGTGCAAGCTGTGGAGCGTAGCGCCCGCATTGCCGCCGAAGAAGCTTCCGCCGACGGCCTACATTGGGTATACTCGCCGATGGTCGATATTGCCCGTGACCCGCGCTGGGGCCGTGTGGCCGAGGGCGCTGGTGAAGACGCCTACCTTGGCTCGCGCATGGCCGAGGCCATGGTGCGCGGCTACCAGGGCACCGACCTCACCAAGGAAAACGCCGTGATGGCCTGCCTCAAGCACTTCGCCCTCTATGGCGCCGCCGAAGCCGGCCGCGACTACAACACCACCGACATGAGCAAGGTGCGCATGTACAACGAGTACCTGCCGCCCTACAAAGCTGCCGTCGATGCTGGGGTAGGGTCTGTGATGTCGTCGTTCAACGACGTGAACGGGATACCCGCTACCGCCAACCGCTGGCTGCTCACGGACCTGCTGCGCCAGCAGTGGGGCTTCAAAGGCTTCGTGGCCACCGACTACACAGCCATCAACGAGCTAGTTGCCCACGGCATGGGCAACGAGAAAGAGGTGGCTGCCCTTTCGCTGAAAGCCGGTGCCGATATGGACATGGTAGGGGAACTGTTCCTAAAGCACTTGGGCGAAGACCTGAAAAATGGCCTCGTGAAGCAAGCCGATATCGACCTGGCGTGCCGCCGCGTGCTGGAAGGCAAGTACCGCCTCGGCTTGTTCAAAGACCCTTACCACGGCGTGTCGGAGAAGCGGGCCAAGAAGGTCATCATGAACAAAGAGTTCATCGCCGATGCCCGCGATATTGCCCGCAAAAGCATGGTGCTGCTGAAGAACGACAACCAAACCCTACCCCTGAAGAAGTCGGGGACCATTGCCCTTGTTGGCCCGTTGGCTCAGAGCCAGCGCGACATGATTGGCAACTGGAGCGGCGCCGGCGACTGGAAACAAGCCGTGTCGTTGGAGCAGGGTATTAAGAATGTGGCCGGCAGCGCGGTGAAAATCGTGTACGCCAAAGGTGCCAACATTGCCGACGACCAGCAGATGCTCGACCGCCTCAACCACCACGGCGGCGACCTGGAGCTAGACAAACGCTCGTCGGAGGAGATGATTAAGGAAGCCGTGCAGGTAGCCCAACAGGCCGATGTGATTGTGGCCGCCGTGGGCGAAAGCCAGGGTATGACCGGCGAAGCCGCCAGCCGCGCCGATATTGGCCTGCCCGGTCAGCAGCTTGCTCTACTAAAAGCGCTGAAAGCCACTGGCAAGCCGCTGGTGCTGGTGCTCATGAATGGCCGGCCGCTCACGCTGACCTGGGAAGATGAAAACGCTTCGGCCATTCTGGAAACGTGGTTTGCAGGTACCCAAGCCGGTAACGCCATAGCCGATGTGCTGTTCGGCAACTACAACCCCTCGGGCAAAATCACGATGACCTTTCCGCGCTCCGTGGGCCAGATTCCGCTGTACTATAACCACAAGAGCACCGGCCGGCCCTATGGCGGCGTGCAGCTCGATAAGTACAAGTCGCGCTACCTGGACGAGGTGAACGAGCCGCTCTACCCCTTCGGTTTCGGGCTGAGCTACACTAAGTTCGAGTACGGCAAGCCCGAGTTGAGTGCTGCCACGCTAGGCATGAACCAGCCGTTGGAAGTGAAGGTAACGGTGCGCAACACCGGCAACTATGACGGTGAGGAAGTGGCCCAGCTCTACATCCGCGATATGGTAGGTAGCCTCTCGCGCCCCGTAAAAGAGTTGAAAGGCTTCCAGAAAGTGATGCTGAAAAAGGGCGAAAGCAAAACCCTCACTTTCCGCCTCTCGCCCGACGCCCTGAAGTTCTACAACAACGACCTGAACTTCGTAGCCGAGCCCGGCGACTTCCAGGTGATGGTAGGCGGCAACTCCCGCGACGTGCAGATGGCCAGCTTCAAGCTGCAATAATAGCCTGGAGCTGCGTGCCAAGGTAGAGACGCAACTACCCCCAAAGGCCTATACAACAAGCGCGCGACAAGTATTTGTCGCGCGCTTGTTGTATAGGCCTAGTCGTTGATGCGGGTAGCGGGCAGCACCACCGTGAAGGTGGTGCCCACGCCGGGCGTGCTGCTGGCATCTAGCATGCCGCCTTGCTGCTGCACCAGGGAGCGAACCATGTAGAGGCCCAGGCCAGCGCCCTCGCCCTCGGCCGTGAGGCGAGTGAAGGGGCTGAACAGCCGCTCTTTATCCCGCGTGAGGTCGATGCCGATGCCGTTATCGGTTATGGTCAGTACCACGGTATTGTCGCGGCTGCGGCTGCTCAGGTGCACCACCGGCGGCCGATCGGGGGCGCGGTACTTGAGGGCGTTGTGCAGCAGATTCTTGAGAATGCTCTCCAGATAAGCCGGGGGGCATACCACCACCGGCGCCCGGCTGAAATCGGCCGTAATGACTCCATCCTGGGCCTGTATATAACCGATAAGGTCGGTGTAGACGCGGCTGAAAATCGTTTGCAGCTCTACCTTCTCGGCGGGCGGAGCCACCGTGTGCTGGCTGCGCAGGATTTCCAGCAACCCCGATACGGTGCTCGTGAGCCGGTGCACCTCCTTGCTCAGCAGCGACATCACATGTTCCTGCGCCGTGCCAGCGGGCTCCTCGTGGTACACTTCCAGCAGGCTATGCAAATTATTGACTGGTCCTTTCAGGTCGTGAGCGGCAATGTGCACGAAGGTGTCCAGGGAGTTATTGGCCTCTTGCAGCGCCTGGTTAAGGCGGTAGGCCTCGTAGGTGGCTGCGGCGTGGTTGAGAGCCCGCCCGGCGTAATCGGCTACCAGGGAGAAAAAGCCTTGATAATCGGCATTGAGGGGGCGCCGGGCGCTCAGGCCCACCACAAGGATTTTGTCTACTATCTGGTCGGCCTCATGTAGCCGCAGGGGTAGCATAAGGGCCTGTCTTGGGTCCACGGCCCATTCGCCCTCCGGCCAACTTCCGAAGCGGGCAGCCAAATCAGCAACCAGTACCGGCTGGCGGGAATACAGCGCTTCGGCCATCGGCCAGTACCGATCGGAGGAGAGAGGGATAGTGCTGGGAGCCGTGGGCTCGCCGGCGGGTAGGCCAAACCACCCCGTTAGGTGGGCCAGCTGAGCCGGTTGATCGATGCTATACAGCAACGCAAACGGAATATCCTGCGAGTCGGTAGCCAGGGAAGCTACCAAGTGCTGAGCGGCTTCTACGGGTTTGGTGGCCAGGGCAGCGTGGGCCATCAGGGAGCTGAACATAGCCAACCGTCGCTGGTTCAGCACCGTGGTAGTGGTTTCTATGGCCGTCACGAAGATGCCGGCCACTTGCCCGCTTTCATTACGAATGGGGCTGTGGCTGAAAGTGAAGTACGTTTCTTCGACGAATCCCTGCCGGTTGGGTAGTACCAGCTGGTTTTCAAAATGCGTGGTATTGCCGGCCCACACCTGATCGAAGATAGGCGTCAGAAAAGGCCACATTTCGCTCCACCAAGCCTGCGCCGGCTGGCCCAGCGCGCCAGGGTGCTTGCCCTGTAGAATGCTGGCGTAGCCATCGTTGTAGAAATGAATCAACTCCGGTCCCCAGTGCACCATCATCGGAAAGCGCGAGCCGAGCATAATCTGCACGGCGCTAATCAGGCTTTGCGGCCAGTCAGCCACTGGCCCCAGCTTGGTTTGGGACCAATCGAGTGTTCTGATTCGCTCGCCCATTTCCCCGCCTCCCGTAAATAGGATATCTGCACTCATATGACTGTAAAGTTGCGTGTAGTACAGCGGTTGCCAAATTGGTAACAGTATACGAAGCAAAAGTAGGCAGCCAACACGAAGCAACCCGCACGTTTTACGTTACATAGTGTTGAGTTGGCGCAGAAGGCGGAATATTTACCGTGTAGAACCCGTATCTACCCCCACTTGCAGGCGCGTTTGGGCAGCCACCGGCAGGGCGCTCAGCAGATCCAGCCCCGTGGCGGCTTCCAGGGCGTCTACGCTCACGCGGTACTGGCCCCAGTTGGGGCTCACACTGTTGTCGTTAGGGGTGTCGATGGCGATGATGCGGGCCTGCCCGGCCGCGATACGGCGCAGATCGTCAGTGCCTTCGGGTAGCACCACCAGCACCTTCCACACGCGCTTGGGTACCGTCACGTGGCCCTGGTCGATGGTGGTGGCGGCGCCGTTGGCGCCTACCCCGCCCCGGCCGTAGCTGCCCATCACGATGTAGATTTCCTTGCCCTGCCTCACCAGGCTGCGCCCATATTCTTCCAGTGCCGACCACGTGCGCTGGTTGTTGTTGGGCGCCTGCGGAATCATGTTGGTCATCAGGAAAGTAGCCGAGTTGTCGTCGAGCGTGTAAGTGCGGTCGGCGGAGGGGCAGTTGTGGCCTTTGTCGAAGCCCGAGCCAGAGTAGCTTTTCGGCGTCACTTGGTAGAACTGCCGAGGTAGGGCGGGGTCGGGGCGGAAGTCATCCTGACGCGGAGCTGAGCCCATTTCGGCTTTGCTCAGGTGCCAGCTCACCCAGGTAGGCGTGCCGCGCTGGGCGTTGTAGCTTAGCGTGTACTGCGGCTTCACCAGCAGGTAATTATTCGGCGTGCTCAGGCTGGCCGTAGCCCCGCTGGGGTTGCCAAGGAGCAAACTAGGGTCTTGAGTGGGGGCTGAAGGGCTGGGCGACTGGGGGGTAGGGGTAGGTGAGGGGGTAGGCGAAGTAGGAGCGGGCGTAGAGGCAGAGCTGCCGTTGCTCAGCAGCTCAATGTCGTCAATATTCAGGCGGCCCTTGCCTGTGTCTGCCTTCCTGATTTCCAGACGAACCGGTCCTGCTTGCGGTACTGTGAAAGTAGTTGTCAGCAAGCCCGCACCAGCGGTGCGTACTGGCTGGCCTACCCGTGCGTAGCGCCGGCCGCCGTCCTGGCTCAGCCATAGCTCCCAGGTGCTGGCGGGGTCGGTGCCGTAGCTGGCGCTGCTGATGCGGATGGTGCGCACGCCTGTAGGCGCGTCGAAATTCATGCCCAGCCGGCCGCCTTCGCGCAGGCGCGCAGCGCGTTGGCCGTCCTTATGGTCCTGGTCCGACGTGCCAATGAGTGCCTCCGCAAAGCGCCAGGAGCCGGAGGGTAGGGCCTCATCGGCGGTAGCGTAGGCGCCTTTGCTACCCGTCTCAAAGGTTTCGGTGAGGGGCGGGGCTGCCTGGGCAGTTGCGGTTTGGGCGGGGGTAGGGAGCACCACGGCCGCCGTGCGCGTTTCAGCAGATTGCTGGGAGCAGGCAAGTAGCGCTACAGGGAGAAGCAGGAGAAGTCGGGCCATAGCACGAAAGTACTAGGCTAGTTGGAGACTACCTCAGCAGTGCATCGTACTACACCTGTCAAATATGGTCTTTCCTTTCTTTAGCTGGTGTGCTGGCCTTAGAAACAGACAAGCAGGACTGCGACAATAGGCTTTAGATAGCCAGCAGACTACTTTTTGCGTCAATATGGCATCCTTGTCAGTAGCCAGGCAACTTAGTAGGGAGTTGAACAGTATGGCGTATATACCTAGCTGTTATCCTACTTTTGCCACGATTGGTACAACTTTCGCCTAGCGTAGGATAGCAGTGTGCTTCCATCTAACGAAGCCGGTGCTATTGTTCTGTTTTCCTACCCTCTCTCCCTGTTTGCCATGTCACTCGTCTCTTTCTTTGCTCGCCATGCCCGCCTCGGTGCGCTGGGCTTACTGCTGCCCCTGGCAGGTTCCACGGCCTTTCGCTCGCCCCAACAAACCAAACAAGCCAAACAGCCCGATCCGCAGGTGATTGCGCAGTTCGGTCTGCTCAATAATCCAGCCTTGCAGAAGTTTATCGACGTGAAAGGGCAGCAGATGGCCGCCGTATCCAACCGCGCCGATTACGGCTACAACTTCACCATCGTCGATTCGCCTGTTATCAACGCCTTTGCTGCGCCTGATGGCAACGTGTACTTCACCCGCGGCATTATGGCGCACTTCAACAACGAGGCGCAATTTGCCGGGGTGCTGGGCCACGAGATTGGGCACATCACGGCCAAGCACGGCCAGAAGCAGCAAACGCGCTCTACTCTGGCCACGGGGGCACTGCTACTGGGGTCCATCTTTTCGAGCCGCATAGCGCAGCTTGCCCAGCCGTTGTCGCAGGGGGTAGGGCTGCTGTTCCTGAAGTACGGCCGCGACGATGAGCGCGAGGCCGATAAGCTGGGTGTGGCCTACAGCACCAAAATCGGCTACGACGCCAGCAACATGGCCGATTTCTTTCAGACCCTGCAACGCGAGCAGGCCGCCAGCGGGGCCGATGCCGTACCGGATTTCCTGTCGTCGCACCCCAACTCTGCCGACCGCTACACCACCGTGAAGCAACTGGCAGCCAATGCCAAACGGCAAACCGGCAGCCGCGCCCTCACCGTCAACCGCAACTCCTACCTGCGCTTGATTGAAGGGCTGCCTTATGGCGAAGACCCGCGCCAGGGCTTCGTGGAAGGCGGCGTGTTCTACCACCCCGATCTGAAGTTCCGCTTCCCGATTCCTAGTGGCTGGAAGTCGGAGAACTCGCCTTCGCAGTTCCAGATGGCCGAGCCCAACGGCAAAGCTGTGCAAATCCTGACCACGGCTGGCAACGGCACCCTTGAGGCCGCCGCCCAAAGCCTAGCCGAGCAGCTGAAGTTGCAGTCGCCGCAGGCTTCGCGCACCACCATCAACGGCTTTCCGGCGGTGGCTATCCAAGGGAGCCAGGTAGGGCAAGACCAGCAAACCGGCCGGCAGAGCATCACGGCCAGCACGCTTTCCTACGTGATTCAGGATGGCAAAATATTGTATGCCTTCATTGGTTTGTGCGCGCCCAACACGCTCGATACCTACGGCCCCAGCTTTCAGCGCACGGCCCAGGGTTTTGCCCGCCTCACCGAGGCCAGTAAGCTGAACCGTCAGTCGGAGAAAATCCGCATCAAGACCGCCAAAGCCGGCCAGACGCTCGCGCAGGCTTTCGCGGCCAATGGTATTCCCAGTAAACGCTACGAGGAACTAGCCATTCTGAACGGTATGAAAACCACGGATAAGCTCAGCGCGGGCACGCTCTATAAGGTGGTAGGCAAGTAGGACCGAACCCTGCCTGCCCCAAGTGGCCCCCGGCACGCCGAAATGGTAGTTTCAGCGTGCCGGGGGCTTTATATATCCGTAGAAAAGGCATGATGACCAATTTTGCCTGATGCGGTTCTTTCTTTACCTCTTCTTTCATGCATTTTTTTAAACGGATTGCCGGCTACCTGTTGGCAGTGGTGGGTACGTTGGCCCTGGTAGTTACCCTGCTTTCGCTATTCAACGCATCAGTGTGGTGGCTACAGGTGCTCGATTTTTTTCGGTTTCAAACCTTGATTCTGCACGCGCTGGTGTTGCTGGGACTGGTGCTGCTGGGCTGGCAACGCCACCGCACGGCGCGCCTGCTGCTGCTAGTAGGCACGGGGGTAGGGCTGGCGTTGCAGGCGCATTTGCTACTGCCGTATTCCCCGCTGGCTACCCGGCCTGTGCCCGATGCCACGCCTGCCCAGGCCAGCAATCCGGCGGGCCGCCTGCGCCTGCTCGAAATCAACGTGTACATGAAAAACCGCAAGGCCGCGCCGCTGCTCCAGCTGGTGCGCGACGTGCAGCCCGACGTGCTGCTGGCCGTAGAAACCGACACGTGGTGGGTGCAAGCCCTGCGCCCCCTGCAACCGCAGTACCCCTACCGCTTAGAGCTGCCCCGCGACAATACCTACGGCCTGGTGCTGTACTCGCGCCTGCCGCTGGTAGACCCACAGGAGCAAATTCTGCAACAGAAAAACGTGCCCTCCATCCGTACCGGCCTGCGCCTGCCCAACGGCCGCGTGGTTACGTTCTACGGTGTGCATCCTACCCCGCCCTTCCCCGACAACTACCCCAACAGTGTGGGCATGAAGGACGTAGCCCTACGCAAAGTAGGCCGCATGGTGAAGCAGGAAACCCGCCCCGCCCTCGTGTGCGGCGACTTCAACGACGTGTCCTGGTCGCACACCACGCGCATGTTTGAGGCCGATGGCGAGCTGTATAACGTGAACCTGGGGCGCGGTCTGTTCAACACCTTCGATGCCCACTGGTTTCCCATCCGCTGGCCCCTCGACCATCTGTTTGTCACCAAACAATTTCGGCTAGTAGAGCTGAAACGCCTGCCCAGCGTCGACTCCGACCATTTTCCTCTGTATGCGGAATTGGTGCTGGTAGACTAAACTTAGAAGCCCACCACTATCCCCCGCCGCAACGGATAAAGGTGTTGCTACCCAGTGCTGTCTACGCCCACGCCCGGCGCAAAAAACGCAGCCAGTTGCCGTGCAGCACATTTTCGATGTCCTGATCGGAGTAGCCGCGCTTGGCTAGCAAGTTGGGTAGGCGTTGCAGATCGGCAATGGTTTCGAGGTCGTAGGGGCACTGCTCGCGGCCGAAAGCGCCGTCTAGGTCGGAGCCGATGCCCACGTGCAGGGTGTTGCCGGCCAGTTGGCAGATGTGGTCGAGGTGGTCGACTACCACCGCCAGGTTGCAGCCCATACCTACCGGCGTCGACTCGCCCCGTACCCAGCCGGGTACCATCATCCAAGCGTCCAGGGCGCCGCCAATCACGGCTCCGCGGGCTATTAGGGCCTTAAGTTGCTCGTCGCTATACTGGCGGTTGTGGTTGACCAGGGCGCGGCAGTTGTTGTGACTGGCCCACACCGGCCCGTTGAAGTGGTCGAGAGCTTCCCAGAAACTGTCGTCGCACAGGTGCGTGGCATCCAGAATAATGTTGAGGCGCTCCATCTCGCGCAGCAAGGCGTGGCCGTTTGGTCCCATGTGGCCGGTAGCGTCGGTGCCCTGGGCGTAGCGGCCGGGGCCGTAGTGGGCCGGCCCCACAGCCCGCAAGCCAGAGCGGTGAGCCTGTTCCAGATAGTCCACCGTTATCAGCGAGTCGGCGCCTTCCAGGCTCAAGATGTAGCCGATGGGCTTGGTTTCGGCGGGCATATTATCGTCTGCCCACAGGGTTAGGTGTTGCTCCAGAGTAGACAGGTTGTGCACCTGCACCATTTCGCCGGCGGCTTCCATGGCTTGGTACCACGCCAACTGGCCTTGGGTTTGGGCCCAGGCCTGGGCGGGCGAGTGCCAGCCGGGCAGCGGGTTGTCGGGCGCCACGAAGCGGGCAATTTGGGTGGCTACCACCAGCCCAATGTGGCCCCGGCGCAGCTCGGGCAGGCTCACCACGGCGTTGCCCCGGTCGGGCTTGTCGGTGAGGCCGGCTTCGCGGGCGTTGAGGGCGGCCACGGGCTGGGTCAGGTCCCGATTCCACTCCAGCGCGTTCATGCTCAAATCCAGGTGCGCATCGACTATCAGCATAAGCTATACGGTAAGAGTCCGGCCGCGCGCGACGGTTTGCCACGTCGCAACCGGTTGGTGATGTTGAATGACGACGGCCTGCTCGTAGAGCGCCACCGTGGGGCAAATGTGGTGGGGCAGGCCGTAGAGCAGGTCGCCTACCCGGTATGGATGTCCGGGGCCAGCTTCCAGCACGAGGTGTTCTTCGCTGTGCCCAACGGGCCGCAATTCGGGGGCGTTTAGGAAGGTCACGCGCTTGTCCAGCGTGTTTTCCGAGGCAATGGCCTTGTGCCCCAAATCCACGCACAGAGTGGTAGGGGTAGGCAGCGACACCACTCGCGTAAGCACCAGGGCCGCCGGCTCAAACGGTTGCTCCGCGAATGCCTGCCCGTAGCCCCCGTCCCAATAGATGAACGTGCCAGGGCTGCATTCCACCCCCAGCCGCGCCGCGTGGATGGGGTAGGTAGGCGTGCCGCCCGCCACCACAATGGAATGAAATCCAGAAGACTGCAATTGCGTTACCAATTCCTCCACCGGCGCAAACGCTGCGTGACAGCGCGCCGTGCGCTCGGCCAGATCCGGTTCGTGAATGTGGCCGTCGTAAGCGTGCAGCCCGGCCACGTGGAGGTGGGGTAGGGCGGCGCACTGCTGGTACAGCGCAAACGCCGCAGCCGGCGCAATGCCTGAGCGGTTCATGCCTACGTTCAAATCCAGAAAAACTGTAACGGTTACGCCACTGGCGGCGGCTAGCTCATCGAGGTAGCGTGCGGTTTCGTACTGATCTACCAAGCAGGAAAACCGGGTGTGCGGGTAGCGTAGTACCAGTTGAAGAAAGCGCTGGGCTTTAGGCCCCACGGGCTGGTAGGCCAGCAGCACATCGGGGGCGTGGCAGCCGGCCAGCATCTCGGCTTCGGCAATAGTGGCGCACTTGAATTTGTGGATGCCAGCGGACATCATCAGCCGTGTGGCTTCCGCACTCTTATGCGTTTTTATGTGCGGCCGCAGCCGGGCTACGTCGTCAATACTCGCCGTGAGCTGGGCCAGATTGCGTTGTACCCTATCCAGGTACACCACTAGGGTAGGCGTATCCAGCTGGTCGGGGTTGTTGAGGCGGAACCAATCTTCTGGCATAATAGGGAGAGGTAGGGGAAGCAAGTTGGGTGGGGTAAGATGATTACGCCAGCTCAAACAGCGCTTCAATCTCCACCGGAATGTTATCCGGCAGCGAGCCGAAGCCCACGGCGCTGCGCACACCTACGCCGTTTTCGGGGCCCCACACCTGCGCAAACAGCTCGCTGCACCCGTTGATGATGTAGGGATGCCGCTCGAAATCGGAGGTGCAATTCACCATGCCCAGCACCTTGATCACGCGCTTCACCTTATCCAGGCTGCCCAGGTGGGTAGCGATGGTGGAGAGAATGGTGAGCCCTACCTGCCGGGCAGCCAGCTTGCCCTGCTCCATATCCAGGGCGTCGCCGATGCGGCCGATAATCAGGCTCTTATCATCCTGCACCGGGCCGTGGCCGGATACGTAGAGGTACTTGCCGTCGATGAGGTAGGGCTTGTACACACCCAGGGGGGTAGGGGCGGGAGGTAGGTTCAGTCCCGTGGCGGCAAAGTTTTCGGAAGGAGTGGACATGGTAGAAGGATTGAGTTTTACGTGTTGAGTTTTGAGTGGCATTTAAGTGGAATGGTTGACGGTAGTTTGAGTCAACCTGAACGGTGTAGAGACGCATACTTGCGTCTTACCGTCCGCGCCGCATGGCCGATGTCGTTCAACGACGAGACGCAAATATGCGTCTCTACACCGTTCACTAGTTATATAAGATAACCAACAGACGTAGTTGTCGCTACACCAGCGCATCCAGCACCAGCACACCCACCAGCCCCAGGCCGCCCACCAGGGCTTCCATCACGGACCAGGAGCGAAGCGTGTCTTTCACGCTCACGTTGAAATATTCCTTGAATAGCCAGAAGCCCGAGTCGTTGACGTGCGAGAACATCAGGCTGCCAGCGCCCACGGCCAGCACCATCAGGTTGGGGTTGGTGTGCGTCTGCACCAGCAAAGGGGCGATGAGGCCGGCGGTAGTGAGGCCCGCCACGGTGGCCGAGCCCACACAAGCCCGAATGATGGCCGCCATCAGCCAGCCCAGCACCAGCGGGGGGAGGGCCACGTGCTGGAGCTGCTCGGCAATGGCCAGGCTAGCGCCGCTGTCGGTGAGTACCTGCTTGAGCGCCCCCGAGGCTCCAATGATGAGCAGAATCATGCTGATATCCTTCACGGCGTCGCCGTAAATGCCCATAATCTGCGGCATGCTACGGCCCTGTTTCAGCCCCAGTGAGTAGGTGGCGTAGGCCACGGCCAGCAGCATCACCACCGACGGCTGCCCCAGCAGGGCCATCAGGCGCTGGAAGGGTAGGCCCGTCAGAAAAGGATAAACGGCGGCCAGCATCAGCAGCAGTACCGGCAGCAACGCCGTGAAAAAGCTGTTGGCCGTACCGGGTGGGTTGGCGGCGGGCGTGGTAGCGGCAAACGCCTGCAAGGGCTGGGCCACAATGCTCTTGAGTGTGCGGGCAAACAGCGGCCCAGCAATGATGATAGTAGGGATGGCCACAGCCAGGCCGTAGACCAGCGTCAGGCCCATATTCGCCTCAAACTGCACCACCAAGGCCGTAGGCGAGGGGTGGGGGGGTAGGAAACCGTGCGTGACCGACAGGGCCGCCAACATAGGCAGCCCGATGTAGATAGTAGGTAGTTTGTACTGATACGCCACCGAAAAAATGAGCGGTACCAGCAGCACAAACCCAATGCCGTAGAACAGCGGAATGCCAATCACGAAGCCGGCCACCACCATGGCCCACTGAATGTAGCGCGGGCCGAAGGCGCGCATCAGGGCGGCGGCCAGCTTTTCGGCGGCGCCGCTTTCGGCCAGTAGTTTGCCCAGCATGGCCCCGAAACACAGGATAATCACCAACGAGCCCAGCGTATCGCCAATGCCCTTTTCAATGGATTTCGGAATATCGGCCAGCGGCATGCCCAGCACCACCCCGGCGACTACGGAAATTAGCAGAAAGGCCGAAAACGCGTTGATTTTACCAACTGCTATCAGCAAGACGAGGCCTACAATGCAGAGCAGAACAAGAGCGAGGGTCATGAGATTTTAGTTTACGTACAGCTCATCTACCAGCAGCCAGGCCTTGCCGCCCGCCCCGTACTCCCCGGCCGGAATAGTACCCTGGTTGAGGGCCGTAACTCGGACGTAACGCCCCGCCACCGGGGCAATGGTGGCGCACACCGGGTTGATGCCGTTTGCGGGAAACTGCGTGTGCCGGTACACCTCGCGGTAGTGCACGCCATCGGTGGAAACGGCGAAGACCAGCGCAGTAGGCGGCCACATTTTTTGCCAGTGGTAGTTGAGCACGTGGGTGCCCAAGGTACGAATCTGCTGCACATCGCCCAGATCCAGGGTCGCTACCAGGTCGGTGCCGCTGAAGCCGTACCACTGCCCTTCGTTGTAGCGGGGGCTGCCCGCTACCCCATTCACCAAGCCCCACAGCGGGCGGCCCTGGTGGTAGCTGCCCGCCACCGGGTAGGCCAGCGCGACGGGCTTGCCAGTGGAAAGCCCCAGGGTGAACTCCCGCCGGTAGACAGGTTGCACCTGGGTAGGGCCCTCAAACACAGTGGCCTGCACCACGCAGCTCTGTCGAATGGCCAGCGGTGCCTGGTAGACAGGGCTTTGCGGGGTAGGCGCGCTGCCATCGGTGGTGAAGCGGATGACCCCGTTAGCTGCGGTAGTGCGCAGTTGCAGCATGGGTAGCCCTTTGGGGCCAGCCCAGAGCGAATCGGTCAGCCAGTCGTAGGTGCGGGAAGGCGCCACACCTTGGGCGTGTAGCACAGCATTGTGGGTACGCACGCGTTGCAGGAACGCGGGGTAGTTGCGCCCGCCCCCCGGCGACCACGCTATTTCGGCCAGAGCCAATAGTCGCGGAAACACCATGTACTCCAGCTTGCCGGGCGTGGGCATGTATTCGGTCCAGACGTTGGCCTGCACGCCCCGCACGTGGCGGGCCTGGGCGGGCGTTAGCTCGGTGGGCACGGGCTCGTAGCGGTAGAGCTGCTGCAAGGGCGTGTAGCCGCCGGCCGCCAGCGAGTCGGTGGGGTAGAGGGTTTGGAAATAGTCGAAGTAGACCTGTTTTTCGGGCGTCATCACCACGTCGTGGCCCAGGCGCGCAGCCTCAATGCCGCCCTGCTCGCCGGTCCAGCTCATCACGGTGGCCGCGGGGGGTAGGCCGCCTTCCAGAATTTCGTCCCAGCCCAACAGCCGCTTATTCAGCGTAGCCAGGTGCCGACCGATGCGCCGCATGAAGTAGCTCTGCAACTCCCGCTCGTCGCGCAGGTGCTCCTCCTGTATGCGGCGCTGGCACTTGGGGCAGGCCCGCCAGCGGGTTTTGGGGCATTCGTCGCCGCCGATGTGCAGGTATTGGCCTGGAAACAGCGCCGCTACTTCGTCCAGTACATCGGTCAGAAAGGTGAACGTGGCCTCATTGCCGGCGCAATACACGTCATCAAACACGCCCCAGAAAGTAGCAGTATGGTAGGGGCCGCCCGTGCAGCCCAGCTCGGGGTAGGCTGCCAGCGCCGCCGAGGCGTGCCCCGGCATTTCAATTTCGGGGATGATGGTGATGTGGCGCTGGGCGGCGTAGCGCACCAGTTCCCGCACCTCCTCCTGCGAGTAGTAGCCGCCGTAGCGCTGCCCGTCGAAGCGGTGGGGTAGGTCGCGCTTGTGTCCAATCAGGGTTTCGTCGCGGTAGGCAGCCACGGTTTGCAGGTGCGGGTACTTCTTGATTTCAATGCGCCAGCCTTGGTCGTCGGTCAGGTGCCAGTGAAAGGTGTTGATTTTGTAGAACGCCAGTACATCGAGCCACTTTTTAATAGTGTCCACCGGAAACATATGCCGGCTCACATCCAGGTGCATGCCGCGGTAGGGAAAGCGCGGATAGTCGGTGATGGTGCAACCGGGCAGCGATACGCGGTTAGCCTTGCCGGGCGGTACCAGCTGGCTTAGCGTCTGCAAGCCGTAGAACACGCCCGCCTCGTCGTGGCCGGTCACTGTCACGCGGCGTTGGTCGATGGTGAGCGTGTACCCTTTGGACTGCGGCACGGCCGTGCTGTCCAATTGCAGCACTAGCACATCGGTACGCCGCTTCGTGGGCTTTAGCTCTAAGACCATCCCGCTCACCTGGCGCACGTATTGCCGAAAGCGGGTAGCTGGCCCGGCCGATAGGCCAGGGCCTACTCGCAACGCTGTGTGCCGGCTAAGGGTGAACACCTGCCCGGTGGTAGTGGCCTGCACCGGCCGCGGAAGTAGGGGCAACTCGGTGGCCTGTGCCTGGCTTGTGGGTAGCAGCCCTACCCACCCTAGCACTACCAGCAGTAGTAATATCCAGAGGCGGTAGGAAGAGGAAAGCAAGTGCAGCAAAATGGGGCGTTTAGGAAATACAGATAGGGGAGAGACACCCAAAGAGGGTCGCCGTTGCGCTTAAGGCCAGAATGTACCGCGCAGCGCTGCTTCGCAACTAGGCGCAAGAAGTGTAAAGGGGCAGCCGGGTTGCGAAGCAGCGCTGTGCGGTACATGCTACTAGTTTACCAGCTTGGTGTCGCCCTCCACGGCTACCCCGGTCTGCTCGGCCACAGCTTTGTACTCAATAGCGCCTTTGGTGGATTTTAGGGTGCCGGTGAAGCGGCCGTCGGGTCCTACTTTCACCCAGTCAGAATATTTCCATGGGTCGGCGTAGAGGGTTTCCACGCGGCCGCGGTAGGCGCGGTAGGCGAAGCGGGCGCGCGTCACCTGCTTGCCTTTGTAGTTGTAGAGACGGCCACTCAGGGCAGTGCCGGCAGTGCCGGGTTTGGCGGTGCCGGTTTCCACGGTTACAGCCTCGGCCATGGCGGGCGCTACGTGGTCGAGCTTGATGACCACGGCGTTGGGCCAGCGGTGGTCGTCGTAGATACGCTGGGCCTTCACCACCGATACCTCCAGGCCGTTGGTGGTCTGCTTGTGGCGGGCGCTCACGTCGAGGTTCGGCTTGTATTCCATGATTTTGCTGTTCTGGCCCAGCACGCTCACCGCGGTATTGGGTTGCGCCTTCACCGAGTGCAGCGTAAAGGTGCGCCGCTCGCCTTCCTTCCAGTCGGCCACGTCCGTCACGATGGCGTACAGGGCGTCACCCTTGGCGGTGAATAGCACGTTGTTTTCCTTGTTCACCACCCACGCGCGGGTGCTGTCGATGGCTTCGTGGTTGAGAAAATACCAAGCGGCCATCTCACGCAGGCGGTCTTCCTGCTCTTGGGGTAGGGCGCCATTAGGCTTAGGGCCCACGTTCAGCAGCAAGGAGCCGCCCTTTGAGCGAGCTTCTATCAGCAAATCAATCAGTTGGGTGCCCGATTTATACCGCTCGTTGGTGGGCTGGTATTGCCACGCCGTGCCAATGGTGATGGGCGACAGCCACGGCTGCGTGATGGGCGTGCCGGGTAGGGTTTGCTCGGGCGTTTTGATGGCCCCGCGGGTAATCAGAATGTTGGGCTGCAAGCGCCAGCAGGTTTCCTTCACCACTTCCTTGGGCTCACCATCAATAAAGAACACGTCAATTTTGCCGTAGTTGGTCATCAGCTCCTCGCACTGCCGACGATTGTAGTCCTCGTATTTCTTCGCCAGCGCCGCATCCATCTTCACATTGTCGCGGCTGATGGGCAAGTGGTTGGCGTGCAGGAAGTAGAAATCCTCGGGCGAGAAGTAGAAGCCCACGTCCAGCCCCGCGGCGCGGGTGGCCGTCACAAACTCCTTCAGCAGATCCTTTTTATAAGGGGTTTTGGTGATGTTAAAGTCTGTGGTTTTGGTGTCCCACATGCAAAAGCCCGCGTGGTGCTTGGTGGTGAACACAATGTACTTCATGCCCGCCAGCTTGGCCAGCACCGCTATCTGGTAGGGGTCGAACTGGCTGGGGTTGAAGGTCTTGGGTAACTCATTGAAAAACCGGTCGGCGTACTCATCCGAAGCGCCTACCAGCGAGTGGCTGATAACTACACCCAACTGCGCATCTACGCTGAAGTGGATAAACAAGCCCGCGGCGGTGTTTTTTAGCCATTGCTCGCGCTCGGGCTTGTTCAGATTGTAGCTGCTTTTCTCGTCGTCGTTCACCACGTCGTTTTGCGCTAGGGCAATGTGGCCGCCAAAGAGTAGAAAGAAGAGTAGACTGGTCCGTAGTATTCGATTCATGCGGAAAGCGTAAGGTGTCTGGGTGGAAACGTCGTGTAGGCGTGCCGTCTTGGCGGGCGCCTAACCCCCTCCCCAAAAAGGAGAGGGGACTAGCTTCTAGTATTCTACTTATCCCAATACACCCGCGTGAGCAACGTATTAGGGCCCTGGCGGGCAATGGCCGCGTTATAGGCCGCCGTGTTCAGGTTTTGCTCGGATACCGGGTACAGAAAGCGCCGCGGAAACTGGCCGCCGGTAGCATTGCCGGGGTAGTTGTTGGGCGTGAGGGCGGGGTAGCCCGTGCGCCGGTAGGTAGCAAAGGCCTCCTGCGCATCCGGAAAAATGCTCACCCAAAACTGCGTGTACACCTGCTGCATCTGCTCCTCAAAGCTGCCCGCTACCAACTGGTTGTTGTTCACGTACGCCGTAATCCGTTGGGCTGAAAGGGCGCCGTCGGTGGGGCTGATGATGGCCCACTGCCGCAGGGCTGCCCGCACGCCGTTGCTGTACAGGGTAGGGGCTGCCCCGCTCGACCATCCCCGCAGGGCGGCTTCGGTTTGCAGGAAATACGACTCGGCCGCCGTGAAAACCAGGCGGGGCGAGTTCAGAAGCAAGACCGTTTTGGGGTTTGGCTCACTCAGCTGGGCAAAGTTGGCGGGCTTGGCGCTCAGGTTGGCCGGCATGCCCTGCTGCTTGGCAAAGGCGGTGTCGGTCTGGTTGGGCGTGCCCCCGGTATACACCACCGAAATGATGCCCAGGCGCGGGTCGCGGGTTTGCTTGAGGTAGTCGATAAACACCTTCTGGTACTTGCCGCCCTCCTGGTTGGTATTGCCGTTAGCGGCAATGTAGTCGCTGATGAGCAGGTTGTACGCCAGCGGGTTCTGGTTGATAATCTGCCCACTAGCTAGGTAGTTGACCTTCGCAATGTCGATGTCTTCGGTAATCACGCCCCCGGCCAGGGCCTTGGTAGCCCAGGTTTGGGCGGCGGCCACATCTACTTTAGTCAGGCGCATACCCAGGCGCAACATCAGGGAGTAGGCAAACTTTTTCCATTGGGCGGTATTGCCATTGTAGAGCAGGTCGGCGGCACCGAAGGTCGGCTTGGCGGGGTCCAGGCTCGTGGCGGCTTCGTCCAGCTCCTTCAGCATATCGGCGTAAATGTCCTTCTGCGGGTCGTAGGCGGGGGTATACTGCGCGCCGGTGTAGCCCTGGTTGGCCTGAAAGTAAGGCACGTCGCCATACACATCGGTGAGGCGGCTGTAGCAGTACACCCGCCAGATGCGCGCCGCGGCCAGCATGTTTACCTTGGCGGGGTCGTCCTTCACGGCGTTGATGACCAGGTTTATTTCGTTCAAGGCATTGGGGTAGGCGGTGCTAAAGGCTGCCGACGACGAGTTCACCTGGCTGGCAATGTACTTGGAGCCAAACCCGGCCACATCGTTGAAGCTAGTGGTGTACTGCATGGTGCCCAGCAGCAAGTACAGCATGTTGGCTACCCCATCGTACTGCGCCTTGGTGAAGACGTACTCCGGCGTGATGGTGCCCACGGCGTTGGGGTTGGTGTTGATTTCCTCGAAATCCTTAGTACACGCGGTCAGCGTCAGCACACCAACCCCGACCAGTAGAACACACTTAAGGAAAAATCTATGCATCGTTGTGGGGGCTGAGAGTTAGAATTTCACGGACAAGTTCAGGCCGTACGAGCGGGTGCGGGGTAGGCCAATGGACTCCAATCCCTGGTAGTTGCTGTTGCTGAAGCTCTGCTCCGGGTCGAAGTTGGTGTGCTTCATCAGAATCAGCAGGTTGCGCGCCACGAAAGCAATAGTGGCCGATTGCAGCTTGAAGCTGCTGATCTGAAACGCCGGCAGGTTGTAGGCCAGAATCACCTGGCGCAGCTTGATAAAGCCGCCATCGTGCAGGAATAGCTCCGAGTAGTTCTTGTAGTTGTCGTAGTAGGCGCGCAGGCCGCTCACCGGCACCAAGCGGGAATAGGCGTCGCCGGTGCTTGTTACGCCTGTCAGCTGCAACCCATTTTCGCGGCCCGGTAGCGTCGATTTCAGCAGGCCCAGGCGCGTTTCGTACACTTCACTAATGGAGAATACCTTGTTGCCGAACTTGCCGTCGAGCAATACGTTCAGCGACAAGCGCTTGTAGCGGAAATCGTTGCTGAAGCCCATGGTCAGCGGTGCCACGCTCTTGCCCAGCGGTTGCAGGGCGGTAGCCACCGGGTAGCCGCTGGCCGCGTCGAACACGGTGTTGCCGTTTTCGTCCTTCTGAATACGGGTGCCCACAATCTCGAAGGCCGATTGCCCTACCGTGTTATTGATGTAGGCCCAGTTGCCCACCGTCGAGGCTAGGTTGATGGAGTTGATTCCCTCCACCAGCTGCAACACCTTGTTGTCGTTGTAGGCCAGGTTGTAGCTGGTGTTCCACGAAAAATTAGCCGTCCGAATAGGCGTGCCGCTCACCAGGGCTTCAATGCCGCGGTTGCGCACTTTGCCCGCATTCAGATACACGCTGTTGTAGCCCGAGGTAGGGCTAATGGTCGTGTTGACGATGTCGTTGTCCGTCAGACGGTTGTAATACGTCAGGTCGAGGCTGAGGCGGTTGTCCAGCAGCTGGGCTTCCAGGCCGCCCTCCGTGGTAGTCGATAGCACCGGGCCCAGGTTGGCGTTGGTAATACCCGCCAGGCCGGAGCCGGGCACGTTGCTACTCACGTTCTGCAACGGCCTACCTGAGCTGGGTACGTTGCTGTACGTCAGGTTCACGGCGTAGGGCTCGGGCGCGCCCTGCCCCACCTGGGCGTAGGCGCCGCGCAGCTTCACTAGGTTCACGGCGCGCGGCATGTCCACCACATCCGACACGATAAAGCTGCCGTTGATGCTGGGGTAGAACTTGCTGTTGTTGCTGGGGCTGAGCGTGGAGTACCAATCGTTGCGGCCAGTCACTGTCAGGAAAAACAAGCTCTTGTAGTTGAAATCGGCGGAGCCAAAAATCGAGTTCACATCCTGGCGCTGAGCCAGGGCGAGCGTAGTACCCGACGCCAGGTTGTTGTAGCTATAGAAAAACGGAATGGTGAAGCCCGTGCCTGCTTGGTCCAACTCGTTCAGCGACGAGCGCCGCTTATTAGTCCCGGCCAAAAACGACAGCCCTACCTCCTTAATCTGCTTATTATAGGTAAGGGTAGCCAAAGCGTTGGTTTCGCTCACATCCGATTTGATGCCCGCGTATTGCCCCGTAAGCGCGTAGAGCGTGCCCGTGGGCGTGATGTTGCGGTAGTTGTAATCGTAGTGGTCCTGGCTCACGGTGCCCTTTAGCACCAAGTTTTTCGCCAGCTCGTAGCTCAGCGAGGCCTGCCCGATAAAGCGGTTTTTACGGTCGTCCTGCTGGAATTTGTTGACTACGAAATAGCCGTTGGTGGCCACGCTGGCGTCGTTCCACACGGTTTCGTAGCCATTCGCATCATAGCCCGGCTTCAGCCAGCGCACGTCGGCACTATTGGCAATCATGTAGGGCGACCAGTTGGGGTTCGCTAGGGCGTCGCCGGCACTAGGGCGTTTGTTCGCCGTTTCGATGTTATACTGGGCCAAAGCCTCGTAGCTGAGCCGTGGGCTCAGCTTCCCGCTCAGGTTCAGGTTACCGGTTTTGCGGTTGTAAGTGCTGCCTGGCAGCTAGCCTTCACTATCCAGGTTCGATAGCGAAAAGCGGTAGGCAATGCCCTCGTTACCACCTGATAAGGCCAGCGTGTTGGTAAAGGTGCGCCCCAACTGGTAGAAGTGCTTGAGGTTGTCCTTCTGCGCCACGTAGGGGTGGGTCTGCCCGTCTACGCCCACATAGTCAGTGGAACCGTCGAGCCGCGCGCCCCACGACCGGCGCCCCGTCGATTGGGCGGCGGCCAGAGTAGTCGGCTTCACGCCCCCGTCGCCCTGTCCATACTCGTACTGAAACTCAGGAATAACAGAAATGGATTCGATGGTAGAGGTCGAATTGAATTCCACCCCGATACCCTTCTGCGCCCTACCTTTTTTAGTGGTAATCAGGATAACGCCGTTGCCGCCGCGCGAGCCGTACAGCGCCGCCGCGGTACCGCCCTTCAGCACCGTAATCGATTCAATATCATCGGGGTTGATGCTGGCAATGCCGTCGCCACGGTCCACGTTGGTGCCCCCGCCGTTGGCAGTAGGCGCCTGGCCCGGCACCGAGTTGTCCATGGGCATACCGTTCAGCACGTACAGCGGCTGGTTGTTGGCCGAGCCCGACAACGAACCGTTGCCGCGAATAATTACCCGGCTGGAGCCGCCTGGCCCCGTGGAAAGTCCCGCCACGTTCACGCCCGCTACCTTGCCGGTGAGGGCGTTGGCCACGTTGTTTTCGCGGGCTTGCACCAGGTCTTCACCCTTCACTTCGGCCACGGCGTAGCCCAAATCGCGCTTTTGCTTGGCAATACCCAGTGCCGTCACCACCACTTCGTCCAGGGTTTGGTCGCTCTTGGCGAGCTTGATGGTGAGGGGAGCCGCCCGATTTGTCACCGTCACCTCCATTTTGGCATACCCAATAAAGGACGCCACCAGCACCACGGGTTGGCCCTGGGAGGCAGGAGGGAGCTTCAGCTCAAAGTTGCCTTCGGTATCGGTACCGGTGCCAATTTGCGTGCCTTTCACCACCACCGTGGCGCCCGGCACACCCGAGCCATCCTCCAGCACCACCTTCCCCTTCACCACTTCATCGGCAAGTTGGGTGTTAGTTGAGGAGTAAATAACATACTGCTTAGCACCAATGCGCTTGAACTGCAAATGCACCGCAACCAGCAGCTGGGCCAGGCTATTTTCTGCTGTTCGTTTTGAACTGCCAAGGTCTGCAACAGCCGCTGCCACTACGTACTTATCATCCAGTAGGCCCTGTTGGAAAGCCACCTGAATCTGATAGCGGGACTTCAACTCGTCGATAGCCTCCCGCAACGGCTTTTTTGCGGTTTCGGCGGAGTATTGCCCCTGCTGATCATAGGACGATTTTTGAGGTGTAGTGTGTGCTGCAAACGCCACTTGCGCGTGGGTAGGAACACTCTTCAATAAAACGACCAGCAATGGAACGCACCACTTACCGGAACCCGTAGAGTCAAGTTTTCTCATGCAGTTAAATTGAAAGAGTTAGTGAACAATTATTTGTTTTCCATTTTGGTAGATGTTCACGTGTAAGGAGGTTGAAATAATTTCTAATAAGGGCGCTACCCCTGTAACCTGTATTTCTCCTTCGATTTTTAACTGCTTAATGGCGTTATCTGCGTATTTAATTTGGTAGCCATAAGAATCTTCTAACGTCTGTAAAATATCTACTAACCTAGCATTGGTAAAAACAAATTGCCGTTTCGACCATGTAGTTAGTTTTTCGGGATGAGCTAACTTTTGTTTAGCCGTAATGGTGTGGGCAGCATATTCTACATAGTCGCCTGGCGCTAAAACCATCGAGGTAGGCGCAGTTGCTGTTGTGTCGGTTAACTTAATTTTGCCCGATACTAATCCCACATCAACTTTTTTGCGGCGGTTGTACACATTAAATGTAGTTCCCAGTACCTCAATGGATAAATCGTGGCAATGCACTACAAAACGTTCGGTGGGCTTAATGTGCGCAGGGTCCGTATTGAGGTGTACTACTCGAAAAAAGCCTTCTCCTTGCAGCCATACTTCGCGACTGTTTTTCCCCCAGCCCCGCTGGTAAGTCAGCACCGAGTTGCCGTTTAGCAATACGCTCGTGCCGTCGGGCAGCACTACGGTTTTCAGCTCGCCAAACGCCGTTTGAAAACGCTGCTCCTGGTTGTACCAGAGTGCGAGAGAGCCTAGACCCACGGGTAGGGCCACGGCCGCGGCGCGCAGCACCCTCGCCAATCGGCGTCTGGGCATGGGTAGGGGAAGCTGCCGGGTAGGACGGGCTACTGGCCCTGCCTCCGCCGCAATACGCTGCCAAACAGCTGCTTGCCGTGCCTGGTTGGAAAACGTGTCCTGCGTTCGGTAAGCGCGAATAACACTGGTTGCCTCCGTCATGGCCACCTGTACAGCTGGGTAGCGCTCTGCTACCTGCCGCCAGAAGTAGGTAGACTCGGCTGTGGGACGAAGCACCGCAGCAACGAAGTCATCGTCTGCCAGTAGGTCGGTTGTGGTGAAGGAAGCGTATTTGGCAAAATCCATAGAAGCGCACGAACTGTACACTTCCTATAGACTTGGGGGGTACTGAATTATCCCTCCCCCAGAAGAAAAAATAAGAAAAACATAACGATGACGTAACGACAATAGAAATTTATTTGCCAAATAAATTGAATATCAACGCATTATGTGTTGTAAGGAAGTGCTGGATTACCAGCCGCGTGAAAGCACTCAAACTGTGGCGTTACTTGTTTAAGGCCACTTCCATGCTATGCAACGCTTTGTAAAGGAGTTTATAGGCTGAGGATACCGTTATACCCATGATATCGGCAATTTCTTGATAATCAAAATCTTCGTAAAAACGAAGAAAAATAATTTCTTGCTGCCGGGGCGGAAGCTTAGTAAGGAAAAAATTAACCTTAGTTTGTAGCTCTTTTTCTTCTTCTCCTACTATTATTTGTTGATCGAAAGAAATTTCAAACAGTATTGAACTGTCATCGGAAAGCTCAACGAAGCGGGATTGATTTTGCGCTTTTCGAAGTAAGATATTACGTAGGGATTTGTATAAATAGTTTTTGACTGATACAGGAGTGCTTAGGTTTTGTCTATTAGTCCATAAGCCAATAAATAAATCTTGTATAGCATCTTCAATTAGAGTAACATTCTTAGTGAATTTATAGCCGTAATTATTTAATAGGGTAAAATGATGATCATACAAAGTAGTGTAAGCGCTCCAGTCACCTTGCTTGAAAAGATTCCATAACACCAATACTTCTTCAGTTGAAGGCATGAGAAATTAGTAGAATCAGAAATAAAGTTTGCGCGATGAATGGAGCCGTATGATACAGTAAAGCCTACTATGCCAACTCATAAATACCATTTAATTCAATGAATCTTAAATCCTGGTTAACTTTTTTTAATAAAAACAGATTGTAATGGTACTTTATTTATTTTGATATAATATTTTTTATAAAATTCGCAAGAAGTATGAGATGCTATAGTTGTGGTGCCGTGAGTCATTCCTGTTTAAAGCGGAAGTCCTGAACAGTACAGCTAACGGTGACACAGAAACTACCAAGTAACAGTGTAGCGTCGTGTAATAGCCATGTGTAGTACCGACGCATGTACCGTATCTTTGAAGCTTCTCCCGGCGCGCCATCACCCTCTTCGCGCCGGATCAAAGAAGTATGAGCTTATTCGATTCGGCGGCGAAACCTGTGCGGGCGGCCGTGGTGCACGTGTTTGCCACCGGCCCCTACCAGCCCGGCAACGGGCACGGGCTGCTGCACGTGGGCCTGCTGCCGCTGGTGCCCGATGCTCAGGTGCAAGCGTGGTTGTTGAACCCCGAGCGGGAGCATTCGGCGGCCGTGTTTCAGGCCTGCCGCATCAGCAACGAAAAAGCCGCCGAAGCCCCTACCTGGCTGGAAAGCAAAGCAGAGGTGCAAGTTGCTTTCGCGCAGTATGACGCCCTGCTGATCCTGGACCGCGCCGGGCAGCCCTCGCCCGAGCGCCTCTGGCTGGAGCAGGTGGTGCTGGCCGACATGCCGAAAGCGCCCATCTGCGTGGCTCTAGATGAGCTTCTGGCGTTTTTCCTACCCCACGAGGTGCTCGATGACGCCGACGACCTCAAGGAGAAGCTCCTCGCCGACAAAGCCTGGCGTGAGCGGCTCGGCTACGAAAAAAGCCTACCCCAATTGCCCTTCGTGCTGCACGCCATGCGCCGCAGCGTGCGTTGGGTGCTGGCCAGTCTGCTGCGCGTGCAGGGCGCCGGCAGCGGCTCCTGGCTGCCTGCCTACGCGTTGCTGCACAGCATTGTAGCCGATGCGACCCGCCGGCCGGTGGCCCTGCGCGGCTTCCGGCTGCTGCGCGCCCTGGCCCAGCAGCCTAATTGCTGCGACGATGCGCCCGTGCTCAGCGCGGCTGCCCCGCGCCGCCTACCCCAGCCTGCCCCGTTTCCTGAGCGCCCCCAGGCCCAGCAGGCGCAACAGCTGCTGCTGGAGTGGCTGGCCCGTTGGCGCGACCAGCCCGACGATGCTGCTACGCCCGGCCTGGGCATCAACCAGGTGCTCAAAGAAGAACACGCAACCGAAGCCTTTGCCGAGCTGCGCAAGCAGGTAGGCGCCGAGGAGTTGAAAGTACGCGAGCCCCAGCTGCGCTACGCCCGCTTCGTGGCGCGGGCCATTGCGGGCGAGGAAGGGCCGTATGCCCTAGAAGCCGGCACAGGTACGGGTAAAACCTTCGGCTACCTGGTGCCCGCGTTGGAATACCTGCGCATCGCACCCGGTGCGGCCGTGATTGTGGCTACGTCCACCAAAAACTTGCAGGAGCAGATGCAGCACGGCGAATTGCCGGCTTTGCTGCGTCAGCCCGATGGCAAGCGCGTGCCCCGCTATGCGGCCATTCGCACGGCCATGTTGAAGGGCAAGAACTGCTACCTCTGCGCCGAGGCGTTGGGTAGGAACTTCGAGGCCGGCTTCGAGCGCACCGCCGACTGGGCCGAGCGGCTGGCGTGGCTGTACCTGGCCTTGCGTCTGCGCGACACCCACGGCGAGGTAGAAAACATTGCGCCCCAAGTGGCCGACCGCCTCGGCGGGGCGTTGTTCGGGCTGTTGCGCCGCGTGACGGCCGACCGCGCCTGCCGCCACGGCAAGCTGCCCGACCGCACCGCCTGCGTGTACCCCGCTCACCGCAAACGCGCCGAGGAAGCTAATCTAATTATCGTGAATCACCACAAGCTGGCGCTCCTACCCCCTCAGTTGCTGGAACGCGCCAAGGTGTGCATTGTGGACGAAGCCGACCGTTTCCCCGACAACTTCCGCTCGGCGCTGGCCCGCACCTTCAACGCCCGTGAGTTGGTGGAGGAAATCGTGGAGCCGCTGCTGGGTGGCCCCAGCGCCGTGCCGCGCCGGCCGGAAGAAGCTGCTCCAACGGAAAAAGAGCGCACGCGCCGTCCGCCCGAAGGCCTGCTGCGTGAGCTGGACGCCCGTTTCAGCGACGAAGAATACGCCCTTTGGAGCAAAATCCCGCTCGACGAGCGCCCGGGTGCTACCGACGCCGAGCAGCGCGCCTACGAAGCCTGGGACGAAGCCCGTCTGCACGACCTCGTGAACCAGGCCGCCCTGCTGCACCAGGTAGCCGAAGCCATGCACGACACACCTGCCGCTGCCGATGCCCTCCATACGGCCCACTTGGCCTCAGCGGCCGCCGCTGCTGCTGCCGATCCGTTGCGCCGCCGTCGTGCACTACGCACGGTGCGGCAAGCGGTAGAGGCAGTGCGCGAGCCGTTGCTAGTGAGTCGGAATGCGTTGCAGGAGGTAGGGCAGCACTTTCTGCCAGCCGGACGAGAAGCGGTGCGGCTGCCGTTTCCGCTGGGCGAAACGCACTGGCAGGATGAGGTATGGGTACGTCCGGCCTACGGGGGTAGGGGAGGGCGCATGGCCCTGGCCGAGCCGCTGCAAGCTGCACTTCGGCCGCTGCTGGCGCCACTCACCGCCGCCGCCCGCGAGCTGGGCCTTATTGCCCGTCAGCTCGGCACGGCCCTCAACCTGGGCAATGCCGTGGACATGGACGAGGAAGAATCCGACTCGCCGCCCGACCACGACGAGCGCCTGCGCCTGCGCACCGTGCGCCTGGTCGATACGGCGCTAGGGCAGGTGGAAGTGCTCACGCGCCTGCTGGGGGAGTTCCCGTGCCGGGGCTTCGTGCCGGTGCTGGAGCGCACCCGCGACCACGACGAACTGGGCTGGAATCTCATCCGCAAGCCCTACGACCTCTGGCCCTACCTTACCACCCACGACCCTACCTCCCTGGCCGTGCTGGAGCAGTTGGAAGATGAATCAGCCGCCACCTTCGCAGAGCGCCAGGCCGTAGCCCGGCAGGCCGCCGGTCGCTTGGCCAACGAGCCCGCTACGCCGTTGTTCGACCTGTTTCGCACGGTCATCTTCACCTCCGCCACGCTGTATGTGGAGAATAAGCTCGACTACTTCCGCCGTCAGCTGGATCAGCGGGTGCCGTTTGTGGCAGAGGAGCGCATTGCTTCGGTGTTCGATTTCAAGGATGAGGAGCGTGAGCCGGTGTTGGGCAGCGTGCCGGCCTACCTGCCGCCGTTTCGGGCGGGGCTGACACCGGCGGCGCTGGAAAACTGGCGCGTGGCCCAGCTGCGCACGTTGCTGCCGCTGCTGGTGGCGTTGGAAGGCCGTACGCTGGTGTTGTTCACTTCCGTGGAAGACCTGCGCTTTGCCGCTGACTGGCTGGCCGCACCGCTGGCTGCGCACGATATCGAGCTGATTTGTCAGCGTGGGGCCAGCCAGTGGGAGATCCGGCGGTTTCGGCGGGTGGCGCAGTCGGTGCTGCTGGGGGTAGACCGCATGTGGACGGGCGTAGACTTCGCCGGGCCTACCCTCTCGCAGGTGATTGTGTGGCGCCTGCCGTTCCCCTCGCTCGGCGACGTACTTATCAGCCACCGCAAGCGCTACGAGGCCGACGACGTGTTCTGGAATCAGTTCTACCGCCCAGCGGCCCGCCTGAAGCTGCGCCAGGGTTTCGGCCGCCTCGTGCGCCGCGAGAAGGACCGGGGTGCCTTCGTCATCCTCGACGCCCGCGTGGCCGCTACTTTCTACGCCGACGTGCTGGAGGAACTGGAAATCCCCCTCACCCCCGACCCACACGCCCACGCCCTACTCACGCGCACCACCGGCCCGCTGCTGCATCTGCTCAAGCTCGGCACCGAGTTCCAGCGCCGTGGCCTGAGCCTGGAGAAGCTGGTGGGGTTGCTGGGAGGGTAGGAGAAAGGTTGGGGTAGGGGCGGCTTGCAGCCGCCCATCGTAAGAACAGGGTAGGAATAGAAAAATACCTGTCATCCTGAGCGGAGCGAAGGACCTTATGCCCGCAGAACGACACGCATACGCCCGTTCTGCGGGCATAAGGTCCTTCGCTCCGCTCAGGATGACAAACGACTCATATAAACTATTATCTCTCACCTTCCTACCTTGCCTCCCCATTCAACCACCCCCTATGCCACACCTTTTCTCTTCAAAACTTATCCTGCCTACCCTGCTGGCTGCCACTTCCTTGCTAGCTAGCTGTGGAGGCGATTCGGAAAGCCGTAAAATAGCGGAGGCCGAAGCCAAGCCCGATGCTGCTTTTGGTCGATACAAAACGCAATTCATTGATTCGCTGTGGTATTACAACCCAGAGTGGGCTTCCGGCGCCGGCTACCACCGCTACGATTCGCTGCTGACCATTCCCTCGGCAGGGCGGCGGCAGGTAGAGGCCGCCTTTGTGGCGCGTCGCCTGAAAGAGATGCAAACGTGGCAGCTCAACGAGCTATCAACCGACAACCAGATTGATTACCAGCTGATGCAGAACTACCTGCACGGCGCCCGCTGGTACAACGACACCCTGCAAGCCTGGCAGTGGGACCCCTCGAACTACAACGTTAGCGGGGGGGTAGCCGAAATCTTGAACGGCCGCTACCAGCCCCTGGACCGCCGCCTGCGCAATATCTCCCTGAAAATCAACCGCACCACGGACTATTACGAAGCGGCCAAAGCCAATATTAGTCGACCTACAAAAGAGCACACCGAACTGGCCATTCTGCAAACGCAGGGCGGGATGGACGTATTCGGGAAAGCACTGGCCGATTCAGTGGCTCGCTCGGGGCTGTCGGAGCAGGAAAAGCAGCAGCTCACCACGCGTATCGGCGTGACGCGGCTGGCCATGCAGGAGTACGTGCGCTTTCTGAAGGAAGAAGTGCTGCCGAAAAAGAATTTCCGCAGCTTCCGGTTGGGCAAAGCGCTGTTTGATAAGAAGTTCGCTTACGATATTCAGTCGAGCTACACCGCTGAGCAGGTGTATCAGAAGGCGTTGGCGCATAAGCAGGACTTACTGCGCGATATGCAAGTGCGCGCTACCCGTCTCTGGCCCAAATATTTCCCCAATCAGCCCCAGCCCGCCGACACGCTGGCCCTGATTCAGCAGGTCATCAGCAAGCTATCCGCTAAGCACGTGGCAAAGGACGGCTTCGTGGCGGCGGTGAAGGCTCAGATTCCTACCCTCACCAAGTTCGTCGACGACAAGAAGCTGCTGACCCAGGACCCCAGCAAGCCGCTGGTAGTGCGCGAAACGCCCAAATATATGCGCGGCGGTGGCGCGGGTGCCAGCGTATCAGCCCCCGGCCCCTACGATAAGGGAGCCGACACCTACTACAACGTGGAGCCCCTGGACAACCTCACCGACGCTCAGGCCGAGAGCTACCTGCGCGAGTACAACGACTACACCCTGCAAATCCTGAACATCCACGAGGCTATTCCGGGCCACTACACGCAACTGGTGTATGCTAACCGCGCGCCCTCGCTCATCAAGAGCATCTTCGGCAACGGCGCCATGATTGAGGGCTGGGCCGTGTACTCGGAGCGCATGATGCTGGAAAATGGCTACGCTGGCGGCTCCGACGAAATCTGGCTGATGTGGGACAAATGGAACATGCGCGTGACCCTGAATGCCATCCTCGACCACGAAGTGCACGCCGGCAACATCACCGAGGCGCAAGCCGTGGCCATGCTGCGCCGCGACGGTTTTCAGGAAGAAACGGAGGCCCGCAACAAGTGGCGCCGCGCTACCCTCAGCCAGGTGCAGCTCAGTAGCTACTTCAGCGGCTACACCGATATTTATGGCCTACGCGAAGAAGTGAAAAAGCGCGAGGGTAACGATTTCAGCGTGAAGAAGTTCAACGAACAATTCCTGAGCTACGGCAACGCCCCGGTGAAATACATCCGGCAGCTAATGCTGAGAAAGGCTGAGTAGCGTAGAGGAATCTTCTTGATCGTCTACATGGAAAAGCCAGACGACGGTGTTTAAGCAACTCCATCGTCTGGCTTTTCCATGTAGACTATCTACTTCCTATGGTAGCGTGTGCCCACGCAATATGTCAATATGGGAATTTATGGGTTCATTTTTGTGTCTGCGCAGGACAGACACCCACTCAACCCCCTACCTTTGCCGCCCGAAATATGCTGTCCATGAAAATAATCGATACGAACGACGAAGGCCTGCGCACGCTGATTCATGACTACCCCAAGGTGATTGCCAAGTTCACTTCAGCAAATTGCGCTGTCTGCGAACTGCTGGCGCCGCCGTTCGAGAAGTTTGCTGCCGAGCCATCGTATCAGGGCATCGCCTTCCTGCGCCTCGATTCGGACCAGAACCCCGTGGCGAAGAAGATGATGGATGAGCGTGTTGCTCCGTTTTTTGTCATTTATTACAAAGGCCGTATGCTGGAGTGCGATACGCTGAAAACGGAAGAGGAAGTGAAGGCGTATCTTGTTCAGCTACTGAATTACACGCCTACGCCAGTCGTGTAAGGATTATGTTATCTGCGCGTTAAACACGCCCGCAACTCTACACTTGTGTAGTTTTGCGGGCGTGTTTTTTCTGCTTTCCAAGATTCTGTTCTACGCCATTATGCCAGCCGTGTGGCTGCTGGCGTTGCTACTGGGTGCTGTGGTTGTGCGCCGTCCCAGGTGGTCGCGCCGGTTGTTGGTGGCTTGCGCCGTGCTGTTTGTGGTGCTCACCAACGGCGCCCTCCTTAACGAAGCGCTGCTGGCCTGGGAGCTGCCGCCGGTGCGGCCCACGCAGTTGCCAACTCGGTTAGATGCCGGTGTGCTGCTCACGGGTATCACCAAGGGCAGCAAGTCGCCCCACGATCGGGTATACCTCAGCACCGGTGCCGACCGCCTCACCAATGCCCTGTGGCTGTACCGGGCCGGCCGCATCCGGCGCATCATCGTGTCGGGTGGCTCGGGGGAGGTAGGGGGTAGCAAAACCGGACGCTCCGAGGCTGCCCAACTGGCTACGCTGCTGCGCCTCTCGGGCGTGCCGCCGCAGGACATTCTATTGGAGGAACGCAGCCGCAACACCCGCGAAAATGCGCTGTACACCCGGCAGCTACTCACTCAGCACCCGGAAATCAAATCGTTGGTGCTGGTGACTTCCGCCTTTCACCAGCGCCGGGCACTGGGCTGCTTCCAGCAGGTAGGGCTGCACCCCATACCTTTTCCGGCGGGCTACTACTCCGCTAACCGTCAGGCAACCCTCGCTTACTGGCTGCTACCCGATGCCGGCGCCCTGGCCAACTGGAGTATACTGCTCCACGAATTGGTTGGGTATGTGGTGTATAAGGTGCTGGGGTATTGTTGAAATGGTGAAATGGTAAGTAGAAAAAACGTCTGTCATCCTGAGGAGAGCGAAGGACCTTCTGCCAGTTGAACGAGTAGTTGTTACGCCTGTCGCTCAGGCGTGAGAAGGTCCTTCGCTCTGCTCAGGATGACAGATGCCTTTATATCAACTTACTCCGTTTTCTTCTCTTCCGGCTTCTCCTCCGCCGCAATCCACAAGCTCTTCTGATTAACAAACTCGCGAATACCCAGGTAGGAAAGCTCCCGCCCATAGCCCGACTGCTTCACGCCCCCAAACGGCATTTCGGGTGACGACTTCACGATGGCGTTGACGAATACTGCGCCGGCTTCTATGCGGCGGGCCAGGGCCTCGCCGCGCGCCACGTCGCGGGTCCAGATGGAGCCACCCAGGCCGTAGGGCGAGTCGTTGGCGAGGCGAATGGCATCGTCGGCGTCGCGGGCTTCCAGCACCAGCGCCACCGGGCCAAAGAACTCCTCGTGGTAGGCCGGCTGGCCGGGTTGTACGTTGGTCAGAATCATGGGGCGGAACAGGGTAGCGCCAGGCGCATCCTGACCGCCTTCCAGCACAACGTGGGCGCCTTTGGCTACGGAATCCTGCACTTGCTGGGTAAGCGTATCGGCCAGGTCGGGGCGGGCGAGGGGGCCGTATTGCGTGGCTTCGTCGAGTGGGTCGCCAGTTTGAAAGGCCGCCATGTGCTCTTTCAGCTTCTGGGTGAACTCGTCCACTACCGGCTGCTCCACAATGAAGCGTTTGGCCGCAATGCAGCTCTGCCCTGCGTTGATCATGCGCGCCTGGGCAGCATTCTTGGCTGCCACGTTCAAATCAGCGTCGGCCAATACAATAAACGCATCGGAGCCGCCCAGCTCCAGTACGCTTTTCTTGAGGTATTTGCCAGCCAGTGCCGCCACGCTGGCACCGGCGCGGGTACTCCCGGTGAGGGTCACGGCCCGCACCCGGTCGTCGGCCAGCAGCGTTTCTACTTGGTCCGTGTCGATAAGTAGGGTGCGGAAGGTAGCAGGCGGGAAACTGGCATCGTGAAAAATCTTTTCCAGCGCTAGGGCGCACTGCGGTACGTTGGGCGCGTGCTTGAGCAGGCCCACGTTGCCAGCCATCAGCGCCGGCGCGGCAAAGCGAATAACCTGCCACAGCGGAAAGTTCCAGGGCATAATGGCCAGTACCACGCCCAACGGCTCGTGGGCAATTAGGCTGCGTTGGGCTTCCGTCCGGATTTCTTCATCAGCCAGAAAGGCATCAGCATGCTCGGCGTAGTAGTCACAGGTGGTGGCACACTTTTGCGCCTCGGCGCGGCCATCGGCAATGGGCTTGCCCATTTCGATGCTCATCAGGCGGGCCAGTTCTTGCTCCCGTTCCCGCAGCAGAGCGGCGGCGCGGTGCATTCGCTCGGCGCGATGCGCAAAGGAGGTGGTGCGCCATGTGGCGGCAGCCTCGTGGGCCTGCCGCAGAATTTCTTCGGTGTCGGACCAGGCGAAGGGTGCAAACTCTTGCAGCACCTGTCCGGTATGAGGATTGATAGAGGTGATAGCCATTACAGAAAAACAAGCGTCGAAAGGATATAGTTACGCGGGCTTTACGCTTGCGGCCACCCCACCCGAAAACTTATAACACAACCACAACCATAAAGCACGTAGAAGGCTGGGTAGGGCAGGGGCCACACCGGGGAAAGCAAGTCGCACTGCGCGAATAAAACTTTATCCCGTATTTTGCCACCCTATCGGGCCCTCCCCACCGCTGCTTCACTCGCCCATTTATTGTACTAATCTGTGTCAGCTACTACCCTAGAGTCATCGACCTCCTACCCGGAGGAACTGCTCGTACAGCGCTTGCGTGACCGCGACGAGTCAGCCATGACCTTGTTTTATGACAAATATTCGGCAGCGCTGTACGGGGTCATCCTGCGCATCGTAAAGAAGGAAGAAATAGCCGAAGACGTGTTGCAAGAAGGTCTGGTCAAAATCTGGCATTCCTTTCAGTTCTACGATTCGTCCAAAGGGCGGCTTTTTACGTGGGTACTGAATATTTGCCGCAATTTAGCCATTGATAAAATCCGCTCTCGACAGTACCGCGTAGGTACTCGCATGACACCATTGGAGGATAGTGGTGCCATGCATCAGGCGGCCTCCTCCGGGTTTCAGCCTGAGCATATTGGATTGCAGGAAATCACAAATCAGCTCAACCCTGAACAGAAACAAGTGATTGACCTGTTATACTTTGGCGGTTTTACTCAAAGCGAAGTGGCAGAAGAACTCGACTTGCCGTTGGGCACCGTAAAAACTCGGGCCCGGGCAGCAATTAAGGTATTATCAAAATTGATTCGATAGCCGTGGACATTCAGGAATACATCGAATCAGGCATTCTGGAGCAGTACGCCCTCGGCGAGCTACCAGCAGTAGAACAGGCAGAGGTAGAACGCCTGTCTGCTATGCACCCCGCTATCCGGCAGGAGCTGGACAGCGTGATTGAAGCCCTCAGCGGCTATGCGGCACAGTATGCCCAAACACCTCCTGCCGACATGCGCAACCGGGTGTTGGCCGGCTGGAAAGCTGCCATCGACGCCGATGCAGTTGCTCCGGTGCCCGTGGCCGCACCCGAGCCGGTGGTGCGCTCCATCAGCTCGGCGCCGGTAGAAGAAGCTGCACCAGCTGCGCCTCGCTTCAACTGGCTGATGGCCGCTTCTATTGCGTTTCTGCTGCTGAGCGTGGGCATCAACTTCTTGCTCTACTCGAAATGGCAGAACGCCGAAACCAGCCTGGCCGCCGTGGAAAGCGACCGGTCGTTGCTGGCGGCCTCGCACATGGCGGTGGAGAAACGATTGGGCGATCAAACCAATGAGTTGTCGGTGTTGCGCAGTGACGAGTTTCGGACGGTAGCGCTGAACGGCACGCCCGCTGCGCCCAAGGCCCGCGCTAAGGTGCTCTACAATCCCAACACTCGCACCGTGTATGTAGACGTACGCAGCCTACCCGAACCGCCCGCAGGCAAGCAGTACCAGCTGTGGGCCCTCGATAACGGCAAGCCCGTAGACGCGGGTGTGCTGGACTACGCCACCGCTTCCGGCGAAAGCCTGCAACACATGAAAGATATTGCCAGCGCCCAAGCCTTTGCCATGACGGTAGAGGACGCCGGCGGCAGTCCTACCCCCACACTATCGACGATGACGGTGGTAGGCAATATCTAATAACAACGGGCAACAATTTCATCAGAAGCCGTTGCCTGTCACTCACCTCACGAGCGCTTCGTAGCTGAACTATTGGCTATGAAGCGCTTTTTTGCGTATATAGGCTAGATTTTATCTATTTCGCCTTTTAATTCGTGCACGGGACCATCTTTTCGCTGCTGAAACGCTACGTGCAAACGCAGTACGACCATAGCACCTGGGTGCGCCTGGTGGAGCACTCTGGGCTTACGGAGGTGGACTTCGACCACCGCAACGTGTACCCCGATGAGCACATGTATGCCCTGGTAGGGCAGGCAGCTGAAATGACTGGCCTTTCGGCCGATGAGCTGCACGAGAAATTTGGGGAGTACTTGGTGCCGGACTTGCTGTATATGTACCAGAAGTACATCCGGCCGGAGTGGCGGACGCTGGATATGCTGGAGCACACCGAAACGGCCATGCACACACGGGTGAGGGCCGCGCACGAAGGCTATAGGCCGCCTGTGCTGGACGTGCGCCGCGTGGCCCCCGACGAAGTATTTATTGAGTATGTGTCGCCGCGGCGTATGGGGGGGCTGGCGCTAGGCATTGTGCGCGGCTTGGCGCGCTACTTCGATGAGGAAGACCGTATTATAGTAGAGCCGCTTACCAGCGAAAATGGCGAGCGGGTACAAATGCGGGTGCGCTTACTGGCCTAGTGGCGTCTGCCTGCGAGTAAGGGAATATATAACAATAGTAGGGAACACACGCGCCTGTAGAGGCAGCAGCAGGATCTGGCGTACATAGCTCATGAGTAGAACAATGCACTGGAAGGCGATAATGACTTGCATTGGCACCATGCTACTGCTGGTTGGGTGCTCCTCAGGACCCACTGACCCCGGCGAGCAGCGAGGAGAGTCGGTGCCAGCTTTGCGGCGGCAACACTTCGATGCGTATTTTGATAATGACTGGGCCATGCGCCCGCTGTGGGAAGACGGCCACGCCGAAATTGCGCGCTACGACGCCCAGCAGATTATCAACGGCGAGGCGCTACCCTACGAGCTGACCCAGGTAACGCAGTTGGAAGAGTTCAACCAGCAGTTCGACGTGCGGACCGACAGCCTCCAGCGCAACGATGTGTTTCCGGTGATGCACATCAGTCAGTTTGGCTCGCTGCCGACGGCTATGCCGCCTTTTCATTTTCTAACCACGCTGTTTTTCCGGCGCGACCGGCCCACGGTGCTACATAAGCTTACTACTACCCTGCAAGAGCCCGCCGGCAACACGTTTAAGGCGTTTGTGGATGATGACTTGCAGTACGTAGAAACCTACAACTCCTACCACGATGGCCAGGGTGCCGGTCGGCGCCTGCTGCGCCACGAGGTGCTTTTTGAGGATGCGTTGAGCTATTGCTTACGCAGCCTCAGGTTTGCAGATCTACCCTCGTTTGATGTAACCATTGCCGGGCAGCAGCAAACCAGCAGCGCCGCGCCGCCGCTACTCTACCAGGCCCACGTAACGGTAGCCGATCAGGCTGCCACCGATACGCTGGCGGCCAGCTGGCGCGTAACCATCAATCTTAATAAGGAGAAACAAAACGTGTATTGGTTTGCCCACGATTACCCGCATTTGCTGTTGCGCCAGATTACATGGAACGGCCGCTTGCGTCGGCTAAAGTCCGTAATCCGGGCACCTTATGGCATGCAGTAGGGTAGGGCACTTAAACAAGCAGCTAGGCTGCCGGGTTAGACTTATTTACGCTTATTTTCCGTTGAGAAGGTTGCATCACCAACGATGCAGCTATTACAGAGAGAGTACACGGGAAAAATTAAATAAGAAATAACGTACTAACGTTGCTTGCATTTGCATTTATGCCGGTAATTTGCTGATTAAGCCAGTAAGCGGCCAATAACGGGTGTCCTCGGATGGATACTTGCATCGTTAGCCCTGGCTTCTTTTCTGAACAATGAGCGGAAAATGGTATGCGGGTATTCTCCGTATGCTTACCTTACCGTATACGCATAACGCCGTGGCACAAAAACTCAACAAACGCGCTTCCATCACGGACCTTGCAAAGATCCTGAACCTGTCGCCTTCTACTATTTCACGGGCACTCAATGGCCACGCCGACATCAGCGAGGCTACCAAGCAGCGCGTGTGGGAAGTAGCCAAAGAGCTGAATTACCAGCCCAACCACCTAGCTGCCGCCCTGCGCCGGGGCCGTAGCAATATGCTGGGTGTGATTGTGCCTCACATCAACGGGCACTTTTTTCCGTCGATCATGCACGGCATCGAAACGGTAGCCAGCAAGGCGGGCTTCAACGTGATGATCTGCCAGTCGAACGAGGACGTGCAGCGCGAAAAGAACAACATCGACGCCCTGCTGAACGCGCAGGTAGAAGGCATTCTGGTGTCGCTGGCCCGCACTACGCACGATTTTCAGCACTTCGAGAAAGTACGGCAGCAGAATATTCCGCTGGTGTTTTTTGACCGGATGCCGGAGGTTTCCAGCGTGAGCGGCGTGGTGCTCGACGACCACCAGGGGGCCTACATGGCCGTGCGCCACTTGCTGGAGCAGGGTTGCCGCCGCATTGCTCACTTTGCTGGGCCGCAGCACCTGAACATTTACAGCAACCGTCACAAGGGCTACCTCAACGCCCTGCAAGCATTTGGCTTACCCCACGACGAGCAGCTGATGCACTTCCTACCCAAGCTCCAGCAGAACGCCGGCGAGCAGGCTATGCGTGAGCTGTTGCAACTCGCCGAGCCACCTGATGCTATTTTCGGGTCCGGCGACATTCCTGTGGCGGGGGCGCTGGAGGTGCTGCATGCTCAGGGCATTCGGGTGCCGCAGGATATTGCCCTGGCGGGCTTCAGCAACGAGCCGTTCACTACCCTCACCACACCCAAGCTGACATCGGTGGACCAGCGGGGCGAGCAGATGGGGCACTCGGCGGTGCAGCTGTTTCTGCAAATGCTCAAGCGCAGCGACAATTTTGCGCCCCACCGTGTCGTGCTCAAGCCTCAGCTGCACATCCGCGAGTCGTCGATGCGCTAACATATGGCAAGCAACGGCTATGAGTGTCTATAACGACTTATTTGCGCGTGCCCAACAGGAGCAGCGAATGGTAGGTATCCGCAGCAACGCGGGTGAACCGGGGCGTTTTGCCGTTGGGTTTGTGCAGAGCTACAGTGAAGATGTGCTTCTGCTGCGCGTCATCAATCGCGATGGTATGCAAACAGGCATGCAGTCATTCAATCTGAGCGATGTATTTCAAGTTGATTTCAACGACCAATACATTCGCAATGTAGAGTTTAAAGCCAATAATCTGGATCGGGTGTACGCTAGCGTGAAAACACCCTCTTTCCTTACGGTAAGTGAATTAAGCACGCCCTACCTATTGGAAATGGCGCGCGAGCACGAGCAATTGGTGTATTTAAGCACATACCTTTCCACTAGTTTTTATGGTTACGTGCGGCAACTAACGGAGCGCGAAGCGCTACTGGAATGCTACACCGAATTCGGAGTGGCCGATGGCTTGGCGGCAATTCGGGTGGAGGATGTCCGCAACGTAGTATGGAGTGATGAGGACACCCGCGTAATAGAGTTGCACCTGAAGCTTCAGTCCAACGGGTAGGTCAGAAAAAGTAAACCCTGATGGAATAGGGTTGTTGGGGAGGTATCATCAACAACCTTTTGTATGCGTTTTACGGTTTTTCTGTTCGTGTTAACTTGGTGGTTGGGAACGGCTGGCATTGGGTACGCCCAATCGGGCGTAGGGCTGACGCCACTCAACGCCACGCTCGATGGTTACGCCTATCCCTACCCCGTGCACCACCTGCCGTTGCGCCTGGAAGGCCAGCGCTTGCAAATGGCCTATATGGACGTGGCACCAACCGCCAAAGCCAACGGGCGCACGGTGGTGTTGCTGCACGGTAAAAACTTTTTCGGCGCCTACTGGCGCGGTACGGTGCAAACGCTCACGCAGGCCGGCTTTCGGGTGGTAGTGCCCGATCAAATCGGTTTTGGCAAATCGGATAAGCCGGATATCCACTACTCGTTTCACCAATTGGCGCGCAACACCAAGCACCTGCTCGATACGCTGGGCATCCGGCGGGCGGTGGTGGTAGGGCACAGCATGGGTGGCATGCTGGCCACGCGCTTTGCCCTGCTCTACCCCGAAACCACCGAGAAACTGGTGCTCGAAAACCCCATTGGACTCGAAGACTACCGGCTGGCGGTGCCTTTCCGAAGCATCGACGAAGCCACGGCGCAGGAGTTACGCACTACCGCACAAAGCATGCGTGCTTACCATAAGAGCTACTACCCCAATGGCTACCCTGACGCCCACGACGAGTGGCTGACCCCGCTCATTGCGCAACTCGCCCACCCCGATTACGCCAAAGTGGCCCTAGCCAGCGCCCTCACGTACGCCATGATCTATCAACAGCCTGTGTGCTACGAGTTTGCGCGGGTGCAGGTGCCCACCCTGCTCATTATTGGGCAAGACGACCGCACGGTAGTGGGCAAAGGTCTCGTGCGTGACCCTAGCGTATTGGCAACGTTGGGGCAGTACCCGGCGCTTGGCCGCCGCACTGCCAACCAGATAAAAGGAAGCAAATTAGTGCCGCTAGCCGGAGTAGGGCACATTCCGCATGTGCAGGTGCCAGACCAGTTTTACAAAGCGCTATTGGCTTTCCTATAGAAAATAGGTAGTTGAAAACATAGTATATAATAAGGAGGAGCCCGAAAGGCTTCTCTTTTTATGTTACGAGTGTTTTTTTGGGAATTACAGTATATAAACAAGAATATACTTCGTGTATTAGTATAGTGTTATCATGTAAAAGTACAGTTTAAATATATCTAAAAAGGCAAATTGTGCTTATGATATTGGTTCAATATGGATGAAGTGCAAAAACAGCATTAATATTGCTAAGCCAAGCTTGTTGTATCGCATAGATAAGAGATTACAGCTAACTACTAGCGGTACTATCAAGATGATGTCACCGCTTTTTGGATAAAATGAAATGGCTGCTGGCTGTGTAGATAGCAAAAAGCCTATGTTACTATTGGTTGCCACGCCCGCCCCAACCATTCGTGTATGAGCAAAAAGTTTTACTCCTTCCTATTACTTCTGCTACTACCCTTGCTGCTGCACGCGCAGCAACAGCCAGACACGACCAGTCGACAAGAGGCACCCATCCGCAACATTGATATAGAGAACGTAGACGTGTTGCCCAGCGCGGTGGAAATCGACGGCTGGCTGCTGCTGGACAAGGACATTCAGACGGAGCTGGATGGGGCCATGCACAACCTCTACAACTTCAAGTACGACAAAGCCGAGAAGCAATTCCGTTCGCTCCGTCGGCGCTACCCCCAGCACCCCATGCCCTACTTCCTGATGGGCCTGACTACCTGGTGGAAGATTATGCCCAACATTGCGCAAACCAAGCAGTATGATAACCTGCTGTTTGCCTACATGGATACCGCCATTACTTACGCTACTCGCCTCTACGAAGCCGATAACAAAAACTACGAAGCCTGCTTTTTTCTGGCTGCCGCCTACGGGTTTGATGCCCGCCTGAACGGCGAGCGGCACAACTGGCGCCGCGTGACCGTAAGTAGCAAACGCGCCCTCGACTACCTCGAAATTAGCAAGCAGGCCAACGACCTGAGCCCCGAGTTTCTGTGCGGTCAGGCTTTGATCAACTACTACTCGGTGTGGTTGTCAGAAACCTACAAGCTGTTGCGGCCCGTGCTGCTGTTTTTCCCGAAAGGCAACCAACAATTAGGTGTTGAGCAATTGCGCATAGTGGCCAACAATGGCTTCTATGCCGCGCCGGAGGCCAAGTACTTTCTGATGAAAGTCCTGTCTGAGCAAAAAAACTCGGCCCGCGAAGCCTTGGCCGTAGCCCAGCAGCTCCACCAAACCTACCCCGACAATGCCTACTTCGAGCGCCTGTACGCCATGCTGTGCTTCAACGAAGGCGAATTTTGGGAGTGCGAGAAGATCAGCAAGGACATTCTGGACAAGCTAAACCGGGGCCTACCCGGCTACGAAGGCACTAGCGGCCGCTACGCGACCTACTTCATGGGGTGGATTATGCAGAACAAAGTGCGCAACCTGGCCAAAGCCAAGGAATACTACCAGCGCTGCATCGTATTTGCCGAAAGCACTAGCGAAACGCAGAGCGGCTTCTATCTCTACGCCAACCTGAACCTAGCACACCTGGCAAACGGCGAAAAAGACGTGCGCCGCGCCAAGCAGTACTACGCCGTAATAGCAGAGCGCGCCGAGCGCAAATCGGATATGTGCCGTGAAGCCCAAATCTACCTGAAGAACAACTAGAAATAGCGGGGTAGTGCGTTAGAGCAAACTGTCATTCTGAACAGCACGAAGGCCCTTTTCACG
>NZ_JAHWGL010000001.1 GCF_019334315.1 Hymenobacter profundi
ACATCGTGCAACAACTAACTCAAACAACTTCTAAATCAACTTCTATAAGAAAACTTAGTAACAACAAGGTTCAGAATGCTATACGTGATACTGATCAACATTTAGTGACAGAGCTGCTGTATAGCGACGCGTCACTTATGCCAATCAGAACAACGACCCTTGGCCGCCCTGCGGTAGGGTCGGGGCAGCGAGGGCATCCAGCGCCGAATCGGCGGCGGCTTCGGCCTCGGAGTCGGGGAGGGTAGCGGCATCCGGGAGCATCGCCAGTAGGTCGGTTTCGGAGATGATGGGCACCTTCAATTCTGTAGCTTTTTCGCGCTTGGCAGGACCCATCTTGTCGCCGGCCACCAAGTAGCTCAGCTTCTTGCTAATGCTGCCCGTTACCTTGCCGCCGTGCTGCTGAATCAGTTGTTGCAGCTCCTCGCGGCTGTGCTGCTCAAACACGCCCGACAGTACGAAGGTTTGTCCGGCCAGCCGGTCGCTCTGGGCCTTGGGCGCCTCGCCAGTGAGGGCCAACTGTACCCCTGCCGCCCGCAGCCGCTCCACCATCTCGCGGTTTTGCGGCTCCTGAAACCACGCCGCCACCGATTCGGCAATGACGCCGCCTACCTCCGGCACGGCGGCCAGCTCCTCGGCGGTAGCCGCGCCTAGCGCCTCCACCGTGCGGTAGTGCGCGGCTAGCTTTTCGGCCACCGTTTCGCCTACGTAGCGAATGCCCAGGCCAAACAGCACCCGGTCAAATGGCACCTGCTTGCTTGCTTCCAGGCCCGCAATCAGGCGCTGTACTGATTTCTCGCCCATGCGCTCTAACTGAGCGAGTTCGTCGGCCTTGCCAGGTAACTCGTATAAGCTGGCAGCATCCGTCACCAACCCCAGGTCGAAGAATCGGCCCACGGTTTCGGCACCCAAACCATCGATATCTGAGGCTTTGCGCGACACGAAGTGTTCCAGCTTGGCTTTCAGCTGGGGCGGGCAGCCCCGGTCGTTGGGGCAGCGGAAATGCGCCTCGCCTTTGGGCCGAATAAGCGGCGTACCGCAGGCGGGGCACTCCGTGGGGTAGACAATGGGCTGGCTGTCGGCGGGCCTGGCCGTGAGGTCGACGCTGGTAATCTTGGGAATGATTTCGCCGCCTTTCTCCACAAATACCGTGTCGTCCAGGCGCAGGTCGAGGGCAGCAATCTGGTTGGCGTTGTGCACCGAGGCGCGCTTCACGATGGTGCCAGCCAGCGGCACGGGGTCGAGTAGGGCCACTGGTGTCACGGCGCCGGTGCGGCCTACCTGGTACTGTATCTCGCGCAGGCGGGTGCGGCCGGCCTCGGCGGGGTATTTATACGCAATGGCCCAGCGCGGGCTTTTGGCCGTGTAGCCCAGCAGCTCCTGCTGGCGCAGGTCGTCTATCTTCACCACAATGCCATCGGTAGCCACGGGGAGGGTGAAGCGGTGCTTGTCCCAATGATGGATAAATTCCAGCACCTCGTCCAACGAGTGGCACTTGCGCCACGTGTCCGACACAGGCAGGCCCCAGGAGCGCAGTGCTTCCAGGGCGGCGCTGTGGGTAGGGAAGTCGCGGCCCTGGCTGAGGTAGCTGTACGCGAAGAAGCGCAGCCGCCGCGCCGCCACCAGCGCCGAGTCTTGCAGCTTGAGGGCGCCGCTGGCGGCATTGCGCGGGTTGGCCAGCAGGGCTTCGCCGTTGGCTTCGCGCTCCTGGTTCAACTCCGCAAAAACCGGCTGAGGCATAAAGATTTCGCCGCGCACCTCAAACTCCTCGGGCTGAGTGGGGCCGGCGTGGCGCAGGTGCAAGGGTAGGTTTTTGATGGTGCGCACGTTGCTGGTCACCACGTCGCCACGGGTGCCGTCGCCGCGCGTGACGCCCTGCGTCAACTGACCGTTGTTATAGGTGAGGCTCATGGCCACGCCGTCGAACTTCAGCTCGCACACATAGGCGTACTCGGCGCCTTCCAGGCCGCGCTGCACCCGCTCGTCGAAGTCGCGTAAATCAGCCTCCGAGTAGGTATTGCCCAGGCTGAGCATGGGGTAGCGGTGCAGGGCCGTCGGAAACTGCTTGGTGATGGTGCCGCCCACGCGCTGGGTAGGCGAGTTGGGTAGGGCCAGCTCGGGGTAGGCTTTTTCCAGAGCTGCCAGCTCCGCCAGCATCTGGTCGAACTCCTGGTCGGGCACTTCCGACACGTCGTTCTGGTAATACTGATAATTAAGGTGGTGCAGGCGGGCCGTGAGGGTGGCTATCTGTTCCTGAATACTAGGCATAGTAGTGAAAAGTGCGAAGTGGTGAGAGGGTGAGTTTGAAATTCTCGCCGCGCAGATACTGCAAGTTGCGTCGCAAAAACGGCAAACTCACCATTTCACCACCTCACAATTTCACCATTCACTGCACCCGCACGCCGTCGGCAATGAAGTTGTATTGCTCCACGGGCGTGGTGATGGCCGCAATTTCCTGCTTCGATTTGCCAGCATCCTCAGCGTAGTGGCGCTGCTGGGCCACCGATACGGTTTCGTGCACTACTATGCCTTCTATCACGGCCGTTTTGCCGCTGATGTCTTTGGGCACAAGGAAGGCGTGGTCCTTGAAGCGCACGCGCATCATCTGGCCGGGGGCGGGCTGCATGGTTAGCCAGCAGCCCTCGGCCTTGCACACGTCGGCAATGGGGCCTACCAGCTTCACGCGGGCCGAGTCGCGGCCGGCCAGCACGGTTTTGAGTTGCTGCACTGGCACGGCGCCGGCGGGCGTCACGGGCGTGCCGTAGGTATGCGCTTGTGTGGTAGCCAGCAGCGCTGTGTGCGTGCTGGGTTTGGCGGTTTTAGACGATTTATCGACTTGCCCTACGGCCAGGGTGCAAGACAAACTACAGGCAGCTACAAGCAAAAAGCGCATCGGGAGTGGGATGAAAAGTAAGGTGAAACCGCCACCGCCATAGCCCGGGTATTGTATAGGAGAAAGGCTGACGATCAGGACATACTGTTGCAAAATAGCAAACAAACCGCACATCAGCGCGCCACAGGTGCTGGCCTACCGCTTCGCCAACTCCTTCACTTCGCGCAGCTTATCCCGATCGTAGTACTCGGTGCGTACAATGCCCACGGCCGGATCATAATACGTTACTTCGCGCTCCACTTTGCGAATGGCCATGTCGGCACGCGCCCGTGTGGTCAGGTCACGCTCGGCTTCTACCTTGTAGCATTGAAAGGTGCCGGCGGGCGTGGTCACGGGTTGGGGCCCGCCCACAACCCGCCGGTTTTTGAGCATGGCCTGTACTTTGGCAATGTCTACCGCCGAACTGCTGACTTGCACCATTATCCCGCCATCGGGCAGTTGCGAGCCCACGGTAGGGTTATCGGGCCAGGCCAAGCGAGTAGGCTGATAGGTGTAGATACGGTCCCGAAACCGGCGCAACGCATCGGGTGGCAGTTCGGCCGTGCCATCTGTGAAGGACGTGTCGCGGTGCGCCGCATAGGTGAGGTCCTGCAAACGCACCAAGCGGTTTTTGGCGTCGTAGGTACCGCTTTTCAGTAGGGCGGTAGTGGTAGTTAGCGTTTGTTTTTTGTTGGTTTCAGAGCCGAGCAGCACCACACGCTGGGTGATATAGCCGGTTTTCTTGCCCTTCGCATCCAACAAGTTATATACCAGCTCGACGTTATCGGCGAGACGGAAGGGGGTAGGGCCTTCCAAAAGAGGGCGGGTAGGGGCGAAGGCACTGGCACCAAGCAGGAGTGCCAACAGCGCGGCCGGACGCGTGAAAATGAAAGGCATAGAAGGAGGAAAAATACAATATGGGTAGGAGGCTATCTGTTATGCTCCATACGCGAGACGGGGGGACGAAAGTTACGCTTGGGACAACCCTGTGGGGTGTTTTGCGTTTGCCGGGGCAGGGCCGTAGCTTACAGCCAACGTGTCTCGAATACGCTTCTACCCAAATTTCTTACCAAAATCTATATGGCTGATTCTGCCGCTCCTACCACCAATTGGGCCGATATGGCTGCTTCCGTATTATCTAAGCTCTCGGGCGGGGTCGAGCTGTCCTGCGCTTTCGATCAAATAGAAGTGCAGGTGCCGAACCCACAAAACCCTACCGGCGCACCCGCCACCTGGCGCATCAATGGCTCGTTGCGCATCCGCACGCGCGGCGAAAATCCTACCCCCGGCTCCACGCCCTCGTCCCTTGGCTAGCGGCCTCGAACTAGACGCCCGCCTGACCGTTACGATAGAGGGCGACGAGCTGCAACTGGCAGCCTCCGGCACCTACCTCATCCTGAACGTGCCCAGCCAGCGCGTCCTCGACAAGCTCACCAGCGGACCACCCAAAGACCCCAACGCCCCCCCGCGCGCCCCCGGCCCCAAACCCGACCCCTTGCAGCAGCTGCATGAGCTGGCCAAACGGCTGGGACTGGTGCTGGAACTGCGCGTGAGCGGCAAAACCTACGTTACGTTTGGGCAAGGGAAACGCCCGAGTATCACCTTTCACGCGGTGCTGGGCAAAATCGGGTCGTTCTTTCGCAGCTAAGCCGACGAAAACAAGCGGTAATCCGTGGTGGTTTTGTTTATATTGGCAAAAGGCTCAATGGGTTTGCCACGGAACTAAAGGTCCCTGAAATAACTTGCCCAACCGTATGCTGCTACGTCTGCTCTGTAATGAATTCTGATTTCGGTAAAGAACGCCAGGGACGAATCGGGGCCAATCGCCCTACCCCCTCCACCCGTCCCGCCCGGGTGCCCCTGTCGCTGCTGCTGCTCTACCTGGGGCTGGTGGGTAGCCTGGTTTTGTTTGTGGTGCTGATATCGGCCTACGCGCACACGCGCTACACCAGCGGGGTGCCGGCGGGGCTACACCCGTTTCCGCGTTACTTTTCCATCAGTACGGTGGTATTGCTGGCCAGCAGCTACACGCTCAGCCAGGCCCAACGCCTCTACCGCGAAGACGACGTTACGAATCTGGCGCGCTGCCTTGGGGCTACGCTGCTGTTAGGCCTGGCCTTTGCCGGCTTGCAGGCGCTGGGCTGGCATGATTTGCAGGTGCAGGGCGTCTTCTTCAGAGACAAGCCCAGCGGTACCTACGTCTACCTCATCTCCGCTATTCACGTCATGCACCTGTTGGGTGGCGTGCTCTTCCTGATGTTGCTGTTCCTGCGCGCCCAGCACGCTTCCCGCGACAGTATCCGCACGCTGCTGTTTATCCGCGACCCGTACCGCCGCTTGCAGCTCAAGCTCATGAGCACGTACTGGCACTTTGTGGATGGGCTGTGGGTGCTGTTATTCTGTGCGTTCCTATTCTTGTATTAGGCTGAAATTAGTTATTTGTCATCCTGAGCAACGCGAAGGGCCTTAAGTTAGATGAACGACCGACGTAACAACGATTCGTTCATCTAACTTAAGGCCCTTTCTTAGTACACGACTCCGTTCGGAAGTCCTGTGGTAACTAGTTATAACACGCTTCCATGCCACCACGCCTGCTCCTGACTACTGATCCTGACCTCGCCACCCGCCAGCCAATTCTGGCAGGATTGCAGGAATACAACCGGCAGCAAGTGCCTGGCGAATCGCAACTGCTGGCTGTGCTGCTCCTCGATGAGCAAGACGCAACCATCGGCGGTTTGTGGGGGCGCACCTATTACGATTGGCTGTTTGTAGAACTGCTGTTTGTGCCGGAGGCGCTACGCGGCCAAGACCTAGGTGCCCGCCTGCTGCAAGAGGCCGAGCAGGCCGCTAAGCAGCGCGGTTGCCAACACGCCCACCTCGATACGTTCGGGTTTCAAGCCAAAGACTTTTACCTGAAGCAAGGCTACACCGTGTTCGGACAACTCGAAAACTACCCCACCGGCTTCACTCGCTACTTTCTGCGCAAAGCGCTTGTGTGAGTAGGTGGCGTGCCTGATTAGTGGCGAAAAAGACACTGTGTTGCGGAAGAAATAGACTGTTTCAAATAGTATATGAATATTGCCGTATAGTGTTTGTTTCTAGATAGATAGTAAGTAGTATGCAGCGTATTAACCTACTCACATAACTACTATCTTATGCGGTGTTTTGGTTCTTTTATCCGACTGTGGCCCCTGGTGGCTGCGCTCCTACCAACTGCGTTGCCATCGGCGGCGCAAAGCAAGCTGCCCGAAGGCCTCACCCGCGTAGCATCGGTGGAAGGCATCACGGAGTATCAGCTGAAAAATGGCCTGCGCGTGCTGTTGTTTCCCGACAACTCCAAGCCGACTACCACCGTCAACATCACCTACCTAGTAGGCTCGCGGCACGAGGGCTACGGCGAAACGGGTATGGCGCACCTCTTGGAGCACATGGCCTTCAAGGGCTCTGCCAAGCACAAAAATATCCCGCAGGAGCTGACCGAGCACGGCGCCCGCCCCAACGGCACTACCTGGTACGACCGCACCAACTACTTCGAAACCTTCTCGGCTACCGACGAAAATCTGAACTGGGCCCTCGACTTGGAAGCCGACCGTATGGTGAACAGCTTCATCGATGCGAAGGACCTGGCCACGGAATTTTCGGTGGTGCGCAACGAGTTTGAAATGGGCGAAAACTCGCCGAGCCGGGTGCTGATGGAGCGCGTGCTGTCGTCGGCTTATATATGGCACAACTACGGTAAGTCCACCATCGGCTCGAAGGAAGATATTGAGCGCGTGCCGATTAACAACCTGAAGGCGTTCTACCAGAAATACTATCAGCCCGACAATGCCGTGCTGGTGGTAGCCGGCAAGATGGACGAGGCCAAGACGCTGGCTTTGGTGGATAAGTATTTCAGCCCCATTCAGAAGCCTACCCGGCAGCTACCCCAGGCCTACACCACCGAGCCTACCCAGGACGGCGAGCGAAGCGTGACCCTGCGCCGCGTGGGCGACGCGCAGAGCGTGGCCGTAGCCTACCACACCCCTGCCGGCGCCCACCCCGATTATGCTACCCTCGACGTGCTGATGGACGTGCTGACCAACGAGCCATCGGGCCGGTTGTATAAAGCGCTCATCGACAGCAAGAAAGCTGCCTATACCTACGGCTGGACGCCCGCTCTGCATGACCCCGGCTTTGCCTTCTTCTACACCGAAGTGCGAAAGGAACAGTCCCTGGACTCGGCCCGCACTACCATGCTGCACACCCTGGATATGGCCTCTGCTAAAGAGCCCACGGCCGAGGAGGTAGACCGCGCCAAAACCAAGCTACTCACGGGCATTGAGTTGCTGTTTAAGAACACGGACCGGGTAGGGCTGGACCTAAGCGAGTGGATTGCGGCCGGCGACTGGCGCCTGGTGTTCCTCTACCGCGACAACATCCGGAAGGTGAAGCCCGCCGATGTGCAGCGCGTTGCCAACGCCTACCTGAAACCCTCGAACCGCACCGTCGGCACTTTCATCCCCGAGCAGAAACCCGACCGCTCCGACATCCCGGAAACGCCCAACGTGCTGGCGCTGGTGAAGGACTACAAGGGCGAGAAAGCCGTAGCCGCCGGCGAAGCCTTCGATGCCTCGCCTGCCAACATTGAGGCCCGCACCAAGCGCGGCGAGGAGGGCAAAGGCACCAAATACGCCGTATTGCCCAAAAGCACCCGCGGTAACAGCGTGAACGTGCAGCTCACCCTGCGCTACGGCGACGAAAAGAGCTTGGCCAACAAACCCGGCCTAGCCAGCCTCACGGCCTCCATGCTGGAGCGCGGCACCAAAACCCGCTCCTATCAGCAAATCCGCGACGAACTGGACAAGTTGAAAGCCCGCGCCTACGTGTACGGCGGCAGCCAGTCGGCCGGGGTGGTGGTGGAAGCTTCGAAGGAAAACCTGCCGGCCGTGATGAAGATTGTAACCGATTACCTGAAGAATCCGACGTTTCCGGAGGCGGAGTTTAATAAGCTGAAGCAGGAGCGACTGGTTTCGCTGGAGTCGCAGAAACAGGAGCCAGATGCCATTGCGTTCAACACGAGCCAGCGCGTGCTGAATCCCTACCCCAAGGGCCACCCGCTGTACGTGATGACCTTTGACGAAGAGATTGACGCACTGAAAGCCACGACGGTAAACGACGTACGCCAATTCTACAAAGACTTCTACGGCGCCGAAAACGCCACCGTGGCCGTAGTAGGCGCCACCGACGAAGCAGCCGTGCAGAAGCTGGTGAAAACCGACCTGGGCAAGTGGAAAGCCAACAAGCCCTACGCCCGCATCGTGCGCAACTACCAGGATGTGAAGGCCGGCAAACAGTCGGTGCAGGCCAACGATAAGGCCAACGCCGTGTACGTGGCCGGCTTCAACCTACCCATGCGCGACGACGACCCCGACTACCCCGCGCTGGTATTGGGCAACTACCTGTTCGGGGGCGGCTTCCTGAACTCGCGCCTAGCTACGCGGGTGCGGCAGAAAGAAGGCATCAGCTACGGTATCGGCTCGCAGGTGAGTGCCGACTCGCGCGACAAGCTGGCCTCCTACATGGTGTACGCCATCTACAACCCCGAAAACAACGAGCGTTTGGAAAAAGCCATTCAGGAGGAATTTGCTACGATGTCGAAAACTGGCTTTTCGGCCGACGAAATTAAAGCGGCCAAGAGTGGCTGGTTGCAAAGCCGCTCCGTATCGCGGGCCCAGGACGATGCCCTGGCCGGCCGCCTGAACTCCTACCTCGACCTGAACCGCACCCTGGCCTGGGACGCCGACTTCGAGAAGAAAGTAGCCGCCCTCACGCCCGAGCAGGTGAATGCCGCCGTGAAGAAATACCTCGACTACAACAAACTGGTATTCGTGGAAGCCGGCGACTTCGAGAAAGCCAAGAAGACCTTGGCCGAGAAGAAAGCGAAAGAACCCGCCTACCGCTCGGCCCCACCGGCTAAGCCTTAGAGTAAGTGATAGAAGTGAGTTAATAAACAAAATCCCCGATCGTGCTGCACGATCGGGGATTTTGCTAGTAGATTATCAAAGCCTCGCTACTGATAGGCAGGCGCCAGCGTCAGCATGCCTTTGAAGCGGCGCTTGTTGGTGTACTCAATCAGGTAGAAATACACGCCGGCGGGGCGGCCGCCGCCGTCCCAGCGGAAGTTGCGGTCGGCGGAGCTGTATACCTCGTTGCCCCAACGCGAGAAAATCTTGATGTTAGCAAAGCGGTTGTCGCAGAAGTCAGGTGGGAGAGTAGGTAGGGTGAATTCGTCGTTTTTGCCGTCGTGGTTGCCGGGCGTGATGATATTGGGCGGCAGAAACGCCAGGGTGTCGGGGCTGACTACTTCAAAGCGCACCACCTGCACCTGGGGCTGCGGGTAGCACGTGCTTTCCTGCACCCGAAAGGTGACCTCCATCTGTTGCAGGAGCGCCGCCGAGCAAGACGCCTCCCACCGAAACACGCCTGTAGCCCGCCCCTTACCATTCGTCGGCACGAAACTCATGCCGGCCGCTGCCATATCGAAGCCAGTGCCGGCTGCCGTAAGGGTCAGGGGGTCGTTGTCGGCGTCGGTGGCCGTGAGGTTTGCCTCATACACACTGCCGGGGGCTACGCGTATCACCAGGGGCGTGTTGTTGTCCTGCATCAAGGTAGGCACCGAAGTTAACTCGGGCGTATGGGTAGGCGCGGGCTGGGCCAGAATAGCCAGTTGCACTGTATCGCGCTTGGGCAGACTACAGCCGTTGTCGGCTACAATCACGTTCAGGTAATACACCTGGCCCTTTGTGTCGAAGCAGGTAGGAAAGCACAACTGCGAAATGAGGGTGTCGGGCATGCCAGTGGCGCGCACCATGCCTTGTAGGAGTGATATGCTGGGTAGGGGTCCCGTGAAGTTGACGGGCTGCAAGGAAAGCGACAGCGCCGAGGCATTATCCGCGTCGGTGAAGCGCAGGCGCACGCAAGGGTTGCCGCCCGGCACCAGCCGGATGGTGTCGCGGCCGGGCAGGTAGGTAGCGTTGCCAAGTTGGGCCTGCGCGGTAATCGTCGGGTCGGCATTGGTAGGGCACGTAATCACCTTCAACTGAAAGTCGCGCCGCGTCTCGCCAATCTTCACCTTGTTGCGGTACTCCGAGCATTTGATACCAAATACAAACAACCCCAGCTGGGTAGGACGCACCTCTAACCGCCCCGTGCGCCGGTTGATGGTGAGGGTAGGCGCGCCCGGTATCTGGCTTTGCTCGCTGCGGCCTGGACCCCAGCTGATGGTGGGGTAGGGCGCTGAAGTAGCCGTGGCCGGCTTGGGTACGCGCGTAGAGGAGTAGCCGTTGAGCGGCGTGGCCAGCTCATACACCAGCGAATCGCCATCGGGGTCCTGGCCGCCAAAGTCGTAGTAAAACAACTCGCCCAAGCACGCATAGTCGCTCAGAGGCGGAAAAATGCGGGGCGTGGAGTCGCGGAAGGGCTGGCCGTTGCGCAGCACCGCCGGAAACTCCAGGTAAAACGTCTGGCCCGACTCGCCCGGCCTCACAATGTTGCTGATGCCGTTGTTGCGGCAGCACCGCTCCACGGCTACATAGTAGCCCTGGGCGCCGGTATACACGTTGGGCGAAAGCTGCACCACACTACGATACACCAGCTTGCGTGTGCTAAGCGAGGGCGACGTACAGGCCGGGTTGGTGTAGGCCACGTACGTATTCTCCACCAGCGGCAGCACCACATTCTGCATCGACCCATTGGTGGCTTTGTCGAAAATACCAGCCGTCAGGTCGTTATCCAGTGCGCCAGGGCTGCCGTTGATGGCGTCGAAATAGAGCGTGAGCGTCAGCTGGTAATTGTTGCCCGATACATATTGCAGGTCCATCTCTCCTCCCACAATGTGCGTGGCCCTTGCTGAAAAGCTCAGCAGCAGCAACAGCATAAGCAGCCCACCACTCCCTAACAAGCGTAGAAAACAAGCCATAGCACCATCTTAAGACAAGGATATTTTTCCTTGAAAAGATACTGCTTCGGCGCGGCAAATCATAATAGGCCAGATGCTGGTGCTATTTAAGAAACTGCTGGGCGCACGCCTGCTCAGTTGCACTGGCTGCGGGTAGGTTAAACACGGCATCCAGCAGCTCATCGAAGGTATGCGCCGGGGCAAAGATGGTATCGTGGTAGGGGTTGCTCACAAACCGTATAAAGCCTGGCTGGTCGTTGATGCGAACCAGGTCCACCGTCACGTTGCCGAAGCGCTGGTTGCAGCGGCCCGTATCGGGGCAGTCGCCGGGCGTGGGCTTCAGAAAGTGCTTCTCAATGGTTTCGGTGTACTCGGGGTGGGGTAGGCGGCGCCGGTCAGAGGTAGAGAGGTGGTAGCCCAGCGCCAGCACCCGGTCGCGAATGAAGTCGAACAGGTGCTGAAAATTAGATCCAATGCTGGGATCATAGAAAAATAGAGCCCCCTGCCGGCCACCCTCACTCAACAATTGCACGCGCAGCCCCCGGCCGCGCACGTTGGTTTTCTGAAAGTGATAGGCCTTGAAAAATGGCCCCATCCAGTTCAGGTACACCCGTTGCTCCACCCAGCGGGCGTAGGCTTGCTGCTGCACATTGGTACGCACCAACGGCTGCCACTCGGCCTGACAGGCAGCAGCAGTAGAACCAAAAAGCTGTTTGAAAAAACGACGCAAGGGTGGAAGGAAAGCAAGTTCGGAGTTTCAAAAGAACACTCGACCTTGCAAATAGTTTCCGGGTAGGGGCGTCGGAAGGCTGCGCAATTACAGCGCCGTGCCGGGTTTCAGGCGGTGCCAATAGTGGGAGCGGCCCAGCAGCGAAAAACCGATATAGCCCTTCACCTCCAGCCGGTCGCGCGACTCCATGTGCAGGTAGCAGGAATAGTAGTGGCCGCTGTGCGGATCGTAGATTTCGCCGTCTTCCCAGCGGCCCGAGTCGGGGTTATAGCGCATTTTGTACAGCACCACCAAGTTTTGAAGCGGACGGGTGCGCAGCGTGGGGTTGGGGTTGCGCCCATCGAGGTGGGGCTGGCCGGTTTTGGGGTCAATGGCGTGATGCATCCAAATCAGGCGGCCCGTCAGCTCACCGTCGCGCACGCTCACTTCCACGCGGGCCTCCCCCGAGTCGTCTTCCCACATCCCCACCGGCGACAGTGCCTGCGCCTGACCCATCAGTGGTAGCAACATGCCCAGGCAGAGCAGCCAGATAGAAAACATAGGAACGGCACTGGCAATGGGGCGGGGAAGGATGGGCATAGGCGCAGGGAAACAAACTGGTTACGTAAGAAAAGAGAGTGTAGCTACGCCAGGGCGGTAACCGGTTGAATATAAGCAAAAACAGCGGCGTTCCGCTGGAAACGCCGCTGCCTGCTAAATAAGTTCGTCGGTTACTTCACCCGCGTCCAGGTCTGGGAGCGGCCAATCAGCGAAAAGCCGATGTAGCCCTTCACTTCCATGGTATTTGCGTTCAGCATTTTGATGTAGCAGGAATACGTTTTGCCGCTTTCGGGGTCGTAGATTTTGCCATCGTCCCACTTATTATCGGAGTCGTACTCAAAGCCCTGCATGAACACCATGCCCAGGCGGGGGCGGCTACGCAGCTTAGGGTCGGGGTTTACAGTATCGGTTTTGGGCTTGCCGGTTTTAGGGTCGTTGGGTACGGTCAACGACACAATTTTGCCGCATAGCTTATTGCCATCGCACTTGTAAATTTCAAACGTGGCCTTTTTCTCGGAGTTTGTCCATATGCCCAATGGCGAGAGGCTTTGGGCCGTAGCAAGCGTAGTGAAACCCAGCAGCATTGCCAGGCAGAGAAACAACATCTTTTTCATGGTGATAATAGAGAGTGGTGGGTTCGGGGAAAAAAGATAGAGGAAAACCATGAAACGATCAAAGCAATTGAGTGCAAACAGACCGCGCCAGAGTACCATGCTTAGGATGCAAACATAACGCCAGCTTACCAATCAGACGATAGCAAAAAGAAAGACATCTTTTTTCTGAAAAAAACGTGCTGATGCTCAGGGCAGTAGCTTCAGGGGGTAAAATAGTAGGGTTTTTATTTTGAACCATCCGGTGGGCTTTTAACTTTACAGACCAGTAGCGAGTGCTACAGCCCTGTTCAAGCAGCCCTAAGGTGCTGGGCCGCGCGAACAACGGTTATGTCGAACGTAAAGAAAGGAGGTACAAAATGTCTAGTAGTCCCAACCAAATCCTGCCGAGCCTGTCGAATGTAGTCCGCATCACCGCCGGACGCGCGTAATAACAGCTTTTCGCGCGGAGCACTTGTTAGCCCAGCAGGGCGTGCTCCCGCATTCTGGCAAGGTCTTATCTCACGGATGGCGGGGCTGTACCCCAGACCCGTCGCTTGGTAAGATTTGAAGGATTAGATGCCCGGTATTGCCCAGCAGCCTTTCAGTAGGCCTGCACAGGCAGTACCGGGCATCGCTTTTTTAGAATGGTGAAGTTGAGAGTTTGTGGGGTAGAGAAGTGTACTTGAGTTTGTATAATAAGAAGGCGTCTGTCATCCTGAGCTTGCGAAGGACCTTATCACGGCAGAACGACAAGCGTAACAACGACTCGTTCTTGGGGCATAAGGTCCTTCACTGCGTTCAGGATGATAGACGCTTGCCTATTCACAACTTCACCATCTCATACCTTCACTATTCTAAAGCACCCGCCGCACTTGCATGAAGCGGCGCTCGTAGCCGGAGCCTTCTACCTGGCTGACTTTTACGCCGGACTCACGGCGGGCCGAGGAGGAATGAATGAAACGCAACGGCTCGCCGGGCTCCGAGAGCACAATGCCCGCGTGGCCGGGCGTGGTGGAAGTAGCAGCCGTACCCGTAAACACCACAATATCGCCGGGGCGGGCCTGGCTACGCTCCACGGGCCGGCCCACGCTGATGAGCTGCGCGGTGGAGTGCGGTACGCTGATATCGAACTGCTTGAATACGTAGTACACGAAGCCTGAGCAGTCGAAACCGCCCGCGGGCGTGGTGCCGGCGTAGCAGTAGCGCGTGCCCAACTGCTGCTCGGCAAAGCGGATGATGGCCTCAGCCCGGTCGCTCATTACGGGGGTAGGGGCGCGGGGCGTGCGGTGCACAACGGCTACCACCGGCACGGCTTGGGTAGGCGCCACGCGAGCAGAAGGAGCTGCCGGGCGTGGCCAGAGAAACACGGCCAGTAGCACGGCTACCAAACTCAGAAAGGTTATCCAGACGTAGCGCATAAGAGGGTAGGGAAGTAAGCAGCCTAACGGCAACCAGCGGGTAGGGGTTCCGACGGGGTAGGCGCGGACGAGTAGGTAGGCTCAAAAATCGGCTGTACTTTGCAACCCCGGCTGCCTTTTGGGGTCGGGTGTACTCCTGCTTTTCTACTTATTATTTTTTGTTCATGCTGCCTACCCGTTTCCGCACACTGGTGGCCGCCGGGGCGCTGTCATTGCTGACGGCCGCCACGGCTGCTGCCGCTTCGCCTACCCTGCGCTACACCCTCTCGATGCCCGCTCCACAAACGCACTATTTCGAGGTGGAAATGAGCTTGGGAGGATTCAATAAGCCCTACACCGACGTGAAAATGCCCGTGTGGGCACCCGGCTCCTACCTGGTGCGGGAGTTTGAGAAAAACGTGGAGGGCATGGTAGCAACGGCCGGCGGGCAGGCGCTGCAAGTCGATAAGGTGGATAAAAACACTTGGCGCGTGTATCACCCGAAATCCAAGGACTTCACCGTTAAATATAAGGTGTACGCCTATGAACTGAGCGTGCGCACCAGCTTCCTGGACGCTTCGCACGGCTACCTCAACGGCACCAGCGTGTTTATGTATCCGGCCGAGGGAAAAGCGCTGGAGAGTATCCTTACGGTGCAGCCCGCCACTGGCTGGAGCCAGGTGAGCACCAGTCTAAAGCCGGTGAGCGGCAGCGCGCCCTTCACCTTCCGCTCCACCAACTACGACGAGCTGGCCGACTCGCCCATTGAAATCGGTAACCAGAAAATCCTGCAATTCACTGCCAACGGCACGCCCCACACGGTAGCCATGTATGGCGAAGCCCGTTACGACGAGCAGCAATTGTTGGCCGATATGAAGAAGGTGTGTGAGGAAGCGCACCGCGTGGTGGGCCAGAATCCGCTGGACCGCTACGTGTTCATTGTGCATAACCTGGAGCGCGGCAGCGGTGGTCTGGAGCACCTGTTCTCGACTACCCTGGAAGTGTCGCGCACCACCTACAACACACCCGGTGGCTACAAGGGCTTCCTGGGGCTGGTGGCGCACGAGTATTTCCACCTCTGGAACGTGAAGCGCATCCGGCCCATCGCACTCGGGCCGTTCGACTACGATAAGGAAAACTACACGCACATGCTGTGGGTGAGCGAGGGGGGCACGGAGTATTTCTCCAACCTGATTACCCAGCGCGCCGGCTTCGTGAAGCCCGAAAACTACCTGGCCGACCTCAGCAACGTGATTACCCGCGTAGAAAATACGCCTGGCAACAAAGTGCAGTCAGCCGCCGAGTCGAGCTTCGACAGCTGGATCAAGCAGTACCGGCCCAACGAAAACTCCTACAACACCAGCATCAGCTATTACGATAAGGGCGAGGTGATTGGTGCTGTGCTGGATCTGATGGTGATTAACGCCACCAAGGGCGAGAAAAGCCTCGACGACGTGATGCGCTACCTCTACTCGGAGTACTACACCAAGAAAAAGCGCGGCTTCACCGACGAAGAATACCAAGCGGCCGTGGCCAAAATAGCCGGCCAACGCTTCGACGACTTCTTCCGTCGCTACGTGTACGGTACCGAAACCCTACCCTACAACACGGCCCTGGGCTACGCGGGCCTGCGCCTCACCAACACGCCTACTACCTCCGATGGTGTGCTAGGCGCCGTGGTCAGTACCCGCAGCGGCGCGCCTACCGTCACGACGGTCGTGCGCGACGGTAGCGCTTGGCAAGGCGGCCTGAACGTGAACGACGAAATCCTGGCCCTCGACGGCGGCCGCATCACCACCGACCCCAACACGGCCCTCACTGGCCGGCCGGCCGGTACCACCGTCAAATTCCTGGTAAACCGCGACGGCCAGATCAAGGAAGTGAGCTTCCCGCTGCTGGCCGGCACCACCCAGCGCTACCGCGTGGAGCAGGTAGAAAACCCCACCGAAGCGCAGTTGAAAGTGCTGCGCAAGTGGCTGCCGGTAGGGCAGTAGGTTACAGACAGTAGGAGAAGTAAACAATAATCTTTTTGTACGATTTCGTCCTATTATATCTCCCTAACCCAACGTCCTTTAACTGCAAACGGCCCCGCTGAAAGATTCAGCGGGGCCGTTGCATTATGACAAAATGCAAGCTCAGGTTTTCTGGTACACCCCAAACAGAATGTCGCTGGGATGATGAGTCAGGAAAACGTCTTCTGCCGCAAACAACGTAGCCAATAACTGGTGCGTCTGTGGCGTGTTAGCAAGAAAGTGATGGGCAATGTCCTTGAGCACGAGGGCAAGCAAATTGCCGCCTACTTCAGTTTCCTCCAGCAGCGTAAAGCGTTGCTTTACTGCTCCTCTGATCTGTTCACTCTCCACAGCTTCCGAAGGGTCCGAAACCAGCATCCGGAGCAGGCCGGGGCCGCTGATGCGCGTTTTCAGACGCTGGCTGCGGTAGCGCCGCCGATACGAGGCTGGTAGGGTCGCCAACAACTCGTTGGCAGCGAATAGCTGCGCAGCGCTCCATTGCAAGCGGTTGGGGCCTACATAATCATAAAGGACCACTAGGCCGCCGGGGCGCAGGGCGTGCCACACATTGTCCAGCACGTCGTCCACATGTTGGAAGTGATGGAGGGCTGAGTGGAACAGCACCACGTCGTAGGTGTTTTGCGGCCAGTGCTGGCGGTTGATATCGCGCACCACGAAGTGCATGTTATGCAGCCCTTCGCGTTGAGCTTGAATTTTAGCTTGGTCCAGTAGGGCACGAGCAATGTCTACGCACTCTACTTGGCTAAATGTGGCGTGGCGGGCAAAAGCCAGTTCGTGGCTGCAACTGCCGCTTCCCAGCGAGCACAGCGACAGGCCCGTGCGGTTTCGCAGATACTTTGCTACCACGTAGGGCTCGTAGGGGAAGGTAGGGTCGCCCGTGATTCTCTGATTCCAGCGCGCCCGCACAGCAGGCACAATCCACCAGTTAGCCGTTTGCAGCGTCGGGTCGTCGAACGTGCGCTGGGTGCGGGCTAAGGCACTAGGGTTCAGCTTTGAGAAAAGATAACTTGCCCCCCGTTGCTGCACTTTCGCTAGCAGCTCTGAAAAATCGTCGCGGGTTAGTAAAGGCATAGCAACAGGTAGGCGAGCCGTACTTATTGAATTCGCTTGAGGGCTACGTCACGAACGGGCGCAATCACCAGCGGTACTTTTTCCACCTTCACCGAACTGGTATCGAGGCCGAAATACTTGTCTTCCGACGCAATGAATTGCTTGATGTAGAAATACGCCTGCATCACCAGCTTTTCCACGGTAGGGAAGTCGTTTTCGACAGACAGGTATTTCTCCAACACCACAAAGCGGAAGTCGCCCGTCACGTGCTGCTTGCTCAGCGACTCGTAGCGCGAGGTGATGTCCACTTCCTTGTTGCGCACTAGGTCCTCAATCACCTTGCGGAAGTAGAGGTTGATGCGCTGCTCTACCCGAAAGCCCAGTCGGAACGTGATGCGGAAGGCATCGTTGGGCGCTAGTTCCACCACTTTATATTCCATGGTATACGGCTCGTCGGTGGTATCTACGTGCACAAACCAGTAGATATCAGCACGCTTGGGACGCTTCTGGAAGATGGAGTAGATGATCTTCGACTCAATTTCGGAAGCCCGCTCGGCCGAGGTCATAAACACCAGGTGGGTGGAATATTTGGGGATGGAATCATCGTGGCTCAGGTTCTTGAGCGCTTCCATATAGGGGTCAATCTTGACGAACTCCGTGAGGCGCTTCTTGATGTAGAAGGCCCGCAGCCACACATACATCACGCCCACCAGCGCGGCCCCAATGGCCAGCGACACCCAGCCCCCGTGCGGGAACTTGATGAGGTTGGCCACTAGAAATGACCCCTCGATGCTGCCGTAGAGCAGCACAAACAGCACGACAGCGGCTATGGGTACCCGCTTGCTGCGCAGCCACATGGTGAGCAGCAGCGTCGTCATCAGCATGGTGAGGGTGATAGCCAGACCGTAGGCTGCTTCCATGTGCTCGGAGCGCTGAAAATACAGCACTACCCCAATGCAGCCAAACAGCAATAGCCGATTCATGCTCGGGACAAACAGCTGGCCCTTCACATCGGTAGGGTAGTTGAGCTTCACCTTGGGCCACATATTCAGGCGGATAGCTTCTGCTACCAGGGTAAACGAGCCCGTTATAAGCGCTTGCGAGGCAATAACCGCTGCAATGGTGGCAATGCCGATGCCGATGATCAGGAACCACTCGGGCATGAGAGCATAGAATGGGTTACGACCATCAAGCTGTTCGCCCGCATGGCTTATCAGCCAAGCGCCCTGCCCGAAGTAGTTGAGTAGCAGGCATAGCTTCACGAACATCCAGCTGATGCGGATGTTGCCCTTGCCGCAGTGGCCCAGGTCGGAGTAGAGCGCCTCAGCCCCCGTGGTGCATAGGAACACGGCACCCAGTAGCCAGAAACCGCCGGGGTAGTTCACCAGCAAGTCGTAGGCATAGTAGGGGTTGGCAGCCTTCAGAATTTCTGGATGCTGCACAATGCCTAAGATGCCCAGGGTAGCCAACATGCTGAACCACAAAAACATAATTGGCCCAAAAGCCTTGCCCACAATCTGCGTTCCGAAGCTCTGCAACAAGAACAACAGCAGCAAAATACCGATAACGATAGGAACCGTAGGGATAGTGGGGTAGATAGCCTCCAACCCCTCTACCGCCGACGACACCGAAATGGGCGGCGTAATTACGCCGTCGGCCAGCAAGGCCGCGCCGCCTACAATGGCCGGGATGGTAAGCCAGCCCGCCCGGCGCCGCACCAATGCATAGAGCGAGAAAATGCCGCCTTCACCGTTGTTATCGGCGTTCAGTGTCAGCAATACATATTTGATGGTGGTTTGCAGCGTCAGCGTCCAGAGTACGCACGAGATGCCGCCGTACACCAGAATTGGGTCGATGGTGCCCGGCACAATTGCCTTCATCACATAGAGTGGCGAGGTTCCAATATCACCGTAGATAATGCCCAGGGCGATAAGCAAACCTGCCGTAGAAATGGCGGTGTGCTGGTGTTTAGAGTCCATAAAAAATAGGAGGGAAAACGGTGGTATTAACCAGTGAAACGGACGCGTCAAAGGTAAAGCAAAACCACTGGATGCGCGGTTAAAGCAAGGACGGGTTAAAACGAATCGGTAGGTGGAGTTTCCGGGGCAGCGTCGGGCGGGGTGAGGGCAGCTAGCAGCTGCGCGGCATGGGCCGCGGCAGCATCATGCTGGGCCCGAATGCGGCGGTTTAGCTCACGGAGTAGGGGCTGCCAAGTGGCCGGGTCGCCGGGTAGGGAAAAGTGCGCGGCTTCGCGGCCGGCCCGGTGCAGGCGCAGCCGGTTGGTGCCGCGGTTTCCGTAAATCAGTAGCAGAGCGCCTACTGTCAGACCTAGCGCGGTAGGTAGGGTGCGCAGCCAGTTTTGCAGGAAAGCCAGCAGCACCCCCGCCAGCACCAGCGCGCCCAGCATATACCACAGCAACCACCGAACAGGCGTCAATTCGGCGGCTTCCAGCTCCAGCAGGCTGTAGCGCTGGTCGTGCACGCGCAGAGTTGTGGCCGTTAGCTCCAGGCGGTTGTCCTCGCTACGCAGGGTAGGCAAGTCGACGGGAGGAGGGGGAGGAGTAGAAAAGTCCGTAGGAGAAGGCAGGAAAAACGTTTCCCCGACAGCCGCCGGGTCGGAAGACGCAGCGGGTGCCGGGGAAACAGCTAGTCAGTTATTCACTTTCAGCAATTCCACGTCGAAGACGAGCGTGGAATCGGGGCCGATGTCGCGGCCGGCGCCACGCTTGCCGTAGGCCAGGTCCGAAGGGATGTAGAGGCGCCACTTCGAGCCTTCGGGCATCAGTTGCAGGGCTTCTGTCCAGCCGGCAATTACCTGGTTCACACCAAAGGTAGCGGGCTGACCGCGCTGGTAGCTGCTGTCGAACACGTTGCCGTTGATGAGCGTGCCGTGGTAGTGTGTGGTTACCGACGAGCTAGGGGTAGGCTTGGGGCCATTGCCCTCAGTCAGTACTTCGTATTGCAGGCCGCTGGGCAGGGTAGTCACACCCGGCTTGTTTTTGTTTTCGGCAAGGAAGGCTTCGCCTTCGGCTTTGTTGTTATTCATGGCGTTGGGGTCTTGGGTGTCATCTTCTTCGGCGCCGCCCAGTTGCTCCTGGAGCTGCCGCATGGCGGCCTCAATTTGCTCGTTGGAGAGGGCGCTGGGCTTGCCGCCCAGGGCATCCTTCATACTTTGAGCCAGCACATCTACGTTTAGGTCGAGGCCTTGCTGCGAGAAGTTGCGGGCCATGTCGCGGCCGATAATGTAGCTGATTTGCTCCTTGAGCGAAGTCAATTCCATGTGGTAAGGGTTAGAAACGATTAGGTGTATGCCGCTCTTATACGGTTATGGGCGCGAAAGTGCAGAAAAAAAGCAGGCTCCAGTTCGCGGAGCCCGTAGAATGAAGTGCGTATGTAGCGGAAAAGCCTACAAAAATGCTCTGCCGGACAAGCAGGGTAGGGCAAACGTGCAAAGTAATAAGCTGCCCTACAGCAGAGTGAACTACGCAGCTAGGCGTTGCGAGCCTCCGGCATTTTACCCGCCACGAAGTTTAGACCGAAATACAGCTTTTCTTTAAGCAGCGCGTTGCGGCGCCATATGCGGTCCTCCCGCTGGACCAGTTCCGGCGTGTTGTTTTGCTTGAACATAAACGGCGGAAACAGCCGAATGTACTGCACGTCGGCGGGGTAAATGGTGAGCTGCTGCTTGTGCAGCTCGCGCCGCCAGGTAGCAAGCGGACGAATGTTCTCATTGCCCAGCAAAATATTCTTCTTCAACTGCTCATCATAGATTTCGATGATGCGCTTGTTGCCGCGCCGCAGATAAAGCTTCAGATTCTGCACCACGTTGCCCCCGTTTTCTTCTACAATGATGAGGTTGCCAGCTGGTCGGAGCGCCTGATGAAAAATGCGCAGGGCATCCTGCAACGGCTCTAGGTGGTGCAGCGTGTCCTGAATGATGATGTGGTCGTAGGACGCCGGCGGTGGCGGCACATCAAACAGGTTTTCGTAGCTATACGTGAAGCCCGATACGTCGCCAAACTGTGCCCAGTACTGTAGCCGCTCCGGAATACGTGCGAAGTAAAATTCGAGCGTAGTGCCGTGTACCTTGTAGCCATTCAGGGCCAGGAAAATAGCCGTAGTGCCGTAGCCGCAGCCACAATCCCAGATAGCGGCATCGGTAGTAGGCAGGTGGTCCAGAATATACTGGAGCCGTTGCACCACATACGCCTTCCGAAACTCGAAACTGGCGGGATTTTCTAAAAATTTGTAGTAGCTAGTAAGCTTGGAGTTACTCTTTAGTTCTTCTAAAAATAATGCGAAAAACTCTTCCATATGCATATGTCAGGTCCTGCTTGGGAGGAAAGGTTGGCTATCTAATTTGAGGTGAAGATAGAAGCTTAACGGCTAATGCAACCTTCCGCCACTTTTTGAAATGCAGAAAACCCCGCCATAGGCGGGGTTCATGGTAGTAACTAGCCGTATGGAAAAGCAGCCTAGAAATGCAACTCCTCGCCGTCGCGCAGGTCAAAAAACAGGTTCAGGTCCCGCACCTGAGAGGCCAGGAAGCTCAACGACCCCAGGCTGCTCAGCAACAGAAACGACGAAACGGCGACAGTGCTTCTTTTCATAGTGATGGATGGTAGCATGATGATGGTCAGTTGGTTGTGGGTAAAGATACAGCGTATTTATGAGAAATAGTAGGCAAGCATACTTTTACCTTCGTCAGGTCGAACACCGGTGTAGTGCGTGTAGCTGGTTTTACGGGTCTGGTATAAAGTCTTTTAATTGGCGGTATAAAATACTGAACAGTAACTATATAAGTTGTTTGAGCTGTGCCAGTAAGTAGTCTAATACACTTGCTTATTCGTTCGGGGGTGTATTTCCTACCCGATATATTTCAGTAGGTGAAAATAAATTATGACGCATCCTTATGTTTCGATTTTTTCTACTGCTTTTTTCTGTACTTCTTCCAGAGACACTAATGGCGCAGCGCGGCGCCTATATAGCGAATGCGTTACTCACCCCGCTGCACGATCAAAAAGGCCAGCTACAAGTAAGAGCTGGCTGGGGTGGCGGCTATGAGCTAGACGTGTCGTGTTCATTGACCAATCATATTGCCCTGTTCAGTGCAGCCAAGCTCGATTGGAGTGCGCGCAACCACACCACAATCCTGGGTAGTACCTATGTGCAGAGTAATAACAACCACGTGTTGCAAGGCGGCATAGGCTATTTCAAGCAATTCGACCGTCGCTACCTCAATAGGGTAGAGGTGTACACAGGTGCCGGGACCAGCAGCGTCGATAATTCCTGGTACTACACAAGGTTTTCGGATAGCAAGGAGTTTACTCGTGCGCGCTACTGGACGGCCTTCAGCCAGATTAACTTAGGAAAGAGGGGACGGAGCAGCGACCTAGTATTTGGAATGCGGTTGGCCTATTCACACTACCAGGATTTCGCTTATTACGACAATCACCCTAACGTGCGGTATATCCGGTACCGCTATGAACAAGTACGGGTTATCACACTGGAGCCAGCCGTAAGCTATGGCTACCGCTGGAAGGGGTTCAAAGCAGCTGTTCAAGGAGGCGTTGCTCTCCCATTGGCTACTTCAGAAGCGAACCTTGTGGCCATTCATACAACAGACGCAGGCTCTATTGTACGATCAACGAAAGAAGCGCCATCATTAGGAACGCTACTGGGGCAAATCAGCCTACAATATCGTTTCGATTTAAATAAGAAAGATAAGCTGTCAAGCGAAGCGAAGTAAGCCTACCCTGGATGGGTGCCGTCAGGGGTGCTAGTAGTAAAGCGGGCGGAACACGAGCCCGCGCTTGGTATTGTATTCCAAAGCTGGTGCAGGTATGCGCACAATGCTGAGCACGTAGAAGGCTGTGCGCAGCAGGCCACTGCGGGTAGGAATGTTCTGTAGGTTCAGGTCGGGAGAAAGGTAGAACTTGCGGTAGGGCCGGTAGCCCAGCGCCCGGTTCTGGGCCGGGTCGCCTGCCACCATCCCGGCAGCGCCGTAGCCTACTGCCACGTTTAACCACTTCGGGTAGCGCGTGCTAGAGGGTAGAAAGCGGGATATATCCGTCGAGAGCCAGTAGGTTTGGCCATTGTAGTCTTTCAATACCTGTCCGGCGTAGCTGTTGCCCAGGCTTTCAAGGCGGGTAGTGGGGTAGGACGTACTATGAAACGAGAATTTCGGCATCACCCTGATTTCGCCCCAGGCCAACTGCTGCCCCAGCACTCCCGCCGCACCGGCAGCATTAGCTACCATATCGCTGTTGGAAAAGCCGTAGCCTTCGCTCATGCCATCCAGTATTTCGATGGGCGTTTGCAGGGCCAGACCAACTAGGCTGCCAAGCCAGATGGCTTTTTTCTCGGAGGTGCCTGCCCAGCGCAACGCGTCCACGCCCATGCGGCTTTCGTGGAAAGCAGTCCAGAAGTGGCCCGCTTTATCCATCTGCTTCCAGTGGTGGCTGTCGTCGTAGAAGTGAAAGCGGGTGCGAGGATATTCTTTGTACCACGCGTCGCTGAGCAGTTTGAGCGAAACCGCATAGCCCACTACAAAGCCAGTACCCAATACAAGCTGCCGAGTGCGTTTCTGATGGGTAGTCAGCGTATCAGATGGGGTGGCTGTGGGTTGTGCAACAGTCTGGAATATAGTTGCAACATTCAGAAGTATGCTACCAACTACTTTGGAGAAAAAGGAAAGCGCATTAGTTGGCGTCGAAAAATTCAATAAAATCTATTTTAAGTGAAGCAAAAGTCTCTTACATACGGCAATTCGTCCTGCACGGCCATAAGAGGCTTCACATTTATCAAGCTAGATTACACATTGAGCTTTCGAGCGCCCCGCCACCTGCTTTCATCTCAGGCCCAGTGAGGTATAGTGCTCACCGGGCCTACTCTGCATCTACGGCCTCTGCTTATACACTCCTACCTCGCTCAGGGCGACACAAACCGGCGATGCTGTGATGGCCACGCGCAGTTTGGTGGTCGTTACGGGCGCATCCAGCTTCACCAGCTTCTTGGCCCCAATGCTCGTGCCTGTGTAAAGTGGCTTCCAAGCGCCATCCTGCCAAGCTTCAAGGGTGAAACCCTCTACGCGCTGGCCCAGCGGAATGTACTCCTGTAAGCTGATGATATCGAACGTTTTGGGCGCGGTGAAAGCTATTTCCAGGCTGGGCGTGTGCACGTTGTCGGTGGTGGCCCAGTAGGTTTGGCGGTTGCCATCGAGCAGCTTGGCGGGGGCGTAGGTGTTGTGGCGGGTGTTACTGGCTGTGAGGCGGGCGCCCTTCGCTAGGTTGTCAGCGAAGGTATGCTGCACCATATCGCCAAAGGTTTTGAGGGCTGCTACGTCGTCGGCGTGTAGCTGGCCGCGGGTGTCGGGGGCCAGGCCTAGGTCCAGGGCCGCGCCGCGGCCTACGCTTTTCAGGTACAAATCAAACAGCGCTTCGGGCGTTTTGGGCGCCTCGGTGGGGTGGTAGAACCAGCCTTTGCGAAGTGGTACGTCGCACTCGGCAGGCATCCAAAACTCGCCGTTGCGGATACCCATGGGGCTTTGCGGGTAGTTGGCCTGACCCGGCACGGCTACGTTTTTACCCTCGGGCGGGCGGGGCGTGAAGGTAGCCCAGCTGGTTTCGGCCGCGTGGCCTTCCTCGTTGCCTACCCAGCGCACATCCCAGCCAATATCGCTGAAGATATTGGCCATGGGCTGCATCTTGCGGGTGATGCCCCAGGTTTGGTCCCAATTATAATAGGTGGTGTTATCGATGGAGCGCTTCTCGCGGGCACCGCCGTAGTAGCCGTCGCCGCCGTTGGCGCCGTCGTGCCAGCTCATAAACAGCTCCCCGTAGTTGGCGTATAGCTCTTTCAACTGGGCCTGGTATATGGGTAGGTAGGCGGGAGTGCCATAGGCAGCGTTGTTCCGGTCCCAAGGCGAGCAGTATACCCCGAACTTCAGGCCGTGTTTGCGGGCGGCCTGCTCCATCTCCTTCACATAGTCGCCTTTACCACCCCGGAAAGGACTTTTCGAGATATTATAGGCCGTGGTTTTCGTGGGCCACAGCGCAAAACCGTCGTGGTGCTTGGCTACTAGCACAATACCGCGCAAGCCGCCTGCCTTAGCTGCTCGCACAATCTGCTCGGCATCAAAATCGGTGGGGTTGAAAACGCTCGGGTCCGCATCACCATAGCCCCACTCCTTGTTCTCGAAGGTAGTAGGCGTGAAATGCACAATGCCGTATACTTCGGTGGTGTGCCACGCCTGTTGCCTGGCCGAGGGTAGGGCGCCGTAGGGCTTCGGCGGGGTCGCCGGCGCGCTGACACTAGGTCGGCCTGGCAAGTGGTGGGCAGATAAATAGTCGGGGGTTTTGCTGGCTAAGAAACAGGTGGAGCCACAGAGTAGAACGGCGCTGAAGAAGCTTCTCGACATACAGAGAGTTGAAAGGTGCGGGCCTACAAGAAACAAACTTTGCGATTAGGCTATGTCGCTCCGCCGTTTCCTACCCCAGATACGCCATGTCCTCCGCGCTCAGTTGAATAGCGGCAGCAGCCAGATTTTCCCGCAAGTGCGCCAGCGAGGAAGTACCCGGAATCGGCAGAATCCAGGGCGATTTGTGCAGCTGCCAAGCCAGGTTAATTTGGGCAGGCGTGGCGTTGTGGCGGCGGGCTACCTCGCTAATTTTATCGAGTTCTTTGGGTAGGGCGTGCAGCAGCGAGAAAAAAGGAATCAGCGGGATTTCGTGATTTTCACAAAGGTCCAACACTTCCTCCCCGCCGGGGTTGTGGCCGTGCGCGTGCGCTAGGGTCGTGCGCTGGGCGTAGCCGTACATATTCTCTACGGTGGCAATATTGCCTAGCTGCAAGCCGGTTTCTAGCTCCTCGCGGGTTACGTTGCTGAGGCCCACATGCAGAATTTTACCCTCGCGCTGCATTTCAAACATGGCCCCGAGTTGCTCGTCCAGCGGTACCGCGCCGTGGCCCATCAGGCGTAGGTGTACCAGTTGGATCTGCTCCTGACCCAAGGTGCGCAGGTTGTTCTCCATGCTGGTGCGCAGATTTTCGGGCGTGTTGAAGGGCACCCAGCTTTTATCGGGCCGACGGGTAGCGCCTACCTTAGTGCAGATAACCAGGTCGGCGGGGTAGGGGTAGAGGGCTTCGCGGATGAGGCGATTGGTGACGTCCTCGCCGTAATAATCGGCCGTGTCGAGGAAGTTTACGCCGTTTTCTACGGCCGTGCGCAGAATTTGCAGGGCCTCGGAGCGGTTGGCCGGCTCACCCCATACATCGGGACCGGGTAGGCGCATAGTGCCGTAGCCTAAGCGGTTGACGGTAAGTGGTTGGGTGGAGTTAGAGGCGATGGTGATGGTGAAGGGCATGAGGAGGGACGGTTTAGTTGATCAGGAGGATATCAAGCAAACCGCCTTGGCCTGCGTAAGTTCGGAGTAGCTGTATTGGCTAATTCATAAGCCTAATGCCTGCAAACGGTGCGGCCATCACTTCAGAGTTGGATACAGAATATGTTGCTTCATCTATAAATTAGTTTCGAGCGCAGCCGGCTATTGACGGGCGAGTGCGAACCGTACCCGCTCGCGTTTCACAAACAGCCCCGCCGCGGCTGACGCTACAAAATCGCCCGTCGTCAGTACCTCAGAGTATGGCCGAGGCTTGGACCCGATACTTGTCAGGCTAAAGTGCCAGATAGCAGAAGCCCACGACCTGTTAAATAGCCAGCACAGTCCAGCTACAGCCGTTTTGATCAACCATAAAAATAACAGACTTGGCAAAAGGACCGTTGCCACACATCCTTGCCATGGTGTGAGGCCTTCGGGGCTAATAAAGCCCGTAAAGTCGAACTTGGTTAAATCAACTCGGTACTTTTCTCCAAATGCGAGCAGCAGTTCTTCTGTATCTAATCCGGCTACACCCCAATCGTCTTCCACAGCAGTCCGCAGCGTCCACGGCTCGTTTTGCGTGCCAACCATAGTCGCCAAATAGGGTGGTACTTCATGGGCTAGCCGGCGTAAATCGGCAAATCGAACAGCTATTTCCAGGCGTCCCAAAGGCTGGTAATCGATGGGTGAAGCTTGCATTGTTGCAGAGTAAGATTAGTGGGATACGCTGTCGACCAATACAGGTTTTCGGGGCTGTACCTTTAATACCGATGCTCTCTCGGCCCTACTCTGCATCCGCCGTTCCCAGCGCTTGCGCTTAGGCGCAATGCTGCCGCGCAGGTACTTTTCCATCACCAGCACCGCACAGGGCGCCGCCGCTGTGGCCCCAAAACCTGCATTTTCGAGGTACACGGCCACGGCAATCTTAGGATTGTCGGCTGGGGCAAAGCCGACGAAAGCGGCGTGGTCGTCGCCTTCGTCGTTTTGCACGGTGCCGGTTTTGCCGGCTACTGTAATGCCTACGTCGGCCAGGCTGGAGGCTTCGGCCGTGCCGCCACGCTGTAGCACGGCCACCATGCCGGGTAGCAGCGCCGCAAAGTTGGCGCTATCAATCAGGGTATGATGCTTTTCCCGGAAGCGGGGTAGGGGGCCGCTGTTGCCCACGCTGCGCACCAGGTGCGGCGGGTAATACCAGCCGCGGTTAGCCACAATGGCCACCATATTGGCCATTTGCAGGCCCGTCAGGTTGATTTCGCCCTGCCCAATGCTGAGCGAGTAGATAGAGCGGTAGGTCCACTTTTGGGTGCCGCGGCTCTTATCATAGTAGGCGGGGGTAGGGAGGAAGCCAGGTGCCTCGCGTGCTACATCGGCACCCAGCACCGAGTCCAGCCCAAACGACCGGACGTAGCGCCGCCACAAAGCCAGGTTGACGTGGCGGGCCGCCGCCGAATCCTGGGCCAGGCTGTCGGGCACGCGGTTGATGAGCTGCTGCATTGCCTGGTAGAAGTAAGGGTTGCAGCTGTACTTCAGGCCCATGGTCAGGCTGTTGGCTTGGGGGTGATGGTGCACGCAACGCACCAACGATTGGTCGCAGCGAAACCCAGTGGTAGGGAGAATAGCACCCAACTGCAACGCGGCGGCGGCATTCACCAGCTTAAACACTGAGCCGGGCGGGTTGGCCAGCATGGCCGGCCGGTTCAGCAGCGGCATATCGGCATCTTGCAGCAGCTGGGTGCGTACGCCCGCTTGGTCGGGTGCGGTGATGGTGCTGGCCGGGTACACCGGGGCCGACACATAGGCCAGAATTTCGCCGGTGCGTGGGTCCAGGGCCACCAGGTAGCCCTTGCGGCCGCCCAATAGCTTTTCGGCGTAGGCCTGTAACTTCGCGTCGATGGTTAGGTGCAGGTCTTGACCCTGCTGAAAAACGGTATCCTTCGCCCAGGTGCCATGCTGATTGCCCTGTTTATCCACCAGCGGGTGCAGATAGCCCCAATGCCCGGTAAGCAGCCCATTATAATAGGTTTCGACGCCACCATTGCGCAGCCGGTAAAAGCGGCCGCGCTTGGCGCGTTTGGCCTGGCGGTAAAAGGCCTGCGCCTCGGCACCCAGATAGCCCAGTACGGAAGCTCCCGCGCTGGTTGTGTACACACGCTGGCGCCGCTGGGTCAGCACAAGCTTCTGGAGCTTGGTGGCGCTGCTGTCGCGGCGCACGCGCGCGGCTTCCTTGGCCGTGAGGCGGAGTTGAATGGGGTAGCCGGTAGAGGTCAGGCCGTAGGGTAGGGCATCGGCAAGGCGCTGCCGAACGGTCACCGAATCCCAACCCAGCAGCTGACCCAGCGCCAGTGTGTCGAGTAGGCGGCGCGGGAGTTTCAGGAGAAACTGCGGGCGCGTATCCACGAGCACCGAGTCGTACCGATCCAGAATGCGGCCCCGGTGCAGCGAGTCGGACACCACGATGCGCTGCCGGGTGTAGGTAGGGTTTGCGGCCTGGGCCGGGTCGCTGGTTTGCTGGTCCGACGAGGAGCAGGCAGTCAGTCCTACAAACAGCAAGAAGAAGAGTAGTCCTTGAATCGTGAAAACCGTGCGCATGAGAGTAAAGCTAGGCATTTGCGGAGCTTCGGGCCGTGCTTTTCGATGAACCGAGTGTGATCCTATCTATCGTCAGCACGCAAGATGCTTCGACTCCGCTCAGCATGACGTTCAACCTCCCTATTTTCAACTTCCTAAACAGCTTTATCATGAAGAAACTAAGACTATTTATATTCGCAATAGTGGGCGGGGTTGTAGGTTTTCTAGTTGCCAGAAACGGACTACTTTCCCCACCCATCTCCTTACACTGGACCCTGCTGCAAAAACTGGCGCTGTTGGCCCTGCTGCTGGTGGCGTGGCTGGTGGCAGTTGGTCTGCACGAGTTGGGCCACGCACTGGCCGGGCGCCTGCAAGGGTTTCGCCTGCACTGGCTCACGATAGGCCCGCTGATGTGGCGCCGCCAGCCCACGGGCCACCTACGCTTCGAGTGGAACCGCAACCTGAATACAGCCGGGGGCCTGGCCCTCAGTGTGCCCACCGACGATGTGCGGCTGCGCGAACGGTTCCGCGTATTCGCTGCGGGCGGGCCACTGGCCAGCCTATTATGGGGCGCGCTGGGGGTAGGCCTCTACACGCTGCTGCCGGCCGCAGCTCAAGGCACGGTGCCGGCAATAGCGCTGGTCCTGAGCGGTGGTATTTCTCTTCTGCTGTTCGTCGTCACCATCATTCCCTTTCACACCGGAGGCTTCGCCAGCGACGGCATGCGCCTACTCAACCTAAGCCGCCGGGGACCAAAACAAGAGCTGGAAGTAAGCATGCTGACAGCCTCTATTCGCAGCATGGTCGGCACACGACCGCGTGAGTTGAACCGCTCGGCCCTGGAAGCCGCCGCTGCCCTGCACGTCGAGCACCCATTGAAATGCCATCTGTCTCACTACCTCTACCTGCACTATCTCGACGCGGGCGACCCGGTAGCTGCCGGGCAGCAACTGGCCCACTATCGCCAACAGCTGTCTCAAGTGCCGGCGGCATTGCAAGCTAGCGGCTGGCTGGAATCCGCGTTTTTCAGCGCCGCCTACGAGCACGACGCCACGGCAGCCCGCCCAGCTCAACGCCTTCACCCCAGCCGACCAACCGCCGCGCGTAGAAGCGGCGCTGGCTCGCCTCGCCGGCGATGCCGAGCGTGCCCACGCGCAGGCGCAAGCCGCCCTACGCGAGCTGCCTCGCAACCTCGATCAGGGTAGTGTTCATCTGTATCGGGAATGGCTGCAAGACACCGTGCGCTGGGCAGAACAAGCAGCCGTTGCGCGGGTAGCGTCTGTGTAGGGTAGCCAAGGTCGAGGCCAGCCTGCGCAAGTAGGCATTGTACCCAATCGGAGCGGATTGCCTGCATGCCACTAGAGGTACAGCCCGTATGCAGTAGCTTCAACTGTAAGATAGGCTGCGCGCCCTCGCGCTGGCTGGGGTCGTGCTGATTGGCCACCTCGTAGCTCATGGCCCAAGGCTGTTTTACCTACAGGATATTGTCATTTTGCAGCCTCAATGACAAGACGTTGCTGAGCTGCTGTCGTGAACTAGCCGATAACGTTCTACCCTCCTCCAGCCCATGTATAGGAGACAGGGTAGTATCACGAAAGAGCGATTGACTATACCGGAGCTAGGTATGCTGATGCAGCATAATTTCGTGGCTTATAGAACGCTATAACGTTGACTGCCACCTATATGCTTGGTGACGAAAAACGGAAGAAGAAGCTCGGCCTTAGCGCGGTCACAACAATAGGATTTATGGGGTAGGAGGCCTTGGTTTTGTCTTCGTATCGCAGAAAGTAATGAGGTTGTTTATAAGTGCAAAATATTGATAATAAGGTAGTAATAGCAAATAAAAGCGCGGTGTTTGTTGCTGATCGGTGCCGCCAACAAATCGACAGGGGGACCGTTGAAAGGGCAAGACAAGTGATTCTCACCTTCGATCTTTTATCCTCTGTATCATGAAAACCGACGACCTAAAGCAACTCATCAAAGACGGCTTATCAGCCCAAAAAGCAGGAAGCCAGGTAGCCGCCAAAGCAACCGACGAAATTCTCGACGACGCCACGCACCCCGAGCTGAAAGCCGCCCTCAAGGAAGGCAACGAAACATCCAAGGAGTGGGCCAAGCGCCTTGATCGTGCCATCGAAGAAGTAGGCGGCGCCGATAGCCAGGACAACGAAATTATGGAAGCTCACTACCAAGTGAGCAAAGAGATTCGGGCGCAAGCCAAAACCGACAGCGTGCGCGACCTGGGCATCATTGCCAGCGGCCAAATGGCCCTACACTATTGGATAGCTTCCTTCGGCACGGTGGCCTCGTACGCTGCCTCCGCAGGCCTCTCGCAGACCGAAAAAGAACTGAAAGCCTCCGTGCAAGAAGCCAAACAGGCCGACGACAAGCACACCGACATCGCCCAACGGATTCTCGCTGAAGAGGGCCAGGAATAGGGGGGCTTCCTCTCTACCTACTAAACGCAAACCGCGCCGCTTGGATAGCTCCAGGCGGCGCGGTTTGCGTTTAGCATGTTGTGGCTGCGAGAGTATAAGTTCCGCTTATAGCTACTCCTAAACACCCAATAGAGGTACCAGACCCAATCACGATGCCCGCCACCAGCAACGTGCCACTAACTACGCCAAAGGCTCGAACAAGCGTTACGGGGTAGCAACGGGTGGCTTTTCTGGAACTTTCATGCTCCAAGGTAGCCAGTTTTGGTGCTAGACGGGGCGGTATTGGCTGGCCGCTGGTGCGGCAGGGTGGATAAGATTCTTTAGGTTAATTATATAACTAGTTGGTTTTGGTAATCATGCATTATCTGTCCAATAGGTTTAGTTCTAGAATTATCAGTGAATTTACCAAGCTCTCTTAACCTGTTTATTATAGAAGTCTTAGATAGCTCAAGGCGTATAGACATAGAATTGATAATTTTTACAAAGATTTTAATATTATTCGGTTGATCATCTACGTATAAATTACCTTCTCTTGCGTCAAATCTTCCTTGATATTGTAATAGCATTGCCATAAGCGGTGCTTTGGGCATTGTTAAACATGCTGCGAAGTAATTTGCTTGCCATTCTATCCATTGCTTTTCGTTCTGTAAGCTGTGTTTATTTGTTCTAAAATTATACTCAGAGTCAGGTAAAGTGTTTATAAGTTGACTTTCTATAAGTGCTCCATCATGGATTAGGCAATGGCCTATTTCATGCGCTAAAACAAACTTGTATCTTTTTTCCTTATACAGATTGTGATTAACATGAATGGTTTGATTATTAACATCAAAGCATCCAAAAATTGATGTATTATCAGTGTTTTTGACCTTAAGCCCTAAAATTCTATTTGTGTATTTTACTAAATCTTCAATAGATAATATTCTTTCGCCTTTCAATATTCCTGTGTCTATATGATTTAAAACTTCGTTAGCTATTAATTCTATGTCTTTTTTAGAATAGTTTTTGATATTGTTTTCAATATTGCTCACTTTCTGAAGAGCTTTTATTAATGTTGTGTCTATTTCTTTTTCTAAATATTTTTCCCCTTGATCGAGATGAACCACATTTTTGTTGAAAAACTGTATAGATTGATCTGTTTTTAGCTTATTGTATAATATAATATTATATTGATTACTTGTGTTTACTCCGACAAGCATCACCCCTTGAGATTCGGCAAAGTTGTGAGCTGATTTTTGGAACCTACTTGTAGTAATAAATACTGCCTTAGAGTTTCGAGGTGCAACCTGCTCTATCTTTTTGCAGAATGCCTCAAGCCTGTCTATAGATATCGGTGTTTTATAGTCTTTACATTCTATTATATAAATATAGAATATTTATTAGAACCAGGGGGCTGAACTTCTATTGTTAAATCAAAAATAATATTTCCTTTTCTGGCATGTGAATAATATGGCTCCTTTGTTTTAATCGTATATGCATCAGCCATTACAGCGATTCTCTTTTCTTCTATCATAGCTTCAACGATACGTAAAGCTCTTTCTTCAAAAGCATCTCCTTTTGCAGTAGTGTTCATGATATCAAGTATTTATAAGTAACAGTTAGCGCAAAAAGTAATGGTTTTACACAAAGACTAATAGGGTGTTAATCTTTGTGTAAAACCATTACTTTTTATTCGCTTCATATTAGCTAAAGCAGACGCCCTGGCTTACATATTCCGCCGATACTGCCCGCCTACCTCAAACAGCGCATTCGTAATCTGCCCAAGCGAGCAGAACTTCACGGTTTCCATCAGCTCCTCGAACAAATTCCCGTTGGCAATGGCTACCTGTTGCAGTTGCTTCAGGCGCTGCTCGGTGGTACCTTGGTTGCGGGCGTGCAGGTTTTGCAGCATCGTGATTTGATACTGCTTTTCCTCCTCCGTGGCGCGGATTACCTCGGCCGGGATGACCGTGGGCGAGCCTTTGGAGGAGAGGAAGGTGTTCACGCCGATGATGGGATACTCGCCCGTGTGCTTGAGCATCTCGTAGTGCATGCTTTCCTCCTGAATCTTGCCGCGCTGGTACATGGTTTCCATGGCGCCCAGCACGCCGCCGCGCTCCGTGATGCGGTCGAACTCGGCCAGGACGGCTTCTTCTACCAGGTCGGTCAGCTCTTCGATGATGAAGGAGCCTTGCAGCGGGTTTTCGTTTTTGGCCAGGCCCAGTTCGCGGTTGATGATGAGCTGAATAGCCATAGCCCGGCGCACCGATTCTTCGGTGGGCGTAGTGATGGCCTCATCGTAGGCGTTGGTATGCAGGGAGTTGCAGTTGTCGTAGATGGCGTAGAGCGCCTGCAACGTGGTGCGGATATCGTTAAAGTCGATTTCCTGGGCGTGCAGCGAGCGGCCGCTGGTCTGGATGTGGTACTTCAGCATCTGCGAGCGGGCGTTGGCGCCGTACTTCAGCTTCATGGCCTTGGCCCAGATGCGGCGCGCCACGCGGCCAATCACGGCGTACTCGGGGTCGATGCCGTTGGAGAAGAAGAACGACAGGTTGGGCGCGAAGTCGTTCACGTCCATGCCCCGGCTCACGTAGTACTCCACAAAGGTGAAGCCGTTGCTGAGGGTAAGGGCCAGTTGGGTGATGGGGTTGGCGCCCGCCTCGGCAATATGGTAGCCCGAAATCGACACCGAGTAGAAGTTGCGGACCTTCTCCGTGATAAAGTATTCCTGCACGTCGCCCATCAGGCGCAGGGCAAACTCCGTGGAGAAGATGCAGGTGTTCTGGGCCTGGTCTTCCTTGAGAATGTCGGCCTGCACGGTGCCGCGCACCTGCGAGAGCGTGCGCGCCTTGATGGTGGCGTACACGTCGGCGGGGAGGACCTGGTCGCCGGTCACGCCGAGCAGCATCAGGCCTAGGCCGTCGTTGCCTTCGGGTAGGGCGCCTTGGTAGCGCGGGCACTCCAGGTTTTTCTCGTGGTAGAGCTGGTTGATCTTGGCATCTACCTCACTTTCCAGCCCGTTCTCCTTTATATAGAGTTCACACTGTTGGTCGATAGCGGCGTTCATGAAGAACGCTGCCAGCGTGGCCGCCGGACCGTTAATGGTCATCGACACCGACGTGCTGGGGTTGGCCAGGTTGAAGCCGGAGTAGAGCTTCTTGGCGTCGTCGAGGCAGGCGATGCTCACGCCGGCATTGCCGATTTTGCCGTAGATGTCGGGCCGCAGGTCGGGGTCCTCGCCGTAGAGCGTCACCGAGTCGAAGGCCGTGCTCAGGCGCTTGGCGGGTAGGCCCATGCTCACGTAGTGGAAGCGCCGGTTGGTTCGCTCGGGGCCGCCTTCGCCCGCAAACATGCGGGTAGGGTCTTCGCCCTCGCGCTTGAAGGGAAACACGCCGGCCGTGTAGGGAAACTCGCCGGGTACGTTTTCCTGCAACTGCCAGCGGAGCAAGTCGCCCCACGCCGTGTAGCGGGGTAGGGAAACCTTGGGAATCTGCTGGCCCGAGAGGCTCTGGGTGTGCGTCTGGATGCGGATTTCCTTGTCGCGCACCTTAAACACAAACTCCGGGGCTTTGTACGCGGCTACCTTGTGCGGCCAGGTTTCCAGGAGTTTCCAGTTTTGCCCGTCCAGCCGCAGCTTGATTTCCTCGAATGCGGCCTCCAGGCCGGCCACGAGTGCGCCGGCGTCGAGGGCTGGGCTGCTCCCGCTGGTTCCGCTAGGGCTTCCGGCCCCGAGGCTGCGGACGGCGTCGACACTTTGCTGAAGTCCGAAAAGCTGCTGGGCAGTTGCGGATTGTTGGTGGACCCACTGGTCATATTGGCGGTTGGTTTCGGCTATTTCGGAAAGATAACGCGTGCGGTGGGGCGGAATGATATAGATCTTCTCCGATTCTCCCACCGGAGTTTCGAGGTGCGAGGCAAAGGTAGCGCCCGTTTTTTCTTCCAGCACGTGCAGCACGGCCCGGTACAGGTGGTTCATGCCGGGGTCGTTGAACTGGGAGGCGATGGTGCCGAACACCGGCATCTGGTCCAGGGGCGCGTCCCAGCGCTGGTGGTTGCGTTGGTACTGCTTGCGTACGTCGCGCAGGGCGTCGAGGGCGCCGCGCTTGTCGAACTTATTGAGGGCAATGACGTCGGCAAAATCCAGCATGTCGATTTTCTCCAGCTGGGTAGCGGCGCCGTACTCGGGCGTCATCACGTAGAGGCTGGCGTCGGAGTGCTCGGTTATTTCCGTGTCCGACTGCCCGATGCCCGAGGTTTCGAGGATAATCAGGTCGAAGTCGGCGGCGCGTACCACGTCCACGGCGTCCTGCACGTACTTGCTCAGCGCCAAGTTGCTCTGACGGGTAGCGAGGCTGCGCATATACACCCGCGGCGAGTTGATGGCGTTCATCCGAATCCGGTCGCCGAGTAGGGCGCCGCCCGTCTTGCGCTTGCTGGGGTCGACGGAAATAATGGCAATGGTCTTCTCCGGAAAATCGAGCAGGAAGCGCCTTACCAGCTCATCCACCAAGCTCGACTTGCCCGCGCCGCCCGTGCCGGTGATGCCTAGTATTGGTGTTTTAGCTATTAGCTGTTGGCTGTTAGCTGTTGGCTTGTCGTTATTTTCTGTGGACGAAGAGCTAGCAGCTAACAGCTGAGAGCTAACAGCTGAGAATTCTTCCGGGAAGTTTTCGGCGGCGGAAATCAAGCGGCCAATGCTGCGGGCGTCCTTCTCCTTCACGTGGCTGACTTCGCCGTTGAGGTGCTGGCCTGTCGGGAAGTCCGATTTTTCCAGCAGGTCGTTGATCATGCCCTGTAGGCCCATAGCGCGGCCGTGGTCGGGCGAGTAAATGCGCTCGATTCCGTAGGCTTCCAGCTCCTCTATCTCCGTGGGTAGAATCACGCCGCCGCCGCCGCCAAAGATCTTTACGTGGCCCGCGCCGCGCTCGTGCAGCAGGTCGTGCATGTACTTGAAGTACTCGTTGTGGCCGCCCTGGTAGCTGGTAATGGCAATGGCCTGGGCATCTTCCTGAATGGCGCAGTCTACGATTTCCTGCACTGAGCGGTTATGGCCCAGGTGGATCACCTCCGCGCCGCTACTCTGGATGATACGGCGCATGATGTTGATGGCCGCATCGTGCCCATCGAACAGGGCAGCGGCCGTAACGATGCGAACGTGATTCTGGGGTTTATAGGGGGCAACGGGGGTGGTTTGCATAATTGGGTGGGGTGGGTAGTTTGGGTAGGCTAAGGTACGAAATAGGCAGCGGGGGCGCGTGCAAGGCGTCCGCGTTGCGCTATCTCATTCAGCTCGTGCTACCTAAACAACGTCAGCAACGACGAGCGCGTGCAACGCGCCCCTACCGCCAGCTCTGCACATTCAGGTACAGGCTGGGCTGTCCGGGGTAGAATTTCCACTGGTCCTGGCTTTTATTCCGGGTGTAGACCAGATGCAGGGGAGTCGGGAAGGCCGCTGGAACATCAAAGGAATCATAGCTAGCTGTTTCTCCAACCGCGTCGAGCCATTGCAGCGCCACTACTATCTTTTGACCTTTGTTGAGTTGCAGATTATAAGGCCTCAAATCGACGCTAATCCAGCCGTGCTGCTGTTCGGTAAGCACCAGTTGAATATCGGCGGGCAGCAACAATTCCGCCGGCCGGCTGTCGCGGACGGCATAGAACAGCAACCGAAGGCGGACCTGCCGGAACGGATTTCTAGCCACGTACACGTTGAAATCGTCTACGTAGCAGTTACGGGAGGAAGTAAGGAAAGTCCCGAACTCCGAGCCGAGCTTTTCGCGTCGGCGGGTACTATCCGCCACAATACTATTCACACCCCAGTGGGCTATTCCGCTGGTGCCGGTGCGTCCCAGTACCTGTGGCTTTAGTTGCTGGTGCCGCACCACTACCTCTCGCAACGTCTGCGGCTGCTTCCGCAACCGGATAGTTATGGGCTGTTGCCGTAACTGACGTACCACTAGTCGAGCCGGCTGGTAGCCTACGCATGTAACCACCACACTATCCGTCGCTACAAGGTCTGGCGAGTCTGAGAAGCTGAAGTGCCCTTGGGCATCTGCCACAGTTCCTATGGCCTTGCCTTTCACCCCAACGGAAGCAAACGGCACGGGCGAGGCGGTAGAATCGTGGTACACTTGTCCTTGCAGGGTTTGGCCAACCAGCAGGGTAGGACGACATAGAATCGATAAAAAGCCGACTAATAGGGTGAGGCGCATGAAGCTGTAGCGTTGATTGATACAGCTAAGGGAGTGCAGCCGGGTAGCATAGCGTTGCAACGCGCACAAAAAAGCCCCGGTGGGGCCGAGGCGCATGGGGCTTCAAGAATTGGAACTATAAGGCGTAAATAATACTTTCGGCTCGATTTAAGAGCTATTTACTATGCGTGTACAGATACTGCTAATTATATTCCTTCTGCTAGGAACTGGTATATGGCTTTATGCCTACTGGATGCCTGCTTATAAAAGCCAACGAGCAGAAGATGAATTGAATACAATACGCTACAATAGTCATTTTTTGGATAAAGAGTGGAAAAAGGCTTATTATCAAAAAGAAGCTGAACTTCGCACAGTTCGCAACACATTGTTGGATGCCAGTTCGGGCATTGCCATAGCTAGCGCTACCTTATTTCTGTTTGTCTTCAGGAAACGTCCTTACACGAATGGCCAGTTACGGCAGTTGCGTACTTTAAATAAGCAACAGTTCTTCCTCTGGTTCAATGCTGGTTGGCTACTACTCTTCGTTGCCTTGCACTGGTATTATCTATATAGAGGTGCAAGGGGTGATTTTCCTCCTTTCGCCGATTCTATTGGTATTCCGCTGATGTATGGTGAGACGGCCTTGCTATGGTGTTGGCCTTTTTTGAATGGCTTGTTACTACTGGCTTTGTGGCCTGCTAAGCTGCCCGCTTCGCTGTTCGTAAAGGCACGTCAGTACACATGGCGAGCCATACTAGTAGAAAGTTGGTGGGGTTTTCTTCTCCTGTTAGCTGTCCTCTATGCTATACTTACGGTGATTGATGGCGACCATCTGACTATTCCTGTTGCTTTGTTATTTGTCTATTTACTATTGACTTTACGAGCAGGCTATATACAAATGCTTGGTCAATAGAACTCTACCTCAGTTCCGCCAGCCGCAGCCGGAACCCTGGTAGCACTGCTTCGCCCGAAAGCTCATGATCAAAGCCTTGTACCACCTCCGGCTCTGGCTGGCCGGGGCGGTAGAGGTAGGCGGTTTCTGTCTCGGGTACGAGCAGCCAGGCCAGTTGTGCCCCATTGCGGAGCCAGTCAAGCATCTTCGCTTGCAGGGTTTTAGTTGAATCAGTAGCCGATTTCAACTCCACCACAAACTCCGGGCACACAGGGGCAAACTTATCCTGCTGCTCAGTCGTCAGGGCGTTCCACTTAGCCGCCGAAACCCAGGAAGCATCCGGCGATAGTACGGAGCCATCGGGTAGGGTAAAACCAGTGTTGGAATCAAATATTTCACCAAGGTGGGGTTGTTGCTCCCACCACTTACCGAGTTGAAGATTTAAGCGGGCGTTGCGTTTGCCGGAGCGGCTGCCAGTGGGCGACATAAGAACAATTTCGTGGTTGGCCGTGCGCTCGATGCGCAACTCCGGATGCTGCTGGCAGAAGTCGAAAAACTCCGCATCGGTCATCTTTTCCAGGTACGGGCCGCGCAAAACCAGGCTGTGTTCGGAGAAGGAAGGTAGCATAGCAGAAAGATACGCGTTTGGTCGTAATGCCAAAACGTGGATAGTAGGCTCAACGTTCAGGAGGCGTTTCTACCTCATCCACCCATTTGCGCACAGCCAATAAAAAAGCTCCGGCCAGTGGCCGGAGCTTTTTCGATAGCCTAGTAAGGCGTGTGTACTACGGATGCAGCAAAGAGACTACCTGCCTTAGGCAGCGTCGAGGGCTTCGCGTAGCTCCTTGGCAGCAGCGGCCGGATCGGCGGCGCTATAGATAGCACCACCGGCAACGGCAACAGCTACGCCAGCTTGCTTCACGGCAGCAATGTTGCTCAGGTTGACACCGCCCGCAATGGAAACAGGTACACCGGCGCGCTTCGCCTCATCAATCAGGACTTGGATAGAATAGCCTTCCAGAGCCTGCTCGTCGAGGCCGGCGTGCAGCTCCACGAATTCTACGCCCAGCGCACTTACTTCCTGAGCCCGCTTCACGCGGTCGGCAACGCCAATAGTGTCTACTACCACGCCTTTGCCGTGCGCTTTGGCTGCTTTCACAGCGCCTACGATGGTAGCGTTGTCTACGGCTCCCAGGATGGTTACTAGGTCAGCGCCGGCTTTGAAGGCCATGTCCGCTTCCAGCTCACCCGTATCGGCGGTTTTGAAATCGGCAAAAACGAGTTTGTCGGGGTGTGCTTGCTTCATGGCCGTAATAACGGCGAGGCCTTCACTCTTGATCAGGGGCGTGCCCAATTCAATGATATCAACGTAGGGCGCTACTTTACCAGCCAGGGTCAAAGCCTCTTGGGTGCTTAGTAGGTCGATTGCAACTTGTAATTTAGCCATGATTGTGGGTCTGATTTTGTGTTAGGTAGGAGAAAAAGGGGAGGAGTGTCCCCAGGAAATTATTCTAGGTTGGCATGTCGCTTCCACAGCTCTTCGGCCGGGGTGCCATCCAAGCCCCATAGGGTCTGGAAGATTGCATCGAGGAGCAGCAGAACGCTTTGCTCGAACAGGCTGCCGGCATATTGCGCCGAGATTTCGCCGCCGTGGTCCTGCTTCTGGGCGGCGGGCAGCACGGCCACATGCGTAGCCAGCGCCGCCAGCGGCGACGAGGTGGTAGTGGAAATAGCCACCACCCGAGCGCCGGCTGCGGCTGCTTTTTCGGCTGCTTTCACGATGCTGCTGGTGGTGCCGGAGCCGGAGCCGGCCAATAGCACATCGCCGCTGCCGATGGCAGGGGTAGTGGTTTCGCCTACCACAAACACCGTCAGGCCGAGGTGCATCAGGCGCATGGCGGCGGCTTTCAAGGCCAGTCCGGTGCGCCCGGCTCCCACAACAAACACCCGGTTGGCCTGTTGCAAGAGCGGAAGGATTGCCGCTACCTGGTCGAAATCAAGCTTTTCGGCTAGCTGTTGATTTTCCCGGATGATCTGCTCTAGATGGTTGTGCAGGGTTGTGCTCAGCGCATCGGAAGGTGTCTTGCTCATGGGGTCCGCAGGTTTTGGATTCGGCTACGTAGCTGGTTACTCAGATAGTACCGCTCGGCTGGAAAAGCGAATCAGGATACTATGCTGCAAAGCTAGGGCAGGCTGCACGGCCATACTGGCAGAATGGTATCAAGTGGTAGCAGTATCCTATCGAACCCCACCTGCGGGCTACGTTTTGCCAGGTAGCCCGCGTATTTTACCTCCATTTGCATCGCTGCCCGAGTGCAGATACATTCTGACCACCCACCCATGCGTGTACCTGATTTGCTTCCTCTCATCCCGCTGCCCAACGCGCAGAACCTTACGACCCTGATTGACAACAGGCGGGTACAAACGCTGGAAAACTATGAGATTAGTCTGCTCGAAACCTATATACAAAGTGCGCAGGTAGAGCAGTCGTACAGCGACCTGGTGCTCACCAATATGCTACGCGGCAAGAAGGTGATGCACCTGTTGGAGCAGGAGAAGTTTAACTACCTGCCCGGCAATACGATGGTAGTGCCACCCAATTTGAAGATGAGGATTGATTTCCCGGAGGCCTCAGATGAGAACCCTACCCAGTGCGTGGCCCTGGCCATTGACCGGCTGCAAATCATCGACACGGTGAACTATCTGAACGAGCACTACCCCAAAACGGAGGACGAAAAGTGGACCTTTAGCTTCAACCAGCACTACTTCTACAACGATGAAGAAGTGACCGCGCTGCTGTATAAATTGGTGCGGATCGGGTTTGGTGATTCCCGCAACAAAGATATTCTGGCCGATTTCACAGTGAAAGAGCTGCTGCTCCGCATCATGCAGGTGCAAAGTCTCCACGAAAAGGAGCACAACGTGGCCGTGCTGGCTACCTCCAACCGGTTTGCGCACATTCTGCACTACATCAAAGAGAACATTGCGGAGAAAATCAGCGTCGACGACCTGAGCGAGAAGGTGTACATGAGCAAGCCCAATTTTTACCGGGCCTTCAAGCACGAATTTGGTCTGTCGCCCATCGACTACATTATTAAAGAGCGCATGCGCCTAGCCAAAAAGTGCCTGAAAAACCCCGCGCTCAGCATCACCGAAATATGCTTCAAAGCGGGCTTCAGCAACCTGAACTACTTCACGCGCATGTTCCGGCAACTGGAAGGCATCACCCCGACGGACTATCGCGTATTGTGCCTGGCTAGGTAGACTGGGTCCCTACCCGGTGGCATTGCACTTGGCTCTAGCAGCCATCCACCTATTATAGTATGCTGCTTGCTACTTCGTAGCCGAAGGCTTCAGTTCTGAGACGATAGGCCCCGTTCATTTTAGCTTTCAAAGCTGAAGTCCTGGGCTACGGAAGGGTGCGGTCTTCAGTCTAATACTTCCCTAGTCACGGGGACTCGCTACTGTCACATACAAGCTCAGATTTACGGGTTGCACGTGCCATTGATCCTCGGATTTGTCACGGAATACCATGCGGTGCGTAGCCGATAAAGCAGCCGGAATCAGCAGTACGTTCCACTGGTTTTTGTCGGCGCGGTCGCGGGCTTCCAGGCCGTCGAGCCACTCCAGCGTCACGGCCACGCGCTTGTTGTCACCTACGCAAACCAGGTAGGGTTGTAGGTTGATGTGTTGCCAGCCTTTGGGGGCATTGTCGGGTACGGCAAACTGAATGTCTTGCGTGAGCAGGCTGGCGGCCGGGTGGTCTTCGGCGTCGAGCGTGCGCACGTTGAGGCGGAAACGTAGATTCTTGTAGTTGCGGGTCCCGAAATACACGTGCGCATCTTCTAGGTAGCTGCCTGGTTTCACGTGCAGGATGGTCCCTACCTCACGGCCAGGGATGCTGGCGGGGCTTTTGTCGGTAGACAGGTGAAAGTTGTAGTAGGTGAAGCCCCAAATACCGTCGCGGCCCAGGCGGTGGCGTTTCCAGCCATTGGCGCGCACGTGCACTTCGCCGAGGGTCTGGGCTTGTGGCGTCAGCTTAATGGTAGCGTGACGCGTCAGCTCAGCAGCTAGTACTTTGTAAGGCCGGTAGCCCACACAAGAAAATACTACCGTGTCATTAGCCGCAGCGGCAGCCAGTTGCTGCGGGTTAAAATGTCCCTGGGCATCAGCCACCGTTCCAATGGGTTTGCCTTTCACCCCCACAGAGGCATAGGGCACGGCGGCGTTGGTGTCAGCATTGATAATGGCTGGGGTAGGGCCCTGAAAGAAGAATGATGAAAGCGGAAGAAATAGGAGATAGGCTATCATGTAAAGAAGAATGATGTAGCCAGTAGAGTGAGAAGGAAACCCCAAACGTTGCAACGCTACCCTCCCAAAAACAAAACTCCCGGCTGAAGCAACGCGCTTCAGCCGGGAGTTTTTAGGTTGAATTTGTCCGAAGTTGTTCAGGCAAATGCTAAGTCAGAGTTAGCAGTAGGGATACAAAATAATCGGAGTTGCTGATGTCAGTTCAGTTGCGTAGTTCCAAACGTCCAACACCACAACAGCAACGCAATGGTTCCTACCCTACAAACAAATGACCCTGTTGCGTCTTGCCGCTGTGGCGCTCGTCCAGGTCACGGTTGAGCTGAAACGCGGCGCTGATAAGGGCTAGATGCGTAAAGGCTTGCGGGTAGTTGCCGATCTGCTCGCCGGCCGTTCCAATCTGCTCGGAGTAGAGGCCCAGCGGACTCGCGAAGCCCAGTAGCTTCTCAAATAGCAGGGTAGCCTTGTCCAAATCGCCTGCCCGCGACAGGTTCTCGATGTACCAGAACGAGCACATCGTGAACGTGCCTTCCTCTCCTTCCAGGCCATCGGAGGCACCCCCGCCGGCGTGGTAGCGGTACATCAACGAGTCAATAATCAGCTCCTTTTCGAGGGTGCGCATGGTAGACTGCCAGCGCGGCTCGGCTGGGCTAAACATACGCACTAGTGGAAGTAACAGCACGGCGGCATCCAGTACATCACCGCCTTTATACTGCACAAAGGCTTGTTTTTCCTCGCTCCAATAGTTCGTGAATACTTCCTGGTAAATCTCATCGCGCACCTTGTACCACTTTTCCAGCGGGGCCGGGAACGAGCGGTCGTTGGCAATCTGAATGCCGCGGTCCAGCGCTACCCAGCACATCATTTTGGCCGAAATGAACTGGCGCTCCTCGTCGCGCACTTCCCACATACCGTGGTCCTCCTCCTGCCAGTTCTCCGCCACAAAATCCACCAGCCGCGACACGTGTTTCCAAAAGTCGTAGGTGATGGCGCCGCCGTACTTGTTGTAGAGATAAATCGTGTCAAGCAGCTCGCCGTAGATGTCAAGCTGAAACTGCTGAGCGGCGCCATTACCAATGCGCACCGGACGCGAATCGCGGTAGCCGGCCAGGTGCAATAGCTCCTTTTCGGGTAGGTCAGTGGAGCCATCCACAGCATACATCAACTGCAAGTCGGCGGCGTCTTTCAACTGGTTGCACCGCTCCATAATCCAGTGCAGAAAAGCTTTCGATTCGGTGGTAAAGCCCAGACGCAAAAATGCATACATGGTAAAGGCCGCGTCGCGAATCCAGGTGAAGCGGTAGTCCCAGTTGCGGGCACCACCCACGCACTCGGGCAGGCTGAAAGTAGCCGCCGCTACCGTTGAGCCGTATTGGAGTGAGGTAAGCAGCTTGAGCGTAATAGCGGAGCGCAGCACCGTTTCGCGCCAACGGCCAATGTAGGTACTACTTTCAATCCACTCGCGCCAGTACGTTAGCGTATCCTGAAAAGCGCCTTCGGTGTAGTGCGCCAGGTCGCGGGCGATAAAAGAAGGGTCGTCAACGGGTGTGGCTTCAATTACAAAACTGGCCGTGTCGCCGGCTTCCAGGGTCCAGGTGCCGGTAGCGTCGCCGGTGCCGGTAGGCTGAAGCGTCCGGTCGCCAAGCAGACGAAACTGAAAGTCCTTCTCGCTGGTGCTGCGGAAAAGCAGGTCATTCTCCTGCTGCACCAGCTCGTGCGGCGCGCGGGCGTAGTCGAAACGGGGGCAGCAGTGCATAGTAAACGTCATGCTGCCTTTGATGACACGCAGCATCCGCACCACGGCGCAGTTCTGCTCCTGGTGCTTGATGGGCATGAAATCCGTCAGCTCGGCAATGCCGCCTTTAAAGTAGAAGCGCGTTAGGAGCACGCCCGTGTTAGGCAGGTAAAGTTGTTTGGATTGCACCCCTTCGTCGGCGGGAGTCAGTGCCCAATGTCCGCCCTTTTCAGCGTCGAGCAGCGAGGCAAAGATGGTAGGGGAGTCGAAGCGGGTGAAAGGAAGGTAATCTATTGAGCCTCTGTTCGATACTAGCGCAACCGTATGTAGGTTGCCCACCAGGCCATAGTCTTCTAAAGGAGTAGCTTGCGTCATAAAAGAAGTAGGTACACGAGTGTGCAGTACCCTAACAACGCAAAAGGTCCTTCGACAGGCGAGGTTGACGCAAATTTTGTAGAGTGATTTGGGAGCAGGCGATTTCCGTAAATCGTTCGGCGGCTTGTAGCACTCACCCACAGGTTGCCGAACGGTTTGCGCCTCGATTTACTCGTAGTCAGCCGCTTTTTCCAGCGCCTGTTCCAACTCGTTGGCGGCCTTTTCGATGTCGTGGTAGCCTTGCTGGGCGGCACGCTCCTTGGCCGCTAGTAGGCCGTCGCGGTGCACGGTTTTGAAGTCACCGTAGGGAAACTTGTAGCGGCCCTTGGTGTCTTCGCCCATGCTGGTGTCTTCGCCGAGGTGCCACTTGGCGTATTCTTCTATCTCGTGCTGGTCAATAAACTTGTTCTCAGCGGCCGTATTGGGGTTATGCTGGCTCCAATGGCCGGAGTCGTTTTTGATTTTTCCGTCTTTGATGAGTTGCTTAGCATACGCTACGGCCTTCTTGTTTACCTGAATGCTCATGGTTGGGAGGGGTAGGAAAGTGGAACGAAGCCTACCCTCATGGTGGCGGGTGGGGTAGGGCCTTGTTTAAACGAACAGGCCACGCAGCGCGTTTTGGTTGAGCTTGGGCGGGCGCGGCGACTTATGCCGGCAGCTAGCTTTTGCGGGCTGATTTGCGTAACTTTGCAGTTGCAAAAACCGCCTCTAGTGAAGAACATTCGTAATTTCTGCATCATTGCCCACATCGACCACGGCAAAAGCACCCTGGCCGACCGCCTCCTGGAATTCACCCAGACCGTGGCCCAGCGCGATATGCAAGCCCAGCTGCTCGACAACATGGACCTGGAGCGCGAGCGGGGCATCACCATCAAGAGCCACGCTATCCAGATGCAGTATCAGTACCAGGGCGAGCAGTACACGCTCAATCTGATTGATACGCCTGGTCACGTCGATTTCAGCTACGAAGTATCCCGCTCCATTGCCGCTTGCGAAGGCGCTTTGTTGATTGTGGATTCGTCGCAGGGGATTGAGGCACAGACGATTAGCAACCTCTACCTGGCCATTGGCTCCGACCTGACCATCATTCCGGTCCTCAATAAAATTGACCTGCCCCACTCCATGCCGGAGGAGGTGTCGGACGAGATTGTGGACCTGATTGGCTGCGACCGGGACGAAATCATCCACGCCTCGGGCAAAGCTGGTATTGGCATTGAGGAAATTCTGAATGCCATCTGCGAGCGGATTCCCGCCCCAGCAGGTGACCCCGAGGCCCCTCTGCAAGCCCTGATTTTTGACTCGGTGTTCAACTCCTACCGGGGCATCGAGGTGCTGTTTCGCATCAAAAACGGCACCATGCGCAAGGGCGATAAGCTCCGCTTCATGGCTACCGGTAAGGAGTACGGCGCCGATGAAATCGGCATCTTGGGCCTCAAACAGGAGCCCCGCCCTGAGATGCGGGCCGGCAACGTAGGCTACCTAATTTCGGGCATTAAAGAAGCCCGCGAGGTGAAGGTAGGCGACACCATTACCAACGTCATTAACCCCACGAAAGAGGCCATTCACGGCTTCGAGGACGTGAAGCCGATGGTATTTGCTGGTATCTACCCCGTGGATACCACCGAGTACGAGGAACTGCGCTCGTGCATGGAAAAACTCCAGCTCAACGACGCCGCCTTGGTGTGGGAACCCGAAACTTCGGCGGCCCTGGGCTTTGGCTTCCGCTGCGGCTTCCTGGGCATGCTGCACATGGAAATCGTGCAGGAGCGCCTGGAGCGTGAGTTCGACATGACGGTAATTACCACCGTGCCCTCGGTGCAGTTCCACGCCACCGGCACCAAGGATCAGGAGTACATCATCAACGCGCCCTCCGAGATGCCTGAGCCGAACACGGTGAAGTTCATCGAGGAGCCGTTCATCAAGGCCCAGATCATCACGGCGGCCGACTATGTGGGTTCCATTATCACGCTGTGCATGGAGAAGCGCGGCATCATCAAAGGCCAAAGCTACCTGACGTCTGAGCGGGTAGAGATGACCTTCGAGCTGCCGCTGTCGGAAATCGTGTTCGACTTCTTCGACAAGCTTAAGACCATTTCGCGCGGTTATGCCTCGCTCGACTACGAGCTGATTGGCTTCCGCGAGTCGGACATGGTGAAGCTGGATATCATGCTGAACGGCGAGAAGGTCGACGCCTTGTCGGCCATCGTGCACCGTAGCAAGAGCTACGAGTGGGGCAAGCGCCTCTGCGAAAAGCTGCGCGAGCTGCTACCCCGCCAGCAGTTCGAAATTGCTATTCAAGCCTCTATCGGCCAGAAAATCGTAGCCCGCGAAACGGTGAAAGCCCTGCGCAAAAACGTAATTGCCAAGTGCTACGGCGGCGACATCTCGCGTAAGCGTAAGCTGCTCGAAAAGCAGAAAGAGGGCAAAAAGCGGATGCGCCAAGTGGGCTCCGTAGAAATCCCTCAGGAAGCTTTCCTGGCCGTATTAAAGATTGACTAATGCCCGAAAGCGCGGCTCCGGAAGGGGCCGCGCTTTTTGCTGGCTCCTTTACTTTTCACCTCATACACTTCTTGACACGGCGTTGTATGATTACACATCCATCCCATGTCTGAGAACATCACCAAGAACTGCAAAAGCCAGGAGCAACTGGAAAAAATCATCAAAGGCCAGGAGCGTAAGTTCCGGTGGCGCGACGATTGGCCCGCTATGGAAAAAGCTCTCACGGAAGCCGGTAACGCCGCTATTGCCGCCCACGAAAACAAGGCCAAAACCGACCAAGAGTAAACCCGCATTACTATGACCCCAGCCCCCGAAGCTGCTACCTACCAACTCATCGACGGTAAGAAAACCGCCGAGGACATCAAAGTTGAAATTGCCGCCGAAGTAGCGCAGCTGAAAGCCGCTGGCCAAAAGGTGCCTCACTTGGCGGCCATCCTCGTCGGCCACGACGGCGGCTCAGAGACCTACGTGCGCAACAAAGTGCTGGCCTGCGAGCGGGTAGGCTACGGCAGCACCCTGCTGCGCTACGAAGACACCATCACGGAGGCAGAACTGCTGGCGAAGGTAGAGGAGCTGAATCAGGACCCCGAAATCGATGGGTTCATCGTGCAGCTACCCCTACCCAAGCATATCAATGCGGAGAAGGTGATTGAGGCAGTCCGCCCCGAAAAGGACGTAGACGGCTTTCACCCCATGAACCTGGGCCGTATGGTGGCGGGACTACCGGCTTTGCTGCCGGCTACCCCTTCGGGCATCGTGGAGTTGCTGAAGCGTTACGGGATCAAAACCAGCGGGAAGCATTGCGTGGTGATTGGCCGCTCCAATATAGTAGGTATGCCGGTTAGTATATTGCTGGCTAAGAACTTAGAGCCTGGTAACTGCACGGTTACTTTATGCCACTCGCGCACGGCAAACCTAGCTGAAATCACGCGCCAGGCCGATATTGTGGTGGCTGCCCTAGGCCGCCCAGAGTTCGTAACCGGCAACATGGTGAAGCCAGGCGCGGTGGTGATTGACGTGGGCACTACGCGGGTAGAGGACGCCAGCCGCAAGTCAGGCTTCGTGCTGAAGGGCGACGTGAATTTCACTGAGGTAGCGCCGCTAACCAGCTACATCACGCCGGTGCCGGGTGGGGTAGGCCCCATGACCATTGCTATGCTGCTGCTGAACACGCTACGCGCCGCGAAAGGCGAGGTGTACCCGCGGTAAAAAACCAGAACCAAACCGCCATTTTCGCAGTTTGAAGCTTTACTAGTATCTTTAAAGTCGGGCTTTAGGCAGGGTTTTTGGGTGCCATGGTACCCAGCGCCTTTCCTAAGGCCCGATACCTTTTTTGCCGACTGTTTTGTTACATCAACTTCCCGTTGCAACTGGCCTAATGGCCGATAGCACAGGGGCGGCCACGCTGCCTCTGATGGAGCATTTCTACACGATTCAGGGCGAGGGCTACAACACGGGCCGCGCTGCGTACTTCCTCCGCCTGGGCGGCTGCGATGTTGGCTGCGTGTGGTGCGATGTGAAAGAGTCTTGGGATGCCGAGGCGCACCCGCGCGTGGCCATTGCCGACATGGTGGCCGCTGTCACGTCCTACCCCGGCCGCAACGCCGTGATTACCGGCGGCGAGCCGCTCATGCACGACCTCACCCAACTCACCAGCTCCCTGCAAGAAGCCGGCTGCCAGACCTGGATTGAAACCTCCGGGGCTTACCCGCTTTCCGGCCGCTGGGACTGGATCTGCGTTTCGCCCAAGAAATTTAAAGCTCCTCTACCTCAAGTGCTGGCTGAAGCCCACGAGCTTAAAGTGGTAGTATTCAATAAGTCTGATTTTAAATGGGCTGAAGAACACGCCGCGCAGGTAGGGGAGAACTGTCGCTTGTACCTGCAACCCGAGTGGAGCAAAGCCGCCGCCATAACCCCGCTTATTATCGATTACGTGAAGGCCAATCCGCGCTGGCAGGTGTCGTTGCAAACGCATAAGTACCTCGATATTCCTTAGCCGATCTTCTGGTCTAGCCCACCCTTTCTCCTTCCATGCGCTTCTCCTTTCCTGCTTCATTGTTGGCGTTTGTGCTGGCGCTGCCTCTGTCAAGTTCCGCGCAGGTAACCCTGGCCACTACCAATACCAAAGCGCGCGGCCTATGGGATAAAGCGCAGCAGCAAGCCAAAGCCCGCGATTTTAACAAGGCACTAGAAACGTTGCAAGTGCTCAATGAGAAGTTTCCTTCCTTAGGCGAGCCATATGTACTACGCGGCTCTTTATTGAAGGCAATGGGCGAAAACCAGAGTGCCTACGAAGCCTACCGCGACGGACTGAGCAAGTTACCGGTGGCCGCCGGTCAGGCCAACAGCTACTTCACGCTGGGCGAACTGGCCCTGAGTATGGGCGATTACAAAACCGCCGCCGATGGCTACACCAAGTACCTGAAGGTAGGGCCAAAAGGGCAGCGCAATACGGCGCGGGCGCAGCAGCAACTGCTCAACTGCGAGTTTGCCCTGAAGGCTATAGCCAACCCCACCGGCAAGCAGCCTGAGCGCCTCGGCGAGCCGCTGAATACGTTTTACTTTCAGTATTTCCCGGTGCTGACGGCCGACAACCGTTTTCTGGTGTTCACGGCCCGAGCCAGCGCATCAGATGATAGTTTCGAGGATATCCTGATTTCCAAGCAGAGCAAGGACGGGTCGCTGAGTGAGCCGGTATCAATATCACCGGCCATCAACACGCCTTATAACGAGGGCGCGGCCACGATTTCCGGCGACGGCAAAACGCTGGTATTCACCTCCTGCGACCGGCCCGGCTCCGTGGGCTCCTGCGACCTGTACATCTCGCGGCGCACGGGCAACACCTGGAGCAAGCCCCAGAATATGGGCCGCAGCGTCAACTCGCCCTACTGGGATTCGCAGGCTTCGCTTTCGGCCGATGGGCGCACGCTTTACTTCACCTCCGACCGGCGCGGCGGCCTGGGTAAGGAAGACATCTACGTGACCACCCAGCAAGACGACGGCTCCTGGAGCCCCGCCCGCAACCTGGGCGCCCCCGTGAACACGCCGGGCCAGGATATGGCGCCGTTTATTCACGCCTCAGGCACCACGCTCTACTACGTAACGGATGGGCTGGTAGGCATGGGCGGCTTGGACGTGTTCCGTAGTGCCGTGCAGCCCGATGGCAAGTGGGGCGTGCCGCAGAACCTGGGCTACCCGCTCAATACCTTTGAGAACGAAGCCTCGCTGTTTATTTCCTCCGACAACCGCCGGGGCTTCTGCTCCCGCTCGCGCACTTCGGAGCCAGGCGTAACCAAGGTGCGCAACCGGCCGGTAGAACTGTATAGTTTCGAGGTGCCGCAGTCGGTGCAGGCGCAGGAAACTAGCACCTACACGCAAGGTAGGGTGTTCGATGCCATCACGAAAAAGCCGCTAAAGGCCGATGTGCAGCTCTACGACCTCAACACCGACCAGCTCACACAATATGTGACCTCCGACCCCGAGCAGGGCGACTACACGGTGGTGCTGAACGAGGGTAGGCAGTACGCCATGTACGCCGTGGCCGATAAATACCTGCTCAAAAGCCTAAGCTTCGATTACACTGACAAGCGCAGCTTCGACCCGCTCACGCTTGACATCTACCTAGAGCCCGTGCGGGCCGGGCGCACCATCGTGCTCAATAACTTGTTTTTTGATACCAATAAGTACGAGCTGAAGCCCAAGTCGCGCACTGAGTTGAACCGGCTGATTCAGTTTATGCAGCAGTATCAGGAGGTGCAGGTGGAGATTTCCGGCCATACCGATGATGTAGGCGCTGATGCCGACAACATGGTGCTCTCGCAAAACCGCGCCAAGGCCGTATATGATTACCTAAGCGAGCACGGCGTGAAGGCTACCCGCCTGCGCTTCAAAGGCTATGGCGAAACCCGTCCCTTGGTCGCCAACGATTCAGAAGCACACCGCCAGCAGAACCGCCGCATCGAGTTCCGGCTATTATAGCTCACTACTCGTTCGACACCTAAGCCAATAGCCTCCGCTATTGGCTTTTTTTATGATTGTAGTATTCCTTTTTCAGGCGCTGAACAGGTAGCTGGAAATAAGTATGTTGTATAAGTTTAGTGCAAGTTATCAGTTATTTAAATACTACAATATCTTTTTTAAGTTAAAATTTAGCCAATACGTTTGTACCGTTCCAAAAGGCTAACTATTCATTGAAAATAGGATTTAGCCATATAGAACACAATGTCAATACATAGTTGTATCCGTTAATTTTCACTCTTTCACTTATCACGAGCATGAAAAAAGCATACTTAACCGCCGCCTTGCTACTAGGATTGTACTCAAGCAGCCTGGCTAAAGGAAGCCATCTAGAACCCGATGAAAAAGCTACCATTCAGCAGCGGGCGGTAGTACTCACTCGGGCCATGGCCACCAAGATGCGCCTCGATGAAGGCCAGTATCTAAAGTTAAAGCAACTGAATGTTCGGTGGCTTACGGAGATGGAAGCGCTTAAACAGGAGGGTAGCACTGCTATATCGGCGCTGGATGAAAACGCTTCGGCTATGCAGGCGCAATACGAAAGCGAGATGCTGGCCCTACTGTATCCTGCCCAGCAGCAAATCTACCATCACCTCGAAAATACTCGTATGGCCTTCCGCGCCGAGTAGCTTCGCTGAGCTGAAAAGACAATTCTTCGTCGTCCCTCTTACGGTAGCAATACAATTATCATGCGTTTCTACTTCTATCAGCGCAGAGCTGAGCAATGCAAAAACGAATAGGAATGCAGCTGTAGATTAGTTAAGTGATAGTTATCAGAAAAATATAATAATTTTATGTTGCACTTTATTGATAAATAGTATTATATTCGATTATAATTATGTTTTGCCTCACTAGCCGGTCTATGTATCGCCAGTGCTGCCACCAGTTAACTTTTTCCATTGTCTCATTCCTGTAATACAGTTCATCTTTCCACCTTCTACCCAATATCAACCATGAAAACGAAATCCTACATTCTACTCGCCGTATTCGCTCTGTTCAGCACGACTTCTGTAGTAGCTGGTGGTCCCGGCGATTCGCCTCTGGCAACTCGTGCCAAAACCATGACCCAGCAGATTGCGGCTAAAACGCACCTCAACGAAGGCCAGTACCTGAAAGTGAAGCGACTGAACCTGCAGATGCTGACGGCCGTGGAAACCCTGAAAAAACAGCGCACCATGGATGCAGAAGCCGTTGACAAGCAGATGGCCGAAATCCAGGACCACTACGAGTGGGATTTGGCCGCTATCCTGTGGCCCCGCCAGATGGTTGCCTACAGAGAAGCCAAAGCGTCGATGACAGCCGTGAATCTACGTTAATCGCCTGCTATCGATACAACAGCTACTTCACTGGAGTACACGAAAAAAGCCCGCTTTACAGCGGGCTTTTTGTGTAGCGGGTAATAAGAGGCAGCTTAGCGCTGCTCGATGCCAACGTAGTCGCGCTCCCGCTCGCCCACATAGATCTGGCGCGGACGGCCGATGGGCTCCTTGTTCTCGCGCATCTCCTTCCATTGGGCAATCCAGCCGGGTAGGCGGCCCAGGGCAAACAGCACCGTGAACATTTCCGACGGAATACCCAGGGCTTTGTAGATGATGCCCGAGTAGAAGTCCACGTTTGGATAGAGCTTACGATCAACGAAGTATTGATCGGTGAGGGCGGCTTCTTCCAGCTCCTTGGCGATTTTCAGCAGGGGGCTATTCGTAACGCCTAGTTCCTGCAACACCTCATCGGCAGCCTTCTTGATAATCTTGGCGCGCGGGTCGAAGTTCTTGTACACGCGGTGGCCGAAGCCCATCAGGCGGAAGGGGTCTTCCTTGTCCTTGGCCTTCGCAATGAACTTGCTAGTGTCGCCACCATCGCGCTCAATGGCCTCCAGCATCTCAATCACCTCTTGGTTGGCGCCGCCGTGCAGCGGGCCCCACAGGGCGTTGATACCAGCCGAAACCGAGCCGTAGAGCGACGCGTTGGACGAGCCTACTAGGCGCACGGTAGACGTAGAGCAGTTCTGCTCGTGGTCGGCGTGCAGGATGAGCAGCTTGTTGAGGGCGCGCACCACCACCGGGTTCACCTCGTACTTCTCCGTGGGGTAGCCAAACATCATGTGGAGGAAGTTGGCGCAGTAGTCGAGGTCGTTGCGGGGGTAGCTAAGCGGGTGCCCGATGGAGTTTTTGTAAGTCCAGGCCGCAATGGTGGGCATTTTAGCCAGCAAGCGCACAATGGTCAGGTCTACCTGTTCCTTGGTCTGGTTGGGGTCGATGCTCTCGGGGTAGAAACCAGTCAGCGCACAGGTGATGCTGCTGAGGATGGCCATGGGGTGCGTGCTGCTGGGGAAGCCGGAGAAGATCTTGCGGATATCCTCGTGCACCAGCGTATGCTTGGTGATGCGGTTGCTGAATGCATCTAGCTCGCTCTGGGTGGGTAGGGAGCCATAAATCAGCAGATAGGCCACTTCCAGGAAGCTAGACTGCTCAGCCAGTTGCTCAATGGGGTAGCCGCGGTAGCGCAGAATGCCTTCCTCGCCGTCGAGGAACGTGATGGCGCTCTTCGTGGCACCGGTGTTCTTGTAGCCCGGATCAATAGTGACGTAGCCGGTTTGGTCGCGGAGCTTAGCAATGTCAATTGCCTTTTCATGCTCAGTGCCTTCAATAGTGGGGAAAGAAAATGATTTCCCTTCGAGAATAATCTCAGCAGACTCTGCCATAAGTAGTGGTTAGAGGTGGGTTCCGGGGCGAAGCTAAAGAATTACCGGTAAGCAGGAAAGATTAGCGGCCAATTGTCTGCTATACTACAAACACAGACGTTGTGTTGTTCAGGCGCGAACCAAAGGGAAACTAAACAAGAAATAGAAGGTGCCTCCGTCTAATTTCCTGTTACGGGTTGCACTCCTATTGCCTGTGCCGTAACGCCGTGGCGCAAACCTGCGTCTCTATTACCAAACGCCTCCGCATGAAATACAACCAACTAGGTAAATCCGACTTACAGGCCAGCGAAATCAGCTACGGCTGCATGTCTTTGCAAGACGACCACGCCGCCAACGCCCGCCTGCTGCACCAGGCGTTCGACCAGGGCATCAACTACTTTGATACGGCCGACCTCTACCAAAAAGGTGAAAATGAAGTTTCCGTCGGCAAAGCCTTTAAAGGGCGGCGCTCCAATGTGCTGCTGGCCACAAAGGTCGGCAACCAACTATTACCCGACGGCAGCACCGCCTGGAATGCCAGCAAAGCCTACATCCTACAGGCTGTAGAGCAGAGCCTGCGCCGCCTCCAAACCGACTACATCGACCTCTACCAGCTCCACGGCGGTACCCTCGACGACCCCATCGACGATACTATCGCGGCCTTTGAGCAACTGCAACAAGAAGGCAAAATTCGCTACTATGGCATTTCGTCTATCCGCCCCAATGTCATCCGCGAGTACGTGCAGCGGTCTGCCATGGTGAGCGTGATGACCCAATACAGCCTCCTCGACCGTCGGCCGGAGGAAGAAACCCTGAAGCTGCTGCACGAGCAGTCTATTAGTGTGCTGGTGCGCGGCAGCTACGCGCAAGGACTGCTGCTGGATAAGCCCGCGAAAGACTATTTGGGGTATTCGGCGAAAGAGGTAGGCGCCATGGCTACGGCCGTGCGCGCTACGGCCAGCGAACTGAATGTCTCCGCGGCGCAGGTTGCTGCGCGCTTTGTTCTGGAGGCGCCGGGGGTAGCATCAGCTGTTGTGGGCATCCGAACGGCGGAGCAACTGGCGGAGGCGCTTCGTATAGAAGCGTTTGCCTCCCTACCTTCTGAGGGGCGACAAAGGCTAGAGCAGGTGCTGGAAAGCAAGCAATACGAGCAGCACCGGTAGCCGGCTACCCTCGTCAGGGCTTGAAGCCCTGACGAGGGTATTTCGTTCGGGTTGCTTTTGGGATGTCTATACCACAGTCAGCAGGATGCCTTGCTCTTCCAGCCGTTTGGCATCGTGGTGAGAGATACCAGCGTCGGTAATGATGCGGTGCACCTGGTCGAGGCCACAGATACGGCCGAAGCCGCGGCGGCCGAACTTCGAGGAGTCGGCCAGCACAATGGTTTCCTGCGCCGCCCGAATCATCTGCTGGTTCAGGCGGGCCTCGCCCATGTTGGTGGTAGTCAGGCCAAAATCCAGGTCGATACCGTCGATGCCTAGGAAGAGCTTGCTGCACGAAGTATCGGCTAGCACCTGCTCGGCGTACGGTCCCGTCACCGACGATGAACTGTGCCGTAGGTAGCCGCCAAGCTGCAACACCTCTATTTCGGGGTGGCGCAACAGCTCCATGCCCACGTTCAGGGCCGAGGTAATAACGGTGAGCGGCAACTGGGCGGGTAGGGCGCGGGCCAGCGCCAGCATGGTGGTGCCCGAGGCAATAATAACCGACTCCTGCGCCTCAATGAGACGGGCAGCGGCCGACACAATGACCGTTTTCTCGGTCACGTTCAGCAACTCCTTCTCGTTCACAGGCCGGTCCTTGATATACGGACTCTCCAGAGCCGCGCCGCCGTGGGTACGAAACAGCAATCCTTTTTCTTCAAGTAGTTTCAGATCCTTACGGATTGTCACGGCCGACACATTTAGCACCTCACACAGCGCGGGTACTTCTACGTGCTTATGCTCCTGCAACTGCTGCAAAATGAGCTGGTGCCTTTTCATGCTGGGGTTCATCAGAGTAAATGTATCCAATTTTTCGTGGAGCTGTCTTCTTTTATACTCTTTCTAGCTGTTGTGTTTCGGTTACAATGAGATAGTAGGAAGATGAGCAATAAGTTTACGGTATCGCTTCGGGATGAATATTCGTATTAAGTAATTGATAAATAGGGTAGTATGATGTGACTACCTGTAATCAATAAAGCTGTTGCGTTATTTTGTTTCGTTTGTAAGTTTCGTTTTGTTATTTTTATATTGATATTGAAAATTAAAGTAACAAAACGAAAATATGGGCAAGCAAGTAACCGAGCGTAGTTTCCAGCGGGAGACCCTCATTCAGCAGTTGACCAGCCAGCCCACCTGGGACCTGATTGTGATTGGAGGCGGTGCTACGGGCTTAGGCGTAGCGCTTGACGGCATTAGCCGGGGCTACAAAACCTTGCTACTCGAACAAGTAGACTATGCCAAGGGCACTAGCAGCCGCAGCACGAAGCTGGTACACGGCGGCGTGCGCTACCTAGCGCAAGGCGATATTGGCCTGGTGCGTGAGGCCCTCTACGAGCGAGGGCTGCTGCTGAAAAATGCCCCTCACTTGGTCAAAAATCAGGATTTTATCATTCCCAACTACGAGTGGTGGGGTGGGGCCTTCTACACCATCGGCCTGACGATGTACGACCTGCTGGCCGGGAAGCTGAGCCTGGGCGCTTCCAAGTATCTCAATAAAAAAGAAACCGTCCGGCGCCTGGGCAACATCAAAACCGACGGCCTGAGAGGCGGCGTGCTCTACCACGATGGGCAGTTTGACGATGCCCGCCTAGCCGTGAATTTGGCGCAAACGGCCATTGAGCAAGGCGGCACGCTGCTCAACCATTTCGAGGTGCGCAACCTGCTGAAAGACGCGCAGGGCAAAGTAGCCGGGGTAGTAGCCGCCGACCAGGAAACGGGGCGCGTGTACGAGCTAACGGCCAAAGCCGTGGTGAATGCCACCGGCATCTTTGTCGATGAAATCCTGCAAATGGACCAGCCCGGCGCCAAAAAGCTGGTGCGTCCCAGCCAGGGCGTGCACATCGTGCTCGACAAGTCGTTCCTGCCCGGCAATGACGCCATCATGATTCCGAAGACCGACGACGGCCGCGTGCTGTTTGCCGTGCCGTGGCACGAGCGTGTGGTGCTGGGCACCACCGATACGCCCCTAAACGAGTACAGCCAGGAGCCCCAGGCGCTGGAAGAGGAAATCGACTTCATTCTGCGTACTGCCGCCCGCTACCTGGCGCGCCCGCCCAAACGGAGCGATGCCCTGAGCGTTTTTGCCGGCCTGCGGCCCCTGGCAGCCCCACAAGATGGCTCGGAGAAGACCAAGGAAATCTCCCGCAGCCACAAGATTCTGGTGTCCGATGCCGTCCTCATTACCATCACGGGTGGCAAGTGGACCACCTACCGCCGCATGGGCCAGGATACGGTGGATAAGGCTATTGCCCTAGGCAAGCTGCCAAAAGCAAAAAGCCAGACGGCGCACATGCCCATCCACGGTGCCCTGGCTACCACCGACCGCAGCAACCACCTCTACGTGTATGGCTCCGACCAACCCGCTTTGCAGCAGCTGATTGCCACCGAGCCGAGTCTGGGCGAAAAGCTAGACCCTACCCTGGAATTCTTGAAGGCCGAAGTGGTGTGGGCCGCTCGCTACGAGCTGGCGCGCACCGTGGAAGACGTACTGGCGCGCCGTGTACGGGTGTTGTTTCTGGATGCGCAGGCCGCTATCAGAATGGCGCCGGAAGTGGCTGCCCTGCTGGCCCGCGAGCTGGGGCACGACGCCCGCTGGGAACAGGAGCAGGTAGCTGCTTTTGGCAAGGTAGCGCAGCATTATGTGCTGCAAAGCCAGCCGCGGCCTGTGGCTGAAGAATCCTGAGTATCCATTTTTCGGTTCGTCATGCTGAGCTTGTCGAAGCATCTCGCGTGCTGATGTGGGATATTATCTGTCGTCAGCACGCGAGATGCTTCGACAAGCTCAGCATGACGCCCTATCGGTGTAGTTGGCTGTCGTCTCTATCTTATTAGACGTGTTAAAACCCGCAATTTTCCGCAACTTCCTGCCATCCAATAAATTCCCCTATGCAGCAATACATTCTCTCACTCGACCAAGGCACAACCAGCTCCCGCGCTATTCTTTTCGACCAGAAAGGTCACATTGTGTCGCAGGCGCAGAAGGAGTTCACGCAGATCTTTCCGAAGCCGGGCTGGGTGGAGCACGACCCGTTGGAAATCTGGTCGACGCAGGCGGGCGTGGCGGCGGAGGCTACCGTGAAGGCAGGGCAGAATGGCAAGAGCATCGCGGCACTCGGCATCACCAACCAGCGCGAAACGGTGGTGGTCTGGAACCGCAAAACCGGCAAGCCGGTTTACAACGCCATTGTATGGCAAGACCGGCGCACGGCTGCCTACTGCGATGAACTGCGCGCGGAGGGTAGGGAAGACCTGATTCGCTCGAAAACCGGTTTATTGCTGGATGCCTATTTCTCGGCCAGCAAAGTGGGCTGGATTCTCGATAACGTGAAGGGCGCCCGTAAAAAGGCGGAGGCCGGCAAGCTAGCCTTCGGTACGGTGGATAGCTGGCTGATCTGGAACTTCACCCAAGGTGAACTGCACGTCACGGACGTTACCAACGCCTCGCGCACCATGTTGTTCAACATCCACTCCCTGGCCTGGGACGACGAGCTGCTGGCGCTGTTCGATATTCCGCGCAGCATGTTGCCCGAGGTGCGGCAGTCGAGCGAGGTGTACGGCGAAACCAAGACCACCATTTTTGCCTCTAAGATTCCCATTGCTGGCATTGCCGGCGACCAGCAGGCCGCGCTGTTTGGGCAGTTGTGCACCGCGCCGGGCATGGTGAAAAGCACCTACGGCACCGGCTGCTTCATGCTAATGAACATCGGTACGGAGCCCAAGGCGTCGCAAAACAACCTACTCACTACGGTGGCCTGGCAAATAAACGGGCAGGTGCAGTATGCGCTGGAGGGTAGTATTTTCATTGCCGGCGCCGTGGTGCAATGGCTGCGCGACAACCTGGGCATCATCAAAACCTCAGCTGAGGTAGAGCAACTGGCCCGCCAAGTGAGTAGCACCGATGGCGTGTATTTCGTGCCGGCATTTGCCGGGCTGGGCGCGCCCTACTGGGACCCCTACGCACGGGGCGTCATCTTCGGAATGAGCCGGGCCACGAAGGCGGCACACGTAGCCCGCGCCGCTGTGGAGGCCATTGCCTACCAGACAATGGATGTGCTACAAGCCATGCAGGCCGATGCGGAGCTGCCCATTACTGCGCTGCGCGTAGATGGCGGCGCCACCAGCAACGAGCTACTCATGCAGTTTCTGGCCGATGTGCTGAACACAAGCGTAGTGCGCCCCCGCATGGCCGAAACCACCGCCCTGGGCGCCGCCTACCTGGCCGGGCTGGCCGTGGGGTACTGGCAAAGCGTAGAGGAGATAAAAGCGTTGGGGCAGGCCGATACTTCGTATACGCCCAAGCCCAACCGCGCTACCATTGAGGACGGTATTGCCAACTGGAACCGGGCCGTGCAGGCCCTGCAAGTGTGGTCGGAGGGCGCGCATCCCGTGAAAACAGAGGCCACACCAGAAACCACCGCCAAATGAGCCCTTTCGTAGCAGAGTTTGTGGGAACCGCTGTGCTGCTTCTACTCGGCAATGGGGCAGTGGCCAACGTGGTGCTGAACGACACGAAAGGCCACAACAGCGGCTGGATAGTTATTAGCACGGCCTGGGCCCTGGCGGTATTTGTAGGGGTAGTGATTGCCGGCCCCAGCAGCGGTGCCCACCTGAACCCCGCCGTGACGCTGGGCTTGGCCGTAGCTGGTAAGTTTGGCTGGTCGCAGGTGCTGCCCTACGTCGGGGCACAGTTGGCAGGCGCCTTTGTGGGTAACACGTTGGTATGGGTGATGTACAAAGACCACTTCGACCGTACGCCCGACCCGCTGGCCAAGCTGGCGGTGTTTGCCACTGGCCCGGCCATTCGCAACCACGTCAGCAACCTGTGCAGCGAAATCCTAGGTACATTGGTGCTGGTGCTCACCATCTTCTACATTGTAGGTGGTGAAATCACGCCTACCCATACGCCCATTGGGTTGGGCTCGGTAGGGGCATTGCCGGTGGCGCTGCTGGTGTGGGTAGTGGGGCTGGGCCTGGGCGGTACTACGGGCTACGCCATCAACCCGGCCCGCGACCTGGGACCCCGCATCGCGCACGCCCTGCTACCCATCAAGGGCAAAGGCTCTAGCGAGTGGTCCTATGCCTGGATTCCGGTGGTAGGGCCATTCATCGGAGCGGTGCTGGCTGCTGTGCTGTATGGGTGGCTGGGGTAGGTGGTAAGGTATTTGGCTATTGGAAATGGTGTAGAGACGCATACTTGCGTCTCGTCGTTGAACGTCTGTCGCCTAAACCGTTCAACGACGAGACGCAAGTATGCGTCTCTACACCATTTCCAATAGCGCTTTTGCTAATTCAAGCAGTTTGTTTGGCGGTGCGGCTCCGGCTTGCCGCTAGCGCGGCAATGGAGGCGCAGCCTCCACGTCTTAGCGGGCACGAGTTACGCTGCGCTAAACTCGCGCCAGTAGTAAAAGATCCAAAGATCTTAACCAGCGTGTTTCAGGAAGCGTAACACGGCGTCTACTACCTGCGCTGGCTTTTCCTCATACATGTAGTGGCCGCTGTCCAGAATGCCCACCACTTCCACGTTTTCGGCCATGTATGGTAAGCTCATTTGCAAGTAGTTGAATGATACGTTGCTGCCGATACCCAGCACCGGCATCGTGAGGCGCTCGTAGGTGTTGGCGTCGGCAATATCCTGGTTTAGCGCCTGGTACCAGGCATTGGCAGCCCGAATGTTTTCGGGCTGGTTATACACGGCCGCATACACCTCCCGATCAAAGGCCGACATTTGCCGCTCGTCCAACATCACGTAGCGGAAAAGGTAGTCTAGCAGGTAGTGGAAACGTCCGGCCAGAAGCTGTTCGGGCAGCTCTTTCACCTGGTTGAAGGCCATCCACCAAACGTAGGGCTGCTGCCCATCCATTTTATCGTTGAAAGCGCCGGGAGCCGGTAGCAGCGGCATCTGCCGCATGCCTTCGCTGGGATGGGCGCCATCGGCCAGAATAAGTTTTTCCGTTGCCTGCGGGTAGTTAAAGCCGAAGCTGCTGGCAACCATGCCGCCGATATCGTGGCCGAGTAGGGAGGCTTTTTCTATGTTCAGGTGGCGCAGGAGAGCGTAGATATCCTGCGCCATCGTCTTTTTGTCGTAGCCGGTGGCAGGCTTCCCGGAGCTGCCCATGCCGCGAATGTCCACGATGATGACCCGGTAGTGTTGGGCTAGCTCGGCGGCAATGGGGTGGTAGGAGTACCAGGTTTGCGGCCAGCCCGGCAGGCAGATAAGGGCCGGACCACTGCCACCCTCCACATAATGAAGCCGCACCCCGTTCACGGTTGCGTAGTGGTTGGTAAAGCCGGGCAAGCGCTGAATCAGTGCCTCGTCGGAGTAAGCACCTAGGGTAGAAGAGGTGTCAGGTTGCATAAAATCAGTTCGTTAAGAAGGTAAGGGGAGAGGTCCAGGTGAGGTCTGGATAGCGGGCGTTGTCGAGGAGGTGGTTCTGCACACTGAACATGCTGAGCAGGTACTGCATTTGCTGCCAGTCGGCGTATAGCTGCTGCTCGCCGGCGGGGTTGGCCGCCCGCACGTGCTGAATGGCCGCAGCTAAATCAGCCCGAGAGCCTAGCTGTGTTAGGGTGAAATTTCCCCGACCGGCCTGCTGGGCGAGGGTAACCAGCTCGCGGGGGCTGGGCTGAAAGCTGGCGATGCGCAGAAAACGGGGCGTAGTGGGATCCAGCGCGGCGGCGGCTGTGAAAGCGGCCGTGTCATCCATCGTCGTAAAGTCGATGTGCCAGTCGGCATCTTCCCAATAGCCAACCTGCTGCTGCCGAAAGTCGAACAGGGGAATGTTGTAGGTCAGTACTTCAGCGAAGGCCCCGTTGAGGATAGACGTAGCGGCGATAGGGGCTTGGTCGAGGCGGCTCTGAAACTCGCGCCGCAGATCAAAATTGCGGTTCGCGCCGGGAGCCTGCTGGGTGTAGTCGCTGCAAAAATCAGAGGGAATGAAACGAGGCACGTCGGCTGCTACGGCTGCCTGAAGCAGCTGGGTTTGCGCTTCCACAATGACTTCTCGCAAACCCGCCAGCACCGACACCACGCAGTCGGCCCCAGTGCAGGCTTGGGTGAGGGTAGGGAGGTCCGCAAAGTCGACGCGGCGCACCTCGATGCCCTGCTGGGTTAGGCTGTCAACTTTGGTGGAATTGGTTTCGGGGCGCACCAGCACCCGCACATGTGCACCACGCTGCTGCAGGGCATTTACAATACGGCTGCCAAGGTTACCCGTCGCGCCGGCCACTACAAGTAGAGGATTCATAGAAAGAGGGAAGAGGAAGAAACAGCCGCTTTGCCGCGGCCACTTTAACTACCCCAAAGGTCCTCAACCCTCTCTCGGCCCAACGCCTGATTCTTGCGCTTTACTTACACATTCTTGCGCTTGTGCGGCTAGCCTAGCCCTGCTGAAACGCACGCGGACTCTGACCCGTGGCCCGCTTAAAGGCAGCCGCAAAATGCGCCGGCGAGGCAAAGCCCAGCGCGTCGCCAATAGCCGCCACGGGCAGCTCGCCGGCCCGCAGCAGGGCGCGGGCTTGTCGGATTTTCCAATCCAGCACGTACTGGTAGGGCGAGCGGCCAGTGGTGTGCTTGAAGCGGCGGGCGAAGTGAAAGACACTCAAATTGGCTAAGTCAGCCAGCGCTTCCAGCGTGATGGGTATCTCCGCGTGCGCCTCCAGATACGCGTCTATGCGCGTCAGAACTGCCGTGGGTAGGCGGCCCTGGGTCTGCCCCGGTAGGCGACGCTCAAAGGTAGCGTGGTGCTCAATCAAATGGTAGGAGAGGGCCGTGACCAACGACTCAGCATAAAGCTGACCCAGGGTATGCGCCCGCCCAGCCGCCGCAAGCAACTGCTGGCCTACTTGCGCCAATAGTCCGTCCTCGCTGCGAAACCGCTCGCGCAAAGCGAAGTACGCGAGGTCCAAATCGCGGCGGGCGCGTGTTTCCAGAGCCTGCGCATCCAAGTGCACATGAATGATGTCCGCGGGGCCATCCCACCCAAACGGACCATACTCTCCCTGTGGGTATAGACCGACATCTCCCCGACGAAACTGGTCAGCCTCCACATGCGCGCCAGTGCGCCTGCTGGCTACTACCGGCTGCTCCCCCTGGTGCACGAGTAGGAGGTGTTGCTCGTGGTAGTGCGCGGGTAGGGTCATTGCGTCCAGCTGATAGCGCTCAAGCCGCACCCCCGGCCAGTCCAGCGCCTGAGTGGTTGTCAGGGCCGGACGGTCGTATAGCTCGGAGGTGTAGACATGGGTAGTGAAGGCCGCCATAAGGAGCAAGGTATACCGTGAAACAGGTAGATAGCAAAGCTGTTTAACAGGTCATTTTAGATCATTCTGACCATTACGATTCAGCAAACGGACGCCAGATCAAGCTGACAGTTAGAGACCTAAACAGCTTTAGTGCCTACCTAAAGTTGTAGGGGTAGCCGATGCCTTGTAGGTCTGCCTCTAGCTCGGCCCAGTCTTCTAGTTCGCTGTTGATAGCTAGAGCCGTGTCTTTTGTGAGTGATTCATGACGATAAATGGCCGCTACGGCGTCAGCAGCAATGGGCTGCCGGTCGGTTTCGTCGAGGTAGTACTCGGTGGCCCACTCGGTGTAGGTAGCAGGTTGTTGGTCGAAGATGAATAATAGCTCCTCGGAGCCATCGTCTTCGTTTTCTACTACGCCGGTTTGCCAGCCGTGCGCAGGCGTGTACCACAGGCAAAACGTGGTGCCAATAGAGTTGACCGGCTCCCCAAACATGAACTCATCAAACGCATCGGGTAGGCCGCGGGTCACCTGTGCTTTGTCGGGTTGGTCGTAGTCGGCAAGGAAACCGTTGATGACGCAGCCTTCCGGTCGGAATAGCACCAGCATCTGGTCGCCTTCGCCATCAGCCATTTCAAATAACTCCTCACTTTCATCCCACGCCGGGTTGTAGGTGTAATACCGATACTCAGGCTCCGGAGCATTAACGGCATCCAGCACCGCCAGCGACTGGCACAAGCGGCGTAGAGCGTCTATATCAGGTAGGGCAGTTGGATTTAGGGTAGAAAGCATAGGTAGGCGGAATGCGTGATAAAAGGGTCAACGGAAAGCGGCAGGATGAGGCTGGGTAGGTTATCTTGGCGGCTCACCTCGTTTTCAAATGCAAGTATACTCTTATTGGGCACGCGCCACCCTCGATTGTGCCGATGCGGTGGGTTTGCCCTACCACCTCACGGCATACGCCGGCAGCGACGACAGTGATGCAGCGGCTAAACAGGCCGTTGGGCAGCTCCTGCATACGCGCCATGCCCGTCTGCTGGCCAACCAGGCGCTGGCCGAATACCCTACGGGTAGCGCTCCGCTCCGGGAAGAGCTGATACAGCGCCTACACAGCAAGCAGGGCGAATTAGTAGGAGCCCTCACGCGCAACCACTACGGAAGCATCGTGCTGAATACGCTGGCCGTTATGTTTCTGGATATAGATGCAGTAGACCTACGGGAGCGAATTTATCCAACACCGCCACCACTCAGCGTAGCCGAGTTTTTTCGACGGCTTTTCAGTCCGCCGCCAGCCCCAGTATACCGCGACTTGGATGAGTCGCTGCAACTGCGCCTCACGGCTTGGCTGCACCAGCACCCCGACTGGAATTTTCGGGTGTACCGCACCCGGTTGGGGTTCCGGCTGTTGGTCACCCATCAGCTCCTGACTCCTGACACTGCCGCCGCACAAGCCGTCTTCACCGCGTTCCGCACCGATGCTACGTACGTGCGCCTGTGTCAGAAACAGCATTGCTACCGTGCCCGGCTTAGTCCGAAGCCTTGGCGCGTGGGGTGGCAGCGTCCCCGGTTGGTGTTCCCCTACGACACGCCCGCGCAGCAGCAAGAGCAACGAGAATGGGAACAGGAGTACGCAGACCGCAGCGCTGTTTACTCCGTGTGTGAGTGGGTAGGTGAATATGGAAGCGGCCAGGTGTGCCCAGACGCCGCACAAGTGATTGAACTACACGACGCCGCTTGCCTTGGAAAAGGCAAACTGGCGTAGGCCACTACTTCCCGATACAAAACTGCGTGAAGATGCTGGTCAGCAGGTCGTCGTTGGAAATCTCACCGGTGATTTCGCCCAGCGCAGCTAGGGCCTGGCGCAGGTCGGCGGCAACCAGCTCGGTACCGGCGCCGGTGGCAAGGCCTACCAGCACCGCATCAAGGGCCACGATGGTGGCTTCGAGGCTGCGGGCGTGGCGCAGGTTGGTGACGATGGTGCTGCTGCCGGTGCGGTCGAGGCCGGCGCCGCGGACGTGCTCGAGCAAAGCCGTTTGGAGCTCGTCGAGACCGTCGCCGCGGGAGGCGGCAATAAGCACGGTATCGGGACGGGCGCTGAAGGTGCTGATTTCGTCGTCGGAAGCCACGTCGAGCTTGTTGCCCACGGCCACTACCGGCACGCCGGTGGGTAGGCGCAGGTCCTCAATCTCTGCTTCAAGTTGCGCGGGTGAAGTGCTCGTAATATCAAATAGATACAACACAACGGCCGCTTGCAATACGCGCTGGCGAGTGCGCTCTACCCCAATGGATTCCACCACGTCGGTGGTGTCGCGCAGGCCGGCCGTATCCACAAAGCGGAAGCGGATGCCGTCGATGCTTACCTCATCCTCAATCAGGTCGCGAGTGGTACCGGCAATGGCCGATACGATGGCGCGCTCCTCGTGCAGTAGGGCATTCAGGAGGGTAGACTTGCCCGCGTTGGGACGGCCGGCAATAACGGTGGTTACGCCGTTTTTGATGACGTTGCCTAGCTCAAACGAGCGCAGCAGCTTGCGCACCAGCGTCTGCACTTCCTGGCTCAATGCCACCAAACCGGTGCGGTCGGCAAATTCTACGTCCTCTTCGCCAAAGTCCAGCTCCAGTTCCAGCAACGAGGCAAACTGCACCAGCCGCGCCCGCAAGTCGCGCAGCTCACGCGAGAAGCCGCCGCGCATCTGCTGCATAGCTACCTGGTGCGACAAGGCTGAGTCGGCCGCAATGAGGTCAGCCACGGCTTCGGCCTGGGCCAGATCGAGGGCACCACGCAGAAAAGCCCGCTTGGTGAACTCGCCGGGCTCGGCTAGCCGGGCGCCGCAGCGCACCAGCAGCATCAGCAACTGCTGCACAATGTAGTTGGAGCCGTGGCAGCTGATTTCCACCACATCCTCGCGGGTGTAGGAGCGCGGTCCTCGAAACAACGACACCACCACCTCGTCAATAATTCTACCCTCGTCGCGGATGGTGCCATAGTGCATCGTGTGGCCGCGCTGGTCGGACAGCTGATGGCCGTGAAACACTAGGTCCGTAATGCCAATGGCCGACGGACCAGAGAGGCGCAGCACCGCAATGGCGCCCGCGCCCGGCGGCGTCGACAGGGCAATGATGGTATCAGAAAGGGTAGGGGGAAGGAAAGCAGCCACGGAGAAAAATCTAAGCTAATTCGGTCGTAAAAATACGTATGTTACCCTAACACGGATTGTGGAGGCAGCGTGCCGCCAGACAGGGTAGAAGGGGGCACTGCCCCTACTGCGTCACCATCAGATTGCGGCTTACTTCCGCCGAAATCAATGCTTTTTGCTGTTGGTTAACCCTGATTTCAAGCGAATTATCAAAGTCTACCTTATCCAGTACTTCAAGCTGCGCGCCCAGGCTCAGGCCTACCTTATCTAGGTAACGCAGGAAAGCAGGTGAGGTGTCTTTCACGGCTACCACGGTGCCGTGCTCGCCGGGTGTGAGGTCGGCTACTAGGCGGCTGCGGGGGCGCTGCACGGCGCCATCCTCGCTCGGAATCGGGTCGCCGTGGGGGTCGAGTTGGGGGAAGCCCAAGAATTCGTCGAGCCGGCGCAGCAGCAAGGGCGACTGCAAATGTTCCATTTCCTCGGCTACCTCGTGCACCTCGTCCCAGTTGAAGCCCAGCGTTTGGACTAGAAACACTTCCCACAGCCGGTGCCGCCGAATAGTGAGCAAGGCCACCTGCCTACCCTCGCGGGTGAGGGTAGCCCCCCGGTAGCGCTGGTAATCCAGCAACCCTTTCTCCCCGAGGCGGCGCAGCATGTCTGTCACCGAGGCCGCCCGCGTTTGCAACGCCTCCGCAATGCGGTTGGTGCTGACCTCCACACCGGGCTCGGCTTCAGAGAGTTTGTAGATGGCCTTTAGGTAATTTTCCTCGGTGAAGCTAGGCAAGGGGAAATGGTGAAATTGTGGGATAGTGAAAAGGTGAGTTTTCGTTCTGTCATTATAGGCTGTCTGTTAGCTTAAACCCGTCCCTCTGTCATCCTGAGCTTGCGAAGTACCTTATGGCAATTGAACGAGTCGTTGTTACGAATATCGTTCACGCGTGAGAAGGTCCTTCGCTCCTCTCAGGATGACAGAGGGTACGGTTCGAGATGACAGCCAAGCTAACAGGTGATGATTTACCACTTAATCAGAGCCGATGCCCAGGTGAAGCCGGAGCCGAAGGCAGCCAGGCAAACCAAATCGCCGCGCTTTACTTTGCCTTCTTGTACGGCTTCGCTCAGCGCAATTGGAATAGAAGCGGCGGTAGTATTACCGTAACGCTGAATGTTGCTGAAGATTTTATCGTCCGATAAACCCATTTTCTGCTGCACGTACTGCGTAATGCGCAGGTTGGCTTGGTGCGGGATCAGCATATCGATGTCCTGAGGCTGCATGCCATTCTGGTCCAGTGCTTCCTTGATGACCTGCGGAAAGCGCACTACAGCGTGCTTGAACACGTTCTGGCCGTTCATGTAGGGGTACATATCGGGCTCATGGGCAATGGCGTAATCTACGCGGCCTTCGCGGTTCGAGCCGGGCTCTTTCACAATCAGCTCCTCGGCGTGCTCGCCCTGGGAGTGCAGGTGGGTGCTCAGGATGCCGTGGCCTTCCTGGGTGCTGGGACGCAGTACCACGGCGCCAGCGCCATCGCCAAAAATAACGGATACAGCCCGCCCACGCGTCGATTTATCGAGGCCCGAGGAGTGAATTTCGGAGCCTACCACCAGTACCGTATCATACATGCCGGTCTTGATGAACTGATCAGCCATGGAAAGCGAGTAGATGAAGCCCGAACACTGGTTGCGCACGTCGAACGCCGGGGTAGCTTCTTTCATACCCAGCTCGCGCTGCAACAGCACCCCCGAGCCAGGGAAAAAGTAGTCGGGAGAGAGGGTAGCAAACACGATGAGCTGCACATCGTCGGGGGTGAGGCCGGCGGCTTCTAGAGCCCGGCGGGCGGCTTTGGCGCCCATGTTGGCGGTGGTGTCTACGCCTTCCGTAAACCAGCGCCGCTCCTTGATGCCCGTGCGCTCCTGAATCCAGGCATCGGTGGTTTCCATGAGCTGTTCAATGTCGGCATTGGTCACCACACGCTCGGGTACATAGTGACCGACGCCGGCAATTTCAGAATAACGCAGAGTAGACATAGGGGGAGAGAGTTTGGGTGGGCAGCGAAACAAAGAAAACAGGTGGTCGAAGGTAAAAAAAACGCCGACCCTATTATGCAAACGGGTCGCGAAGGTCGGTAGTTACCGGATAGCATCTACTACGGACCACAATTTTGCCGCTTCCGAAGCCCAGAATACATCCGTAGGAATGCCATGAGGGTAGAAACGAGTTGCCCGCAGATCGGCTGCTAAAGCGGTTGCGTTGGGCTGCGCGAAATCTGCGCAGGGTAGGGCCGCCGTGTATGCCTGCGTTGCGGCCAGCCACAGCGCATTGTAGGGTAGCAGCATGGGGAGGCCGTGGGCAGCGTACTCAAACAGTTTAGTGGGCACGCAACGCCAGCTACTCGGGTGAGGCTGGTAGGGCAACAGTCCCAGGTGGCTACGCTGGATGACCCGAACCACCTCGCGGTGCGGCACGAGCTGGTCGCCGCCAAGCAGCGTCAATGCCTCGGGGGCCGCCGTCACGGCTTGTTGCAGGCGGCGCAGCACCTCCGGCTGCTGGCAAAAGCCGATGATGGTGAGGCGGGCCGTGGGCCATACCTGCCTGAATGCGTGCGTGAAGGCAATGGCGTCGAACACGCCATTCAGCTCCGAAATGGTGCCGGAGTACAGCAGTTCCAGCGGTGCCGGGAGCATGGGTAGGGCGTGCGGCGCGGCAGAAGCAGGCTCGTTGGGTGGCGGCTGGTACTTGTTTTCCAGAATAACCGAGTTGTTGAGTGTGGCAAAGGGTAGCTCCTCGGCGTAGCTGCGTTCGGCCAGCACCAGGGCAGCGGCCCGCCGTGTCGCTGCCGTTTCGATGCGGCGCACCAACTTGGCCAGCAGCTGCCGCAGTACATGCGGGTAGACCTGCTGGGTCAGGATGTTGAGGGCGTAGTTTTCCCGCACATCATATATAAAATGACGCTCCCTACCCTGGCTGCACCATAGCCGCGTGAGCGGGAGCAGCTCTGGCGCGTGCACGAATACCAACTGTGGTCGTAGCTGACGCAACAATTGCCAGTAGCGCCACTGCGCGGCTAGGCGCTGCCAACTCAGGCGCGAGCCGGCCAGCAGCTCGTGGGTGTGCAGGTTAGTTGGCGCACCGGGTGGGTGCGGAGCGCGGCGGCCGGCTACGTGCACCTGTATCCCGAGCCGCTCAGCCAGCGTACGGCCAAACTTCCCGAACATACGGGTGTCGTCGAGGGGCTTAAGGACGGAGGCAAGTAGGATCGTAGTAGGCGGCATCGTTGGGGCCAAAGATGCCGGTTTTAGGGCGGGTTTGAAAGGGTAAGCGTATTTGTCATTCTGAGCGTAGCGAGGAGTCTGAATCCGTAGTTCAGACAATCCCTAGCCTGACAAACTGGTTTCTTTTCTCTATCATAGCCTTCCGCATCTATTTATCTATTCTCTCCTCCGCATGAACATCACGCACAAAGCTGCCATGAGCTGCCTGCTGCTAGGCCTCACGCTCACGGCCCCACACGCTGCCACAGCCCAGAAAAAAGTCCGTCAATTGACCACCAAAGCTCCCAAAGCCGAAGCCGCCATCCGCGAAGCCGACATCAAGCGCGACCTGTATGTGCTGGCCGACGACAAGTACCGGGGTAGGGAAGGCGGCACCCTCGACGAGCTACGCGCCTCTGCCTGGATAGCCGAGCAAATACGCGCCATTGGCCTAGAGCCGGCCGGCGACGACGGTACATATTTCCAGTTTTTTCAGCTCCAGCGCACCCGCCTCACGTCCGCCAGCACGCTCCGCATCGGCTCTCACCAGCTCCGGCCCAACCACGATGCCGTGATTGTAGCACCTACCAACGCCAGCATCACGGCCCCATTAGTCTTTGTGGGTACGGCCACGCCGGCCGAGGTAGGGAAGGTAGACGTGAAGGGCAAAGCCGTGGCCTTGCAGATTTCCGGGGCGCCCACCGATGGCATCAGCTACCGGCGCTACCTGTTTGCCAAACTGCGCGACCAGGCCGCCGAGCTAACCAAGGCAGGTGCCGTGGCCGTGGTATTTGTGTCTGATGAGAAGGCTCAGGCTATTTACGACCACTGGAGCCACATCTTCGAGCGGGGCCGCTACGGTCTGCCCGGCGACGCCAACGTGAAGGTGCCAGCCGACCAAACGCCTGTGGTGTGGCTGCCCGCCAATGCCCTAGGCTGGGTGCAGCAAGCCGGCCAGCAGTTCAGCACCGAGCTGAAAGTGGAAACTTTCGCCTACCCCTCGGTGAACATTGTGGCCAAGATGCCCGGCACCGATGCGCAACTGAAAAAGGAATACGTGCTCTTCAGCACCCACCAAGACCACGACGGCGCCCGCGCCCCCGTAGCCGGCGACTCCATCTACAACGGCGCCGACGACAACGCTACCGGCTGCGCGGCGTTGCTGGCTATCATGCGGGCCTTCAAGCAGCAGCCCGCCCGTCGCTCGGCCTTGTTTGTGTACCACGGCGCCGAGGAGCGGGGTTTGCTGGGCTCGCGCTACTACTCGGCTAATCCTACCGTGCCGCAGGAGTCGATTGTGGCCGTGCTGAACGCCGAGATGATGGGCCGCAACGACCCCGATAGTGCCGCCCTGCTAGGCTCTACGCCGCCCCACCGCAACTCTCAAGACCTGGTGGATATAGCCCTGGCCGCCAACCAGGCTGGGCCCAAGTTCAAGCTCGATACTGAGTGGGACAAAGCCACCCACCCCGAGGGCTGGTACTTCCGCTCCGACCACCTGCCCTACGCCCGCTTGGGCATTCCGGCCGTGATGTACACCTCCCTGCTGCACATCGACTACCACACGCCCAAAGACGAAGCCAGCCGTATCGACTACCCCAAGCTCACTAAAATGACGCAGTGGATGTACCTCACCGGCTGGCAGGTAGCCAACCGCGACCAGCGCCCGGCGCGGGAAGCAGGCTTTAAACTGGAGCGGTAGGGAACGGGTAGGAAACCCGCAGCCCGAATGTTTTCCGGTCGGGCATTGGGAACATAACCACCGCCGGCGCTAGTTTTGCCGCTCATTCCGTTTTCAAAAATTGATATGAATACTTCCGAACTGCAAACTATCATTGAAGCCGCCTGGGCCGACCGCAGCCTGTTGCAGCAAGCTGCCACCACCGACGCCATTCACGCTGTGATCGAAGAGCTGGACAAGGGCCGTCTGCGCGTGGCGCAGCCCATCGAAGGCAAAGACGGCGAGTGGCAGGTAAACGACTGGGTGAAGAAGTCCGTTATCCTGTACTTCCCCATTCAGCAGATGGAAACCATCGAGCTGACGCCCTTCGAGTACCGCGATAAAATGCGCCTCAAGACCGATTATGCCGGCCAAGGCGTGCGCGTGGTACCGCCCGCTACGGCCCGCTACGGCGCCTACCTGGCTCCCGGCGTTATTCTGATGCCCAGCTACACCAACATCGGTGCGTGGGTAGGCGAGGGCACCATGGTGGATACCTGGGCCACGGTAGGCTCGTGCGCGCAAATTGGCGCGGGCGTGCACCTGAGCGGCGGCGTGGGCATTGGCGGTGTGCTAGAACCCGTGCAAGCCGCTCCGGTAATTGTGGAAGACGGTGCCTTCATCGGCTCGCGTAGCATTCTGGTAGAAGGCTGCCACATCGGCAAAGAAGCCGTTATCGGCGCAGGCGTTACCATCACCGGCAGCACCAAAATCATCGACGTAACGGGCTCTGAGCCTAAGGAGTACAAAGGCATGGTACCGGCTCGTTCGGTGGTCATTCCTGGTTCCTACACCAAGCAGTTCCCCGCTGGCGAGTACCAGGTGCCTTGCGCCCTCATCATCGGCCAGCGCAAGCCCAGCACGGACTTGAAAACGTCGTTGAACGACGCTTTGCGCGAGCACAACGTGGCCGTCTGAACCACGGATTCGCTCAGATGTTGAGGATTATCTGGATTTCGTGTACGACCACAAGCAACCGAACCAAAACAAAAAGAGCTTGCCATTTGGCAAGCTCTTTTTGTTTTATACTGATCCACAAAATCCGCGTAATCCTTAACATCCGAGCGAATCCGTGGTTCAGACCTACTTAGTTGCCGAAGCGGTTTTCTTCAGCTTATCGCCAAATACGGCTTTCACCTTGTCTACTTTCGGTTTCACTACAAACTGGCAATAAGGCTGGGTGCCGTTCAGGTTATAGTAGTCCTGGTGATAGTTTTCGGCCTTGTAGAAGGTAGGCGCAGCGCTAATTTCCGTTACCACGGGGTTGGGGAAAGCGTGAGCGTCGTTGAGCTTCTTCTTATACTCCTCAGCTAGTTGCTTTTGCTCGTCGTTGTGGTAGTACACCACCGAGCGGTACTGCGTGCCCACGTCGTTGCCCTGGCGGTTGAGGGTAGTAGGATCGTGGGTTTTCCAGAATATTTCCAGCAACTCCTTGAAGCTGATTTTGCCGGGGTCGTAGGTGATGTTGATGACTTCAGCGTGGCCTGTCAGGCCCGAGCATACTTCCTTATAGGTAGGGTTGGCGATGCGCCCGCCGGCATAGCCCGATTCCACTTTTTCCACACCTTCGAGGTCCTGAAAAACGGCCTCGGTGCACCAGAAGCAGCCGGCGCCAAATGTTGCTAATTCCATTTTCTTGGTTGTCTTGGTAGAGGGTTTAACCGCTTTGCTTTGGGCGAGGCTGCCGTAGCAGAAGCTCAACAGCAGGAGCGCGGTAGTAAGCAGCTTGATCATACGATAGAAAGGAAATTTCAGGTAAAAAAGTTTAACTACACGGCCCAGAAGCTATATTGGGCTCATTTTATGCAGCTTAAAAATAGCCCGGCCCGCCGTCGACTATGTATACGTCGGCGGCGGGCCGGGCAGATTTACCGGGGTTGTAATTTTGGGGGCGGGCGCCACTACCGCCTACCCTATAAATTTTTGAACAGGGTAGGCGGCACGACCGAGCTACTTGCGAAAACGCTCGGCTACTACCAGCTCCTTGGTGCCATGGCTCCACGTGTAGAAGCCTTCGCCCGATTTCACGCCGAGTCGGCCGGCCATTACCATATTCACCAGTAGGGGGCAGGGCGCGTATTTGGGGTTGCCCAGGCCGTCGTGCAGTACCCGCAGAATGGCCAGGCACACGTCCAACCCGATAAAGTCGGCGAGTTGCAGCGGGCCCATGGGGTGAGCCATGCCCAGCTTCATCACCGTATCGATTTCCTCTACGCCAGCCACGCCCTCAAACAGCGAATAGATGGCCTCGTTGATCATCGGCATCAGAATGCGGTTGGCTACAAAGCCGGGGTAGTCGTTCACCTCCGTGGGCGTTTTCTCCAACTGGCGCGCAAGGTCCATCACCTGCGCCGTCACCTCGTCGGAGGTAGCGTAGCCCCGAATCACCTCTACCAGCTTCATCACCGGCACGGGGTTCATAAAGTGCATGCCAATCACCTGCTGGGGGCGCTGGGTGGCGGCCGCAATTTTGGTGATGGAAATCGACGAAGTATTGCTGGCCAGAATGGCCTCGGCGGGCGCGTGCTGGTCTAGGTCGCGGAAGATTTGCAGCTTCAGGGCCTCGTTTTCGGTGGCGGCTTCCACTACCAGCTGGGCGTTGCGCACGCCGTCGGGTAGGGACGTAAAGGTGGTGATGCGCCCGAGCGTATCGGTTTTATCGGTCTCGGCGAGGGTGCCTTTGGCTACTTGGCGGTCGAGGTTTTTGCCAATGGTGCCCAGCGCCTTGTCTAGTGCGGGCTGGTTGATATCAATCAGATGAACTGAAAATCCGTGCTGGGCAAAAACGTGGGCAATGCCGTTGCCCATCGTGCCCGAGCCAATAACGGCAACTTGCAACATAGTGTGAGAAGTGGGTGGGAAAAATGAGGTGAGCCAAGTAAGTCAAGCAGTTGCCCATCAGAGCAGTAATTGCTGTAAGGGCTGAGTGAGCCGGCCTCCTTTGCCCGCTAAATTACGGGAAATACCGGTCCACCTTGTAGTAGGGAGGTAGCAGGCATGGTAGGGGCGAACAAGCAGCCAAAAAATAGTAGTTGCACTCTCGCAATAAAAAATTTTCTTTTCAGCATATATCCTTCCAGGGAAAGTACCCGTACAAGACCACAAGCACCTGTTTTACTCTTGCTACCAATCAGGAACAGACAGATTGCCTAGTGTTTCTCTCTCCCTTCATTCATCCCTAACTTAACTCCACCACCATGGGAAATCTGTTGTATATCATCGCCGTTGTTTTGGTCATCATTTGGGCCATTAGCTTCTTCGGAGGTTTCGTAAGCGGTAGCATCATTCACGTGCTGCTGGTTATTGCCATCATTGCTGTATTGCTGCGTCTGATCCGCGGCAGCTCTGTGTAGCATTTGCGCACAAGCTGCTCGTCTGAAAACACAAAAAGGCCGCTCCCGATATCGGGAGCGGCCTTTTTGTGTTTGCTCGGCATCGGGAAAGACTATTTTCCGATGTCGAACAGGAAGTTGAATCGGATTTCGGGCTGCCCGTAGGGAGAGTTGCGATACCCGCCACTATCAAGGCCATCATTGAAGTTGTATAATATCACAATGTCCGCCGCAAAACGGTCGCCAAGCTGGGTGCGGTAGCCAGCACCGCCCAACAAGGTATTGGCTACCTGATGCCCTTTGCTGATTCTGCCATTTGAATCAGTAGCTGTTGCATTTAGCTGGGTTACCTCGTATTCACCATGCAGAAAGAATTGCTTGTACACGATGAACTGTGCAAACCCTTTCACTCCGACGTTGTGGTAGTGAATCTTAGCGGGGTAGCCATTCACAGACTGTGTTAGGGCCGAATAGTTGGCACTAATGTAACTATAGCTGATACCCGGCCCAATGGCAAAGCGTTCTGACACCCGGTAGCCAATAGCGGGAGCAACCCCAATATTAAATTGACCATCTCCATAGAAACTGCTGTAACCCAACCCAAAGTTGCTGTATACAAAATAGCGCCGCAAAGGCTTGGGCTGCTCGCTGGCCCGGCTACCCGGCGGGAACTCCAACCCCGACGGACTGTTGGGGTTCGGCCGGTATACGGGCGCGCCGGGCTGGTCGGCTGGCACGCCCGGCTGCGGCGTGGGCGTAGCCGGGGTAGGGGCCGGCGTGGTTACCTCGTAGCCGCGGGCTGGCGCGGGAGTAGGGGCTGGCGCCTGCCGCGCGGGCGCACCGGGCGGGGCTGTGTTCAGCTGGGGCTTGGCCTGCTGCGTGCGGGTGGTATCGGGGGTGGGGGTAGTCTGGGCCTGGGAAAGGGTAGGAGCCAAACCGGCCCCTACCACCACGCCCAGCACGAGCAAAAGCTTTTTCATACGGAGCCTAAACGTTATTACGATACAAGTTGGTACATGCGCTTGCGCTGCGCCTTCAAATGGTCGTCAGCCAGGTATTCCTCGTAGCTCATGCGCCGGTCCAAGATGCCGTCGGGCGTGAGCTCGATGATGCGATTGGCGATGGTGTCGATGAACTGCAAGTCGTGGGAAGTGAACAGCAGCGTGCCCGAAAAGTCGCGCAGGGAGTTGTTCAGAGCCTGAATGCTTTCCAGGTCCAGGTGGTTCGTGGGGTCGTCGAGCACCAGCACGTTGCCGGCTTCCATCATCATCTTGGAGAGCATGCAGCGCACTTTCTCGCCCCCGCTTAGCACGTTGGATTTCTTCTGCGACTCCTCGCCCGAGAACAGCATGCGGCCCAAGAACCCGCGTATAAACGACTCGTCTTTTTCCGTGGAATACTGCCGCAGCCAATCCACTAGGTTCAGGTCGGTGTCGAAGAACTCGGTGTTTTCCTTGGGGAAGTAGCTGGGCGTGATGGTGGTGCCCCAGTTGAATTTGCCCTTATCGGCTTTCACCTGCTCGAACAGAATATCAAACAGCAGCGAAGCCGCCCGGTCGTCGCGGCTCACAATGGCTACCTTATCGCCCTTGTCGAGCGTAAAGGACACGTTGCGGAAAATAGAGCGGCCGTCTATCGAGGCCGCCAGGTCTTCCGTCGTCAGCAGCTGGTTGCCTGCCTCGCGTTCCGATTTGAAGGCGATATAAGGATACTTGCGCGACGAAGGCTTGATTTCTTCCAGCGTCAGCTTTTGCAGCAGCTTCTGGCGCGAAGTAGCCTGTTTGGATTTGGAAGCGTTGGCCGAGAAGCGGCGCACAAATTCTTCCAGCTCCTTGCGCTTGTCCTCCGTCTTCTTGTTCACCTCCTGGCGCTGACGCAAGGCCAACTGGCTGCTCTCGTACCAGAACGAGTAGTTGCCGGGGTACATGGTGATTTTCGAGAAGTCCAGGTCGGCCATATAGTTACACACGGCGTCCAGGAAGTGGCGGTCGTGGCTCACTACGATTACTGTGTTCTGGAAGGAATCGAGGAAGTTCTCCAGCCACAGCACGGTTTCGGCGTCGAGGCCGTTGGTGGGTTCGTCCAGCAGCAGCACGTCGGGGTTGCCGAAAAGGGCCTGGGCCAGCAGCACGCGCACCTTATCGGAGGTGCCCAGGTCGCCCATCAGGGTTTGGTGCTTGTCTTCCGAAATGCCTAGGCCGGAGAGCAGCTCAGCGGCTTCGTACTCAGCGTTCCAGCCTTCCAGGTCGGCAAACTCGCCTTCCAGCTCGGCGGCCCGCTCGCCGTCGGCGTCCGAGAAGTCGGCCTTGGCGTAGATGGCGTCTTTTTCTTCCATCACCTTCCACAGGCGCGTGTGACCCATAATCACGGTCTGGAGCACCGGAAAAGCATCGGCCGCAAACTGGTCCTGCTTCAGCACCGAGAGGCGGGCGCCCTTGGGCATATCCACCGAGCCGGTATTGGGCTCAATCTCACCCGACAGGATTTTTAGGAAGGTAGACTTGCCCGCACCGTTGGCCCCAATGAGGCCATACACGTTGCCGGGCATAAACTTGATGGTGACATCTTCAAACAGCACGCGCTTGCCGTAGCGCAGGCTCACGTTGGAGGTACTAATCATGCAGTAGTAGAAAACGAAGTAACAATGTGAAGGTGCGCCGGGCACCGCAACGACCCGCGAAAATACGCAAATTGACCGGGAGGCTTCTATAACCCGTGGCAACGTCTCGGGGCTAACATCTATAAAATGCTGGGCTAGCTACTAAAAAAGGCAGCTGGGCACAACATCCAATTGACAATTAAAGTATAAAAAGACCGATTGTGGCCCGTATGCCCGGCGTTTGGTCAACAGCCAACCCTAGGTAGCAGTTCCGCACACCTACCTCTTCCTTTTCAACTCTCTCTTCGACCTACCCTCATGAGTGACACTCGCCTAACATCCGAAAAAAATGGCCTCCGCTACGGCATCTACACCACAGGCGCCATGATTATCTATTTCCTCGTTGCTTCTTTGTTTGATCTTACAGACCGCATCGAGTTCAGTTTTCTAAACGGCATTATCATGTCTATTGGCGTAACCCTGGCTATCCGCCACTTTAAGTATGCCAAGGACGACCACATGGCCTACCTGCAAGGTCTTGGTACAGGCATTATCACAGGTGCAGTAGCCGGTGTGCTATTTGGCCTGTTCTTCGTTATCTACGCTACTATTAATCCGGCCCTGATGGACCAGATTTCCGCCCGCGACCTGTTTGGATATGACCTGTCGGTGGTTATTGCTTTCTTAGCCATTGTATTGCAAAGTTTCATGGGAGCCAGCATTGTGGCACTTATTGCAATGCAATATTATAAGAGCCCCGATCATAAGCCCATTGAAGAAGTAGAGTAAGCTAATTGCTCACTATTTCTAGGACTACATGCAGGCCAGCTTCTTACGAAGCCGGCCTTTTTTGCTTTTGTATAAAAAGAATTGGACGTATCCGTAACTTTTTATGAAAAAAAAACGATATAGTGCATGAACTTTAATTATAGTAACATACATTTGTATTATTAGGGGCAAGCTGAGGGTAGCCTATAGGCCCAAGCTCCGAGTAAGGCAACATCACCATCCGTGATACTTCTTTCAGAATAAATGAAAACGGCATTCTTTACGCTCCTGCTTACCTGTGCACTTGTTGGTTCTGCCTCGGCACAAAAGCAGCAGAGCCTACTGGCGGAACTGCCCGGCACCAATGAAATCCCTGCCGAACGGGTAGAGGCCCTGACGCGTGCTATGGCGACTACCCTGCACCTCAATGAAGGCCAGTATATGCGCCTACGCGAGGCAAACCGCATCAAGCTCACCCGCCTCGACGAGATTCAGTGGCAGACCCGCGACAACGTGGCCCAGCAGCAAGCGCAAACTTTGGAGTTGCAGGCACAATACGAAACGGAATGCAGCCGCATTCTGTCGCCGTCTCAGTTGATGGCCCTGCGCGAGGAGCAGCAGAAGAAAGGCCAGCAGCCCAAGCGCGACCCCAGCATAGGTGGGGTAGGCTAGGCCCTCTCCCAATTAAACAATATAAATGAAGGGCGGCCGCATCAGATGATGCAGCCGCCCTTCGTTGTTGATAGAGGGTAGGAAAGGCGGTTACGGCTGATAGAGTACCTCGCTCACGACGCCCGTTGGACTGAAGCGCAGACGCAGCTTGCTGGCTGCCGAGCGCGGGTGGCGCGGCTCACACTGGGCGCCGGGCGCCACGTAATAGATATAAATCTTCTCGGTTTGTTCGCTCAACTCGTTTTCGTCGGGGTGGCCCAGCAGGGCGTCGATGGCGTCGGTGCGGGTATCGTAGAGCAGGTCGCGGTGCTGGAGCAGGGCGGGGAGTAGGGCAGCACGCTGGTTACGACAGGCATAAGCATCCTGCCGCCACGCCGCCGCATCGAAGCCCGGAATAGCGCGCAAATCGTGCCCGCACGCACTCAGCAGCACCAGGCAAACAGCAAAGGCAAACAGGCGGCGAAGGGTAGGGAGCATAGAAAACGCAATAGAAATTTAGGCAGAAAGAGCAGGGTGAGTAGCTCGGCAGAACGCAAAGTAACGCAGATTTAATCGGCCTGCTACGGGGGTAGGCTGGGTGTAGTTCCGCTATTTCTGTTAAATTTGGCAAGCCAGTTCTATGGAATAGCTCTCCGCGTACCGATATCTGTTCATCTCGACTACTCACAGCCTATGTCCTACCTGCCGACTGTTAGCGCTAGCCTGCTCTTGTCCGCTCTCTCGTTTCTGCCCACCAACAGCGCGCCCGTAGCGGCCGCGCCGGCCCCTACTGCGGTGGTCGTAGAGGCGCCATCTTCCCGCGCCCTGGCCACAGCTGCCTTCGAGCAACATATTTTGCAAAGCTACGCCCAGAGTGGTTTGGTGACTTCTGGCCTACCCGTCTTGGTGTTCCGCGAGGCGCTGATTGGATTCTACAACCTGCGACAGCAAGGCAAAATAGCACCCGACCAGCACGTGCTCACGGTTATCGATTTCAGTCAGTCGAGCAAGGCGCAGCGGTTTTGGGTGATTGATCTGGAAAAGCAGCGCCTGCTGTTCCGCACCCTGGTAGCGCACGGCAAAAATACTGGCGAGGAGTTCGCCCAAACTTTCTCCAACCGCGAAGGCTCCGAAATGAGCAGCCTGGGTTTCTACCGCACCGGGCGCACCTACCAGGGAAAGCACGGCCTGTCGCTGAAGCTGCACGGACTTGATACGAATTACAATACCAACGCCTACGACCGGGCCGTGGTAGTGCACGGTGCCAGCTACGTGAGCGAAGACTTTGTCCGGCAACATGGCCGGTTGGGTCGCAGCCAGGGCTGCCCCGCTCTACCCGTGGGCGAGTCGTCGGACATTATTCGGGCCATCAAAAACGGCTCCGTGGTGTATGCACACGGGCCTGCTCAGGCCAGCTACGCCTCCAACTGGCTGAACCTGGAGCCCGCCGTGCTGGCCTTTGCCGGCACTACGGGTAGGGTAGTAGCCGGACAATAGCGTTATAATTATGCTGATAAGCAACAACGCCCCGCGGCCAATTGGCCGCGGGGCGTTGTTGCTTATTGGGGTGGAAGCAGTTAGGCCCGGTCGCTGGTTGTTTTTACCAGGTTGATGCCGGCAAAAAAGAAAATCAGGCCCACCAGGAAGGGAACAAAAGAGTTCATCTTGCCTAAACCGATGCCGCCGACGCCAAGAAAGCCCATGGCGCCAATGATGATACCAACGATGCCTAGAACCGTGAGGATAGTGCCGAACGTGCGTTTCTGATTCATGAGAAGGGAGAGTTAAAATGGGAGAATAGGAAGACGGGAGAGTCTATTTTGACCTGATACGTGAACAAACAGAATTTGGCTATATAGCCGAAAGCAACCCTGCGTGCCGGCCGTCGTTAGTAAGCCCAACAAGGCCTACCAATCGGCCTACTCACTCCCTTTTTACTGCCCTACACCATGAGAGGACTTCTGCGCTATGTGGTCGCCGCTGTGCTGGCCCTATCCGCATTCATCACCTATTACTGCAACTCCACCACCAACGAGGTGACCGGCGAAACGCAGCACGTGGCCATGACCACCGACGAGGAAATTGCCCTGGGCCTGCAAGCCGCGCCCCAAATGGCCCAACAGTACGGCGGCCTATCGCAGGATGCGCAGGCGCGGGCCGTAGTGGAGCGCGTAGGAGAAAAGATTATCAGTAGCACCAAGGCCGGCCAGACGCCCTACAAGTTTCAGTTTCACTTGCTGGCCGATCCGAAAACCATTAATGCCTTTGCGCTGCCCGGCGGGCAGGTGTTTATCACCGAAGGTCTGTTGCGCAGCCTGACTTCCGAAGGGGAGCTGGCCGGCGTGCTGGCCCACGAGGTAGGGCACGTGGTAGGCCGGCACTCGGCCGAGCAGGTAGCGAAGTCCAAGCTCACACAAGGCCTGAGCGGGGCCGCCGCCATTGCTGCATACGACCCCGACCGTCCGGCCACGGCCGCAGGTGGAGCCGTAGCCGCTGCTATTTCCAAACTCCTAACCCTGCGTTACGGCCGCGACGATGAATTGGAAGCCGATAAGCTGGCCGTCGATTTCACACCCCAGGCCGGGTACGACCCTCGCTCTATGATCAAGGTGATGGAGATTCTGGACCAGAAAGCCGGGGGCAGCAACCCACCCGAGTTCCTGAGCACGCACCCCAACCCCAGCAACCGCATTGGGCACTTGCAGGAAGAAATTGCCGCCGAGTTTCCCCAGGGCGTACCCTCCAATCTGAAGCAATAGCCCCTGTCATGGCTGAGCAACTGCGCCACTTGCTGTTTGTGCTGAATCCCGTTTCCGGTGATATTGACAAGGATAAATTGGAAACTACCTTGCAGCAAACCTGTACCGAGCACGGCCGCACGGCCGCGTTCTGGCACACGACTGGCGAGGATGACCTGCAAAAGCTGACCCAGCACCTGGCTAGGCAGCGCTACGACGCCGTGTTTGCCGTGGGCGGTGATGGTACTGTGAAACTGGTGGCTGAAGCTTTGCTGACTACGGACTCCATATTGGGTATCCTACCCATGGGATCAGGCAATGGCCTCTCCAAAGACTTGCGTATTCCGCAGGACACGGATGAAGCGCTGGAGCTGATCTGGGACCACGAAGTGCAGGCCATTGACACAGTGCGTGTCAATGGCCAATTCTCCGCCCACCTAGCCGACCTGGGTTTCAATGCTTTAGTAGTGAAAAAGTTCTGCGAGGGCGATACGCGCGGGCCGGGCGCCTACGTGCGTATCGCGCTGGCTGAGTATGGGGAATACGAGCCATTGCGCTACCGCATCGAAACCGATGAGGAAGAGGTAGAGACGGAAGCGTTTATGCTGACCATTGCCAACGCCAACACCTTCGGTAGCAATGTCGTTATCAACCCTAATAGCCGGTTAGATGACGGAAAGTTTGAAATCTGTTTGGTGGCACCCTTTCCGGCCGAGGCTGCGCCGGGCTTACTCTACCGCCTATACACGCAGGCATTCGACACCTCGGATTACACCCGGCGTCTATCGTGTCGGCGGGCTACTATTCGTGTGCCAGGGCATGAAAAGGCCCTGGTGCAGGTAGATGGTGAGCCTCTAGAATTGGAACTGCCTATCACCGTTGAAATCAGCCCACAGAGCCTGCGCGTGCTGACGCCGCGGCAGGGGTAGGCGCTATGGCTTCGCTCGGAGCGGCGGCAGTATACAGGCGGCTTCGGAAGGGCTCGGTGGCGCGCACTGCACCCGTCTGGTTGCCTGGCTCCAAGGTGCGGAGCCAGGCTTCGCCGTTGGCATAAAACTCTATCACGAAGAAGCCTTTGTGCTCGTGCGTGAAGGTAGCTTTGCCTCCCTTCTGCACGAAAGCCGTTTTGCTACCCGAGCCACTCACCAGATAGTGCCCCCCGCGCCGCTGGAAATATTGCAGGTTGTGGTCGTGGCCGGCGGCGTAGATGACGTTGGGAAAATCGCGCAGCACCCGGAGCAAGCGCCGCCGCATGGCGCGGTAGCGCGGGTGGGCCATGTCCTCGGCCGCGCCTACCACCCGCCGGTACGCCGGAAACAATGACCCCACCACGGGTAGGGGCACATATGCCTTTTTGTGGACCGCCAGTAGCGGAAACACGTGCTGCTTGGTGGTGAACTGGCCGCCGTGCATGGCATTAGAATACAGCGGGTGATGCCCGGCTACCACAATGCGCTGGTGCTGGTTGGCGGCCAGCACTTGGCGCAACTGCTCAAACGGCTCCCGGCTGGTAGTGGCTGTGCATCCGTAGGCATCACCCAAGGGGCGCGTGCCATGTTGCACCCACCATTGGGTATTCAACACTACCAACAACACATTGCCAGGAAGTTGCAGGGTAGCGGGGCCGGGGCAGCCGCGAGCGGGTAGATAGTGCGCTGTAGGTAAGTTGTCGCGCACATAAGCCTCCTGGCGCAGCAGATATTCGTAGCCGTCGCGGCGACCTTTGTTCCAATCGTGGTTGCCGCTGAGGAATATCACGCGTCCTGCAAACGGCCGCAGGGCGTCCAACTGGGCGTTGAGGCGGTGCTCGGCATCGGCGCGGCCGGGGTGGGTAGGGGCCGGCAGACCGGTAGGGTAGATATTATCGCCCAGAATAACTACTGCTCCTGCTTCGCCCGTTTGTTGCTGCCAGTCTTGCAGTAGGTTAATCACTGGGTCGCGGCCGTTGGTGGCTACGGCGCCCAGGTCGCCTACCAGCGCGATACTGTAGGCCGGCGTTTCAGATGGGGTAGGGGCAGCCGCTCCCGCACGGGCAGTAGAAGATACGTAGGGCTGACGCCGGTAGCGGCGTTCCTGCCCATAGCGATACAGCAGCCACAGGGCAGTTGCGCCAGCCAGGCCAACCAGCGCATACACCAGAATGAAAGTGAAGGACATACTACGGGTACGCAAAACAGCGCCACCAAGTACGGAGTGGAAGCGTAACATTTTGCGTTCCAGGGCACGGTAGTACTACGCGGCTGGTTCACCTCACCCCTCCACCCCATCTCTTATAAAGGTATAAAGGGAGAGGAGGAGCCATGAAGGTTCTTATCTGACTTGTTTTTCTGATGCGGCTTTCACTTCGTTTTCAATGATGAAGCGAACCGCGCGGGCATTTCGAAATCAGGTACTTGAAATCGAAGTTGCGAAGAAGCCGCGAAATCCAGCTAACCTGCACCATCTGTGATTAGAAGTTGGGCGGCGTAAGGTTTTTGAAATGACCGTTCAGCCGGGCGCGGTCCTTCAGGCGCTCAGTTTCCATGAGTACGGGTAGGGTTTGGTCGAGGTGTTCGCGCACGAGTTCTTGGCGTTCCAGCTCGCTGGTGGCGGCCAGTAGCTGGTATTCCTGTGTCTGGCTCATGCCCAAATGATGGGCTACATCGAAAATACGGTAGTCGGTTGGGAGGTCGAGCAGGAGCTTGCGCAGGCCCAGGATGTCGTAGAGACGGCGTACCTGCTCCGAGATACGCTCTTGCAGCACGGGGTCGCCCACGGCATCGTCTTGAATATCCTCTATCTTGCCAGCGGCATATAACTTGTTGGGGGCCTGACGATAGAACTCCCGAATGCGGAACACGCCCACGCCCTGCGTCCGAATGTCCATCTCGCCGGAGGGATACACCTTCTCCACTTCCAGCAATTTCACTTCGGTGCCTAGTTGGCCCACGCTGTTATTTAAGTAGGGCGGAATACCGAAGGTAATGCCCTCCTCGATGCAGTCGCGCACCAGTTGCCGGTAGCGGGGCTCAAAGATGTGTAGATTCAGCTTTTCCCCCGGAAAAACTATCAAATTCAACGGAAACAAGGCCAACAGACGTGCCATACAAGCAAGGAAGATAAGAACCGAAAGGTACCGGAAAATTGAAAACAGCGGCCATCGGCAACGCAAATCGCCTACTTTTGCGCTGGTGTCCGGTGGACGCTGGTAGGCATTAAACGGAATTCTCGTCGGTAGTGGCGGATTATACACAACTAGCGCGCCGCACAGGGCGCATCGTGCTGCAAGTAGCGGCGGCTTTGTTTCTGGCTTCGGTGGCCTGGGTGCTGGTGTACCGCTGGGTGGCACCGCCCGCCACCTGGATTATGCTGGAGCGCCGCGCGCACCCGCCTATCGGCCGCGGCTACTACGGCATCCGCCCCGAGGGCGACCGGCAGATTCGCTACACGTTCTGTTCGTTGGACGAAGTATCGCCCAACGTGCCGCTAGCCCTGGTAGCCGCCGAGGACCAGCGCTTCCTGGTGCATCACGGCTTCGATGGCGGCGCGCTGTGGCAGGCTGCCAAGCACAACTGGGAGGGAGGCAGTAAGCTGGTAGGGGGTAGCACCATCTCGCAGCAAGTGGCCAAAAACGTATTTCTGTGGCATGGCCGCAGCTACGTGCGCAAAGCCGCCGAGGCCTACTTTACGGTGCTGATTGAGGTGCTATGGAACAAGCGACGCATCATGGAAATGTACATGAGCGTGGCCGAGATGGGCGACTGTATGTTTGGGGTGGAAGCCGCCTCGCAGCAGTATTTCCACAAATCGGCCAGCAAGCTCACGCAGGCCGAGGCCGCGCTGCTGGCCGGCGTGCTACCCAATCCGCTACGCTTCCGGGCCAGCAACCCCGGCCCCCAGGCCCGCGCCAAGCAGCAGCGCGTGGTGCGCCGGATGCGGGCGCTGCGCGGGTCGGTCTATGTGAAGGAGTTGATGGAAAAGTAGACAAACAAAAAAGCCGGACCATAGGTCCGGCTTTTTTGTTTGTCATTCCGAGTGTAGCGAGGAATCTGAGTAAACTTGCTACTTGTGCTCCAGCCCGCAGAAAAACGGCATCTTTTTATTACAAGCAATAGTTTTACTCAGATTCCTCGCTACACTCGGAATGACAGATTATGCGCCCAGCTTCCAGCCCTGGCGGTAGTCGCGCTTCACAAACTGATTCACAGCGTCCAGGTTGGTTACTTTCAACTGCTTAGGATCCCAGATCAGCTCTACGTTGCGGCCGGGGTAGTTGGAGCCTTTGCCGTCGGCTTTGGGCGTTTGCACGTCGTAGCCGCGCACGGCCAGATTGGCAATCAGTAGCGTTTCGGTGAGCGGACCAGCAATGTCGAAGGGCGAGCTAACCTCTTTTTTGCCGTGGCCGGCAATGGCAGCCTCCACCCACTGGGCGTAGTGGCCATTGGCGCCGCCGGGTACGCGGGCAAACTTCTCGGGCACCTTGGTGGTAGCCGTGAGGGAGGTAGGCAGCAGGCGCGGATTCTCGGCGTAGGTGCTGGCCATCATCTTGCCTTTGTCGCCGATGAACAGAATGCCGTTGCCGCCGTCGCCAAATACCTCGTTGGGGCCCAGCTCGGCGGGGCGCTCGGGCTGAATGCCACCGTCCATCCAGTGCAGGGTAATATCGCCTTTGGTCTTGGCGGTTTTCGGGAATTTGAGGATAACGTGGCTGGAAGGCGGGCAGCTCTTGGGGAAGTAACCACGCTTGAACTCATCCACATACACGCTGCCCACGCTGGCCGCTACCGACTTGGGATAACCTAGGTCCAGCACCCGGAACGGAGCTTCTACCAGGTGGCAACCCATGTCGCCGAGGGCGCCGGTGCCGTATTCCCACCAACCACGCCAGTTGAAGGGAACCAGCTTCTCGATGTAGTTTTCTTTGGGCGCCGTGCCCAGCCACAGGTCCCAGTCGAGGGTAGAGGGCACGGGCGCGGCTTTGTCGGGCCAGGCAATGCCCTGGGGCCACACGGGGCGGTCGGTCCAGCAGTATACGGTATGCACGTCGCCGAGCAGGCCAGCGTCGTACCACTCGCGCAGTAGGCGGGCACCGTCGTTGGAAGCGCCCTGGTTGCCCATCTGCGTTACTACTTTGTACTTACGTGCTGCCTCGGTGAGGGCGCGGGCCTCGTAGATGTCGTGGGTAAGCGGCTTCTGCACATACACGTGCTTGCCCAGCTGCATGGCCGCCATAGCCGGCGCGGCGTGGTTGTGGTCGGGGGTAGACACCGAAACGGCGTCAATGTGCTTGTGCTCTTTGTCGAGCATCTGGCGCCAATCCTTGTAGTACTTGGCCTTTGGGAACGACTTAATCGTTTTAGCAGCGCGCTGATCATCTACGTCGCAGAGGTAGGCAATATCTGCCTTACCGCTCTTCGAGAAGTTCATGATGTCGCTTTCGCCCTTGCCACCTACACCGATACCAGCTACAACCAGCCGGTCGCTGGGGGCGACGTAGCCCTTGCCACCCAGTACGAAGCGGGGTACAATCATGAAGCTAGCAGCCGCAACGGCGCCTTGTTGGAGAAATTTGCGCCTCGATTCGGGGGAGGTAGGGGGGGTGGGATTTGGTTTTGCCATTGAATGAGGGGATTGGAAGTGGAAAGATGAAGTAGATTCAATAGTTTGCCTATAATAGTACTACTATTTTCCGACCGCAAAAGCATGGCGGACTGGATTTTCCGTAGTCCATTTCTAAACCCAATGACAAAGAACTTATCCGGGGGCTGCATGATGCTCCTGCTAACGGCCTGTGCCACCACACGGCCCGCCGCTGTACAGGGGCCCATCCGGCAGGTGCTCACCACCCAAGCCGCCGCCTGGAACCGCGGCGACATACCCGCCTTTATGGAGGGCTACTGGCGCTCCGATTCTTTGGTATTCTTGGGGCGTAAGGGTCCTACCTACGGCTGGCAGCAAACCCTCGACAACTACCGTCGCGGCTACCCCGATGCTGCCGCTATGGGCCAACTCGCCTTTTCCGACCTCCACATCACCCCTGATGGCCCTCAGGCTGCCCACGTGGTAGGCCGCTGGCACCTGACCCGCCCCACCGCCGGCGATATAGGCGGGCACTTCTTATTGGTTTTTCGACAAGTGAAAGGCCAGTGGGTGATTGTAGCCGACCACACGAATAATGAATAGGTGGTGAAGTGGTGGGATAGTAAATTAAAAAAGCGTGTGTCATCCTGAGCTTGCGAAGGACCTTCTGCCAGTTGAACGAGTCGTTGTTACACTTGTCGTTCTACCGTGATAAGGTCCTTCGCTGCGCTCAGGATGACAGACGCTTTTTACTTCACCACTTCACCATCTCACTACTTCACCACCTACTCCTCTGCTGTTTCGTCTTTTTGCTTTTCGCTTTCGACGGCGGGAATGGCTTCGGTGAAGATGAGGTTATGGGCAGCGGCGTGCTCGGCGGCTTGCACGGTATCCTGCACCAGCAGCATTTCCACGTTTTCGTCGCGCAGGTCGTCGGATACTTTTTCTACTAATTGGGCACGGTTAGGAAGCTGCACGTCGCGGATGTAGATGGCCAGCACGCGGCCGGGGTGGCGGCGCACCACCTCCCGGTAGATGTTGGCATCTTCCTGGCCCGAGTCGCCGATAAGCACGAAAGGCAGCTTGGGGTAGGTGAGCAGCAGGTTGTCGATTTCTTTGAGCTTGTGGCCGTGGTGGGCCGACTCAGCTTTCTTATCGGCGCGTTTCAGGCCCATATCACGCAGCAGGAGCGGGCCGGGCGGAATATCGTTGAGGTGCAAGAAATCTTCCAGTAAATCGTACAAATTCCAGGGCGAGCTGCTGACGTAGAAGAAGGGATTATTGCGCTTGCCATTGCGTCCTAGCTGTAGCTGCCTATAGAACTCGGCTACCCCCTTGAAGGGTAGGCGCGAGCGGGCATTGCGCAGCAACACTGTGCGCGCCATACGCAGCAAGTGCGTAGCAGAAGTCTGAATGACGGTATCATCCAGATCGGAGATAATGCCGTATTCGGCGTCGTCGGGTGGGATGAGCACATGGGCCTGGGCGCGAAGGCCATCGGGGAGCGTGAAGGGCGCCGGCACCTGTTGTAGCAGCGTGTCTACCGGGTACCAGAGGTAGTCGATGGGCTCGGGCAGGCGCTCGGGGGCCAGGTTCACCGTAAAGTAGCCCTCATCGTCCGTCAGAACCGGGTGCTCAACGCCATCGGCCGCCCGCACGATAACCTGCGCGCCGCGAATTTCGTCGCTATCAAAGCGCCGGTACATGTTCAGCAGGTTGTGGAGGCGCGAGTCGTTGGAGTCGGGCTCGGTGATGCCTTTGTCGGTGAGTAGGCGGCCCTTCACGTAGAGGCGGTTGGGGGTGCCGTAACTGCGGTAGGGAAGCAGCTGCAACGGCGCCAGCATACCCAGGCGCTGGCGAGTGCGTGTCAAAAAGTCGTCGGCCCGCTCGGCTAGGTCGCTGATTTTATCGCGGAGAGAAGTCATAGGGTGCGAAAAGAAAACGAGTAATCTTCCTACCCTACGGGCCGTACGGGGTAGGAAGTTGCCCCGCCCCTACGTCCAACGACTCAAAAACTGCGTGAAGGCCTCCTTGTACTGGTCACTCACGGGCAGCGTCTGGTCCTCAATCTGCACCGAGTTGCGCGTCACGGCCCGGATTTTATCCAGGGCTACAATGGTAGAGCGGTGAATGCGCATGAAGCGCCGGGCGGGCAGCTTTTCTTCCAGCACCTTCAGGCTGGTGAGCGAGAGCAGGGGCCGCGCGTCACCCGTGAGATGCACCTTCACATAGTCCTTCAGTCCTTCTATATAGAGTATGTCCTGGAAGGCCACGCGCACCAATTGATATTCAATTTTCAGAAAGAGGTACTCTTCCTCGGGCTCGGGTGGGGCGGCGGGTAGGGCAGTTGGCTGCGCAAGCGTAGCATAGGCGTGGGCCTTGGTGGCCGCCCGCAAAAACTCCTCGTAGTTGAACGGCTTTACGAGGTAGTCCAGCGCATCGACGCGGTAGCCATCCAGGGCAAACTGGTTGTAGGCGGTAGTGAAAATGATGCGCGGCCCCGTGCCCGGCCGGCCCCGGTCGAGCACCCGTGCCAGCTCTAGGCCGCTGAGGTCGGGCATTTGGATGTCCAGGAAAATCAGGTCGATGTCGGGTAGCTGGTGCAGGCCCTGCAAGGCTTCCACGGCGCTGCTGTAGCGGCCTACCAGCTCTAGGAAAGGCGTTTGCTCCACAAACGCGCACACCAGCCCCAGGGCCAGCGGCTCATCATCAACGGCAATGCAACGGAGGGTTTTCAAGTAAAAAGTAAGAAGTAAGAATTAGAAATTGGTCTTTCAGTGCTCATTCAGCGTCCGCGGATGCCAAATGGGGCTTGACGGCTTGTACGCTAGGCACCACTTCCAAGCTAAGCAATACCCGAAACTCGTGGCCGGCCGTGGCTTCTTCTACGCTGAGCTGGTAGCGCTGGGGGTAGAGCAAATCGAGGCGACGGCGGGTGTTGGTGAGGCCAATGCCGCTGCCTACCTCCTCTACGGCGGGGCGCTTGTCGGGGAACACGGTGTTGCGCACCTCCAGCGTGAGCGTGCCGTTGTGCTGGTGCAGGCCAATGTAGATCTGGCTGGGTAGGGTGGCACTCACGCCGTGCTTAAAGGCATTCTCCACAAACGGCAGCAGCAGCATGGGGGCAATGGGTACGTCGCGCAGCAGGGGGGTAGGGCGCTCGAAGGTGACGGTCACTTTATCCGTCAGGCGCAGTTGCATCAGCGAAATATAGTCCTGCACGAAGGATACCTCCTGGCTAAGCAGGGTAGTGCTAGACTGGGTTTCGTAGAGCACGTAGCGCATCATGCGCGAAAGCGTGTGAATGGCCTGCCGGGCCAGCTCACCGTTCACCACCGTGAGGGCGTAGATGTTGTTAAGCGTATTAAAAAAGAAGTGCGGGTTGATCTGCGCTTTCAGAAACGACAGCTCGGCGGTGGTTTGCTGCTGCTCCAACTCGCGCCGGATTTGCGCGTCGTTTTGCCACTTGCGCACCACTGCCACGCTTGTACTGATGCCCAGCACCAGCATCGAAATCAGTAGCGTGCCCATATCGAACCACCCCGCCGACGACCGGCGCCGCGACGGGCTGCCATCTGGGTGAAACGCTTTATGCATCAGCTCGGGCAGATGCAGCAGGTTTTCGATAAGTGAGTTGAGCGCCAGCACCGCCACCAACGAAGCAGCCAGCACCGCAATAAACCAGCCCGTGTGCCCCCGAAATAACAAGCGCGGCACCGCCACCTGCGCATTAAAATAAAACAGGGCTACCCACAGCAGGAGCAGCAAAGACTGGCGCACCCAAAACTGCGGGGGCAGCTGCACACTCCAGGTAAGCGGCTGGGCAAGCAGCAGGGCCGAGCCAAACATCACCCACAAAAGCGGGCGCGAAAAGCGTTGTGCGAAGTGCCGAAAGGTGAAAGAAGTCATAAGGAAAGGAGCATCAGGCTACCAAACATACCGTGCCCTGGGTACCCCAAGTGCTTGCCTCGCCGGTTCCGCAGATTTCACCGACCGATGCAGGGTATTTTATCTGCCAATAGGTCCCTGAATCACCAGTGCAACATCAATCGGTACAAACGCCCCAACTCATCGGCGTTTGCGGCGAGGCAATCTATTTGTTTTAGTTGGAAGCAACCCATCTTGTTGTTTTGGGTACTCTGTCGTGAGTCCAAAAAAGTAAAACCAGTATCGGTAGCTGGCTTTGCACGACTTACGTACACGCCCCTGACTTCTCTTTTTATTATAACTACTTCATGAAAAAGCCTTTATCCTTTGTGAGTTTGTTGCTGTGCGGCCACGTGGCGCTGGCACAAACAACGCCCGCGGGTCTTACCCTCGTGGGCGGTTCCCGGCCGATGGGCGCAGCCCCGGCAGGAGCCACAAAGGCCGCTGCCGCCGATGCCCGCATCACGGGTACCGTCGTGGATGCTGGTACCAAAAAGCCGGTACCGTTTGCCACAGTTGCTCTTATTGACACCTCCACCGGTAAGCCTATTGATGGCGCGGCCTGCGACGACGCGGGTAAGTTTACCATCAGCGGCGTGGCCGCTGGCAGCTACCAGCTTCAGTTCAGCTTCATTGGCTACAAGACGGTAGAGAAACCCATTACGGTAGGCAACGGCAATCTGAACGTGGGCACCGTATCGCTGGTTTCGGCTACCCAGCAGCTGGCCGAGGTGCGCGTGGAGGGTCAACGCTCTCTGATTGAAGAGAAGGTAGACCGCACCGTATACAACGCCGAGCAGGACCAGACCACCCGCGGCGGCGACGCCACCGACGTACTCAAGCGCGTGCCCCTGCTCACGGTAGACCTCGACGGCAACGTGAGCCTGCGCGGCAACCAAAACGTGCGCGTGCTCATCAACAACAAGCCTTCTACCATCACGGCCAGCAGCATTTCCGACGCGCTGAAGCAGATTCCGGCCGACGAGATTAAGTCGGTGGAAGTGATTACCTCACCCTCGGCCAAGTACGACGCCGAAGGCTCGGGCGGTATCATCAACATCGTTACCAAGAAAAACAACCTGCAAGGCAAAACCCTCAGCGTTGATACCAGCGTGGGCAACCGCTCCTCCAACCTGGGCCTGAACGGGGGCTACCGGGTAGGGCGCATGGGCTTCTCGCTGGGTGGCTGGGGCCGCACCAGCTACAACACGCCCGGCTCGTTCTCCAACGATCAGCAGACGTTTAATGAGTCCGGCGCGCTGGCTTCTACTACCCGCCAGCAGGCTGATACGCGTTCTAACAACACCTTCGGGCGCTATACGCTGGGTTGGGATTTCGACATTAACAAGTACAACTCCCTGGCAGCCTCTGTGCGCTACGGGCTGCGCAGTGGCGTCGACTACCAGGACGACCTGCTCACGCGCTCCGAGTTCTACGGCGAATCGGGTGCCATCCTGCGCCGTACCGGCGACACGCGCAACGTACGCACCAACGACAAGTCGAACAACGTGGACCTGAGCCTGGGCTACACCCACACCACCGACAAGCCCCAGCAGGAATTTAGCTTCCTGGGCGTATACAGCCGCAACAACCGCAACAACGACTTCACCAACACCATTACCGATATAATCAATACAACTTCCGGCGCTAGCACTACGCCGTATCGCCTCAAAAACCTGAACGAGAACTACAACGAGGAACTGACCGTGCAGGCCGACTACCAGACGCCCATCGGCGACAAGCAGCTGGTAGAGTTTGGGGTGAAGGACATTATGCGCAAGGTGAACAGCGACTACACCTACCTGCGCGCCGAGGGCTTGTCGGAAGGTGCGTTTGTGCCGCTCGAAAACGCGGGCCTTAATAACGTATTCGACTACAAGCAGAACGTGGCTGCCGCCTACGCCGCCTACACGCTTAGCTTCCTGAAGCAGTACACCTTGAAGGCCGGTGCCCGCTACGAGTACACGACCATTGATGCCACGTTTGCCAACGAGGCTACCGATACCACCAACATTCCGTCGTACGGGGTGCTGGTGCCCAGCGTAAACCTTTCGCGCAAGCTGGCCAACGGCAACGTGATTAAGGCCGCCTACAACCGCCGGATTCAGCGCCCTTCGCTGCGCTACCTGAACCCCAACGTGCAGGCTTCCAACACGCGTAGCCCTTCACAGGGTAATCCAACACTGGATCCAGAGTACACCAACAACTACGAGTTGGGCTACAGCACTTTCATCAAAAATATTCTGCTGAATATGTCGGTGTTTGCGCGTAATACCACGGGCTCTATTCAGGCAGTGCGCCGGCCGGCCACGCAGCAGGAAATTGAGTCGTACAATTTGTCGCCGGGTGCCATCTTCACCACCTACGACAACATCGGGCAGGAAAACGCTTACGGCGGTAGCCTGTTTGTGAATGCCAAGATTGGCAACAAATTCACGCTGAACGGTGGCCCCGATTTCTACTACGCCGTGCTGCGCAACAACGTGGATGACCGCATCTATAACGCCAGTAATGAAGGCTTTGTGATTAGCGGCCGCTTATTTGGTACCTACAATCTCAACGACAATTGGAGCTTGCAGGCCTTCGGCTTTGCCCGCGGCCGCCAGGTGCAGCTGCAAGGCTACCAGAGCGGGTTTGGGGTATACAGCCTCAGCATCCGCCGCGAGTTTGCAGAGAAGCGCGGCAGCATTGGCCTGGGCGCCGAAAACTTCTTCTCGCCCAAAATCCCGATTCGTACCGAATTCACCTCGCCGCTGCTGGTGCAAAACAGCGAAAACATCCCGAACCGCCTGAATTTCAAAGTAAACTTCAGCTACCGGATTGGCAAGCTGAGCGTGGCCGACGCGCAGCCTCGCCGCCGCCGTCGCTCCGTCAACAACGACGACCTGAAAGAGGGTGGCGAAGGCGCCGACCCAAGCACCACGCCAGCTCCGCAGCCAGCGGGCGGTGGTGGCCGCGGCCAGCGCTAATAGCCAGCACACGAAAAGCAGCAGATCTGGCGTACCTACTCTCCCTTTTCTGCGTAAGAAAGCTCCGCTCACCAGCTTCGGTGAGCGGAGCTTTTGTTTATGTCGACTACTACCACCCCCCGCCCCAAAACCAAGAAGAAGCGCCTCGACCCATTGGAAGAAGCGCACTTGCTCTACAAAGACCCCGCTCGCCAAGCCGAGCTGGCCGGCCTGCGCTACGCCACCGACGACAAACCGGGCATTACGCGCAAGGCCACTCGCGCCGGAAACTTCACCTATACCTCCGCCAAAGGCGAGAAAATAACCGATCAGAAGGTGCTGGACCGCATCCACGGCTATGTGATACCGCCGGCCTGGACGGACGTCTGGATTTCGCCTTCGGCGAATGCCCACTTGCAGGTAACTGGGCGCGATGCCAAGGGCCGCAAGCAGTACCGCTACCACCCGGCCTGGGACCAGGCGCGCAGCCTCACCAAATTCAGCCGGTTACGTGCTTTTGGCGAGCAACTGCCCGCCCTGCGCCAGCGCTTGCGCAAAGACCTGGGCCGCCCCAAGCTGGACAAGCAGAAGGTGATTGCGCTGGTGTTGCTGCTGATGGATCAGTCCTTCATTCGGGTAGGGAACCGGGAGTATGCCAAGAAAAACAAGAGCTACGGCCTGACTACCCTGCGCGACAAGCACGTGAAAATTGAAGGCGACGACGTACGCTTCAGCTTTGTGGGCAAAAAAGGCGTACCCCACGACGTGACCTTACACGACCGGAAGCTGGCCCGCCTGGTGCGCAAGTGCAAGGATATACCCGGCCAGCACTTGTTTCAGTATTATGATGCCACCGGCCACCGCGCCGAGCTGGAATCGGGCGACGTGAACGACTACCTGCACGAGGTAACGGGCATGGCCTTGTCGGCCAAAGACTTTCGCACCTGGGGCGGCACCGTAAAAATGGTGACGTGTCTGGAAGCCATTCTGGAAGAAGAGCCCGACCTGCCGAAAGACAAAGTACTGAAGCGTGCCGTGAAGGACGTAGCCGCCGGCCTGGGTAACACGCCCACGGTGTGCTCCAAATACTACATTCACCCCCAAGTAGTCGACTTATTCAAGTCCGATAAGCTCATCGACTACCTCCGCCGCCACGACGTAGACCCCACCGAAAATGACCTGCTTTCCCCTACTGAGCACATGGTGCTGGATATGCTAGCGGAAGTGAAATAGTGAGTGGTGAATTTGTGAAGTGGTGCATGCAAAAGCGGCTGTCATCCTGAGCAGCGCGAAGGACCTTATGCCAGTTGAACGAGTCGTTAACACGATTATCGTTCTTGTGTGAGAAGGTCCTTCGTGCTGCTCAGGATGACAGCCGCTTTTGCATGCACCACTTCACAAATTCACCACTCACTATTTCACTTCCGCTAGCATATCCAGCACCATGTGCTCAGTAGGGGAAAGCAGGTCATTTTCGGTGGGGTCTACGTCGTGGCGGCGGAGGTAGTCGATGAGCTTATCGGACTTGAATAAGTCGACTACTTGGGGGTGAATGTAGTATTTGGAGCACACCGTGGGCGTGTTACCCAGGCCGGCGGCTACGTCCTTCACGGCACGCTTCAGTACTTTGTCTTTCGGCAGGTCGGGCTCTTCTTCCAGAATGGCTTCCAGACACGTCACCATTTTTACGGTGCCGCCCCAGGTGCGAAAGTCTTTGGCCGACAAGGCCATGCCCGTTACCTCGTGCAGGTAGTCGTTCACGTCGCCCGATTCCAGCTCGGCGCGGTGGCCGGTGGCATCATAATACTGAAACAAGTGCTGGCCGGGTATATCCTTGCACTTGCGCACCAGGCGGGCCAGCTTCCGGTCGTGTAAGGTCACGTCGTGGGGTACGCCTTTTTTGCCCACAAAGCTGAAGCGTACGTCGTCGCCTTCAATTTTCACGTGCTTGTCGCGCAGGGTAGTCAGGCCGTAGCTCTTGTTTTTCTTGGCATACTCCCGGTTCCCTACCCGAATGAAGGACTGATCCATCAGCAGCAACACCAGCGCAATCACCTTCTGCTTGTCCAGCTTGGGGCGGCCCAGGTCTTTGCGCAAGCGCTGGCGCAGGGCGGGCAGTTGCTCGCCAAAAGCACGTAACCGGCTGAATTTGGTGAGGCTGCGCGCCTGGTCCCAGGCCGGGTGGTAGCGGTACTGCTTGCGGCCCTTGGCATCGCGCCCAGTTACCTGCAAGTGGGCATTCGCCGAAGGCGAAATCCAGACGTCCGTCCAGGCCGGCGGTATCACATAGCCGTGGATGCGGTCCAGCACCTTCTGATCGGTTATTTTCTCGCCTTTGGCGGAGGTATAGGTGAAGTTTCCGGCGCGAGTGGCCTTGCGCGTAATGCCCGGTTTGTCGTCGGTGGCGTAGCGCAGGCCGGCCAGCTCGGCTTGGCGAGCGGGGTCTTTGTAGAGCAAGTGCGCTTCTTCCAATGGGTCGAGGCGCTTCTTCTTGGTTTTGGGGCGGGGGGTGGTAGTAGTCGACATAAACAAAAGCTCCGCTCACCGAAGCTGGTGAGCGGAGCTTTCTTACGCAGAAAAGGGAGAGTAGGTACGCCAGATCTGCTGCTTTTCGTGTGCTGGCTATTAGCGCTGGCCGCGGCCACCACCGCCCGCTGGCTGCGGAGCTGGCGTGGTGCTTGGGTCGGCGCCTTCGCCACCCTCTTTCAGGTCGTCGTTGTTGACGGAGCGACGGCGGCGGCGAGGCTGCGCGTCGGCCACGCTCAGCTTGCCAATCCGGTAGCTGAAGTTTACTTTGAAATTCAGGCGGTTCGGGATGTTTTCGCTGTTTTGCACCAGCAGCGGCGAGGTGAATTCGGTACGAATCGGGATTTTGGGCGAGAAGAAGTTTTCGGCGCCCAGGCCAATGCTGCCGCGCTTCTCTGCAAACTCGCGGCGGATGCTGAGGCTGTATACCCCAAACCCGCTCTGGTAGCCTTGCAGCTGCACCTGGCGGCCGCGGGCAAAGCCGAAGGCCTGCAAGCTCCAATTGTCGTTGAGATTGTAGGTACCAAATAAGCGGCCGCTAATCACAAAGCCTTCATTACTGGCGTTATAGATGCGGTCATCCACGTTGTTGCGCAGCACGGCGTAGTAGAAATCGGGGCCACCGTTCAGCGTGAATTTGTTGCCAATCTTGGCATTCACAAACAGGCTACCGCCGTAAGCGTTTTCCTGCCCGATGTTGTCGTAGGTGGTGAAGATGGCACCCGGCGACAAATTGTACGACTCAATTTCCTGCTGCGTGGCCGGCCGGCGCACTGCCTGAATAGAGCCCGTGGTATTACGCGCAAACACCGACATATTCAGCAGAATATTTTTGATGAAAGTGCTGTAGCCCAACTCGTAGTTGTTGGTGTACTCTGGATCCAGTGTTGGATTACCCTGTGAAGGGCTACGCGTGTTGGAAGCCTGCACGTTGGGGTTCAGGTAGCGCAGCGAAGGGCGCTGAATCCGGCGGTTGTAGGCGGCCTTAATCACGTTGCCGTTGGCCAGCTTGCGCGAAAGGTTTACGCTGGGCACCAGCACCCCGTACGACGGAATGTTGGTGGTATCGGTAGCCTCGTTGGCAAACGTGGCATCAATGGTCGTGTACTCGTAGCGGGCACCGGCCTTCAAGGTGTACTGCTTCAGGAAGCTAAGCGTGTAGGCGGCGTAGGCGGCAGCCACGTTCTGCTTGTAGTCGAATACGTTATTAAGGCCCGCGTTTTCGAGCGGCACAAACGCACCTTCCGACAAGCCCTCGGCGCGCAGGTAGGTGTAGTCGCTGTTCACCTTGCGCATAATGTCCTTCACCCCAAACTCTACCAGCTGCTTGTCGCCGATGGGCGTCTGGTAGTCGGCCTGCACGGTCAGTTCCTCGTTGTAGTTCTCGTTCAGGTTTTTGAGGCGATACGGCGTAGTGCTAGCGCCGGAAGTTGTATTGATTATATCGGTAATGGTGTTGGTGAAGTCGTTGTTGCGGTTGTTGCGGCTGTATACGCCCAGGAAGCTAAATTCCTGCTGGGGCTTGTCGGTGGTGTGGGTGTAGCCCAGGCTCAGGTCCACGTTGTTCGACTTGTCGTTGGTGCGTACGTTGCGCGTGTCGCCGGTACGGCGCAGGATGGCACCCGATTCGCCGTAGAACTCGGAGCGCGTGAGCAGGTCGTCCTGGTAGTCGACGCCACTGCGCAGCCCGTAGCGCACAGAGGCTGCCAGGGAGTTGTACTTGTTAATGTCGAAATCCCAACCCAGCGTATAGCGCCCGAAGGTGTTGTTAGAACGCGTATCAGCCTGCTGGCGGGTAGTAGAAGCCAGCGCGCCGGACTCATTAAACGTCTGCTGATCGTTGGAGAACGAGCCGGGCGTGTTGTAGCTGGTGCGGCCCCAGCCACCCAGCGAGAAGCCCATGCGCCCTACCCGGTAGCCCCCGTTCAGGCCCAGGTTGGAGGAGCGGTTGCCCACGCTGGTATCAACGCTGAGGGTTTTGCCTTGCAGGTTGTTTTTCTTGGTAACGATGTTGATGATACCGCCCGAGCCTTCGGCGTCGTACTTGGCCGAGGGTGAGGTAATCACTTCCACCGACTTAATCTCGTCGGCCGGAATCTGCTTCAGCGCGTCGGAAATGCTGCTGGCCGTGATGGTAGAAGGCTTGTTGTTGATGAGCACGCGCACGTTTTGGTTGCCGCGCAGGCTCACGTTGCCGTCGAGGTCTACCGTGAGCAGGGGCACGCGCTTGAGTACGTCGGTGGCGTCGCCGCCGCGGGTGGTCTGGTCCTGCTCGGCGTTGTATACGGTGCGGTCTACCTTCTCTTCAATCAGAGAGCGTTGACCCTCCACGCGCACCTCGGCCAGCTGCTGGGTAGCCGAAACCAGCGATACGGTGCCCACGTTCAGATTGCCGTTGCCTACCGTAATGGGTTTCTCTACCGTCTTGTAGCCAATGAAGCTGAACTGAAGCTGGTAGCTGCCAGCGGCCACGCCGCTGATGGTAAACTTACCCGCGTCGTCGCAGGCCGCGCCATCAATAGGCTTACCGGTGGAGGTGTCAATAAGAGCAACTGTGGCAAACGGTACCGGCTTTTTGGTACCAGCATCCACGACGGTACCCGTGATGCGGGCATCGGCGGCAGCGGCCTTTGTGGCTCCTGCCGGGGCTGCGCCCATCGGCCGGGAACCGCCCACGAGGGTAAGACCCGCGGGCGTTGTTTGTGCCAGCGCCACGTGGCCGCACAGCAACAAACTCACAAAGGATAAAGGCTTTTTCATGAAGTAGTTATAATAAAAAGAGAAGTCAGGGGCGTGTACGTAAGTCGTGCAAAGCCAGCTACCGATACTGGTTTTACTTTTTTGGACTCACGACAGAGTACCCAAAACAACAAGATGGGTTGCTTCCAACTAAAACAAATAGATTGCCTCGCCGCAAACGCCGATGAGTTGGGGCGTTTGTACCGATTGATGTTGCACTGGTGATTCAGGGACCTATTGGCAGATAAAATACCCTGCATCGGTCGGTGAAATCTGCGGAACCGGCGAGGCAAGCACTTGGGGTACCCAGGGCACGGTATGTTTGGTAGCCTGATGCTCCTTTCCTTATGACTTCTTTCACCTTTCGGCACTTCGCACAACGCTTTTCGCGCCCGCTTTTGTGGGTGATGTTTGGCTCGGCCCTGCTGCTTGCCCAGCCGCTTACCTGGAGTGTGCAGCTGCCCCCGCAGTTTTGGGTGCGCCAGTCTTTGCTGCTCCTGCTGTGGGTAGCCCTGTTTTATTTTAATGCGCAGGTGGCGGTGCCGCGCTTGTTATTTCGGGGGCACACGGGCTGGTTTATTGCGGTGCTGGCTGCTTCGTTGGTGGCGGTGCTGGCGCTCAACTCACTTATCGAAAACCTGCTGCATCTGCCCGAGCTGATGCATAAAGCGTTTCACCCAGATGGCAGCCCGTCGCGGCGCCGGTCGTCGGCGGGGTGGTTCGATATGGGCACGCTACTGATTTCGATGCTGGTGCTGGGCATCAGTACAAGCGTGGCAGTGGTGCGCAAGTGGCAAAACGACGCGCAAATCCGGCGCGAGTTGGAGCAGCAGCAAACCACCGCCGAGCTGTCGTTTCTGAAAGCGCAGATCAACCCGCACTTCTTTTTTAATACGCTTAACAACATCTACGCCCTCACGGTGGTGAACGGTGAGCTGGCCCGGCAGGCCATTCACACGCTTTCGCGCATGATGCGCTACGTGCTCTACGAAACCCAGTCTAGCACTACCCTGCTTAGCCAGGAGGTATCCTTCGTGCAGGACTATATTTCGCTGATGCAACTGCGCCTGACGGATAAAGTGACCGTCACCTTCGAGCGCCCTACCCCCCTGCTGCGCGACGTACCCATTGCCCCCATGCTGCTGCTGCCGTTTGTGGAGAATGCCTTTAAGCACGGCGTGAGTGCCACCCTACCCAGCCAGATCTACATTGGCCTGCACCAGCACAACGGCACGCTCACGCTGGAGGTGCGCAACACCGTGTTCCCCGACAAGCGCCCCGCCGTAGAGGAGGTAGGCAGCGGCATTGGCCTCACCAACACCCGCCGTCGCCTCGATTTGCTCTACCCCCAGCGCTACCAGCTCAGCGTAGAAGAAGCCACGGCCGGCCACGAGTTTCGGGTATTGCTTAGCTTGGAAGTGGTGCCTAGCGTACAAGCCGTCAAGCCCCATTTGGCATCCGCGGACGCTGAATGAGCACTGAAAGACCAATTTCTAATTCTTACTTCTTACTTTTTACTTGAAAACCCTCCGTTGCATTGCCGTTGATGATGAGCCGCTGGCCCTGGGGCTGGTGTGCGCGTTTGTGGAGCAAACGCCTTTCCTAGAGCTGGTAGGCCGCTACAGCAGCGCCGTGGAAGCCTTGCAGGGCCTGCACCAGCTACCCGACATCGACCTGATTTTCCTGGACATCCAAATGCCCGACCTCAGCGGCCTAGAGCTGGCACGGGTGCTCGACCGGGGCCGGCCGGGCACGGGGCCGCGCATCATTTTCACTACCGCCTACAACCAGTTTGCCCTGGATGGCTACCGCGTCGATGCGCTGGACTACCTCGTAAAGCCGTTCAACTACGAGGAGTTTTTGCGGGCGGCCACCAAGGCCCACGCCTATGCTACGCTTGCGCAGCCAACTGCCCTACCCGCCGCCCCACCCGAGCCCGAGGAAGAGTACCTCTTTCTGAAAATTGAATATCAATTGGTGCGCGTGGCCTTCCAGGACATACTCTATATAGAAGGACTGAAGGACTATGTGAAGGTGCATCTCACGGGTGACGCGCGGCCCCTGCTCTCGCTCACCAGCCTGAAGGTGCTGGAAGAAAAGCTGCCCGCCCGGCGCTTCATGCGCATTCACCGCTCTACCATTGTAGCCCTGGATAAAATCCGGGCCGTGACGCGCAACTCGGTGCAGATTGAGGACCAGACGCTGCCCGTGAGTGACCAGTACAAGGAGGCCTTCACGCAGTTTTTGAGTCGTTGGACGTAGGGGCGGGGCAACTTCCTACCCCGTACGGCCCGTAGGGTAGGAAGATTACTCGTTTTCTTTTCGCACCCTATGACTTCTCTCCGCGATAAAATCAGCGACCTAGCCGAGCGGGCCGACGACTTTTTGACACGCACTCGCCAGCGCCTGGGTATGCTGGCGCCGTTGCAGCTGCTTCCCTACCGCAGTTACGGCACCCCCAACCGCCTCTACGTGAAGGGCCGCCTACTCACCGACAAAGGCATCACCGAGCCCGACTCCAACGACTCGCGCCTCCACAACCTGCTGAACATGTACCGGCGCTTTGATAGCGACGAAATTCGCGGCGCGCAGGTTATCGTGCGGGCGGCCGATGGCGTTGAGCACCCGGTTCTGACGGACGATGAGGGCTACTTTACGGTGAACCTGGCCCCCGAGCGCCTGCCCGAGCCCATCGACTACCTCTGGTACCCGGTAGACACGCTGCTACAACAGGTGCCGGCGCCCTTCACGCTCCCCGATGGCCTTCGCGCCCAGGCCCATGTGCTCATCCCACCCGACGACGCCGAATACGGCATTATCTCCGATCTGGATGATACCGTCATTCAGACTTCTGCTACGCACTTGCTGCGTATGGCGCGCACAGTGTTGCTGCGCAATGCCCGCTCGCGCCTACCCTTCAAGGGGGTAGCCGAGTTCTATAGGCAGCTACAGCTAGGACGCAATGGCAAGCGCAATAATCCCTTCTTCTACGTCAGCAGCTCGCCCTGGAATTTGTACGATTTACTGGAAGATTTCTTGCACCTCAACGATATTCCGCCCGGCCCGCTCCTGCTGCGTGATATGGGCCTGAAACGCGCCGATAAGAAAGCTGAGTCGGCCCACCACGGCCACAAGCTCAAAGAAATCGACAACCTGCTGCTCACCTACCCCAAGCTGCCTTTCGTGCTTATCGGCGACTCGGGCCAGGAAGATGCCAACATCTACCGGGAGGTGGTGCGCCGCCACCCCGGCCGCGTGCTGGCCATCTACATCCGCGACGTGCAGCTTCCTAACCGTGCCCAATTAGTAGAAAAAGTATCCGACGACCTGCGCGACGAAAACGTGGAAATGCTGCTGGTGCAGGATACCGTGCAAGCCGCCGAGCACGCCGCTGCCCATAACCTCATCTTCACCGAAGCCATTCCCGCCGTCGAAAGCGAAAAGCAAAAAGACGAAACAGCAGAGGAGTAGGTGGTGAAGTAGTGAGATGGTGAAGTGGTGAAGTAAAAAGCGTCTGTCATCCTGAGCGCAGCGAAGGACCTTATCACGGTAGAACGACCACCGTACCAACGACTCGTTCAACTGGTAGAAGGTCCTTCGCAAGCTCAGGATGACACACGCTTTTTTAATTTACTATCCCACCACTTCACCACCTATTCATTATTCGTGTGGTCGGCTACAATCACCCACTGGCCTTTCACTTGTCGAAAAACCAATAAGAAGTGCCCGCCTATATCGCCGGCGGTGGGGCGGGTCAGGTGCCAGCGGCCTACCACGTGGGCAGCCTGAGGGCCATCAGGGGTGATGTGGAGGTCGGAAAAGGCGAGTTGGCCCATAGCGGCAGCATCGGGGTAGCCGCGACGGTAGTTGTCGAGGGTTTGCTGCCAGCCGTAGGTAGGACCCTTACGCCCCAAGAATACCAAAGAATCGGAGCGCCAGTAGCCCTCCATAAAGGCGGGTATGTCGCCGCGGTTCCAGGCGGCGGCTTGGGTGGTGAGCACCTGCCGGATGGGCCCCTGTACAGCGGCGGGCCGTGTGGTGGCACAGGCCGTTAGCAGGAGCATCATGCAGCCCCCGGATAAGTTCTTTGTCATTGGGTTTAGAAATGGACTACGGAAAATCCAGTCCGCCATGCTTTTGCGGTCGGAAAATAGTAGTACTATTATAGGCAAACTATTGAATCTACTTCATCTTTCCACTTCCAATCCCCTCATTCAATGGCAAAACCAAATCCCACCCCCCCTACCTCCCCCGAATCGAGGCGCAAATTTCTCCAACAAGGCGCCGTTGCGGCTGCTAGCTTCATGATTGTACCCCGCTTCGTACTGGGTGGCAAGGGCTACGTCGCCCCCAGCGACCGGCTGGTTGTAGCTGGTATCGGTGTAGGTGGCAAGGGCGAAAGCGACATCATGAACTTCTCGAAGAGCGGTAAGGCAGATATTGCCTACCTCTGCGACGTAGATGATCAGCGCGCTGCTAAAACGATTAAGTCGTTCCCAAAGGCCAAGTACTACAAGGATTGGCGCCAGATGCTCGACAAAGAGCACAAGCACATTGACGCCGTTTCGGTGTCTACCCCCGACCACAACCACGCCGCGCCGGCTATGGCGGCCATGCAGCTGGGCAAGCACGTGTATGTGCAGAAGCCGCTTACCCACGACATCTACGAGGCCCGCGCCCTCACCGAGGCAGCACGTAAGTACAAAGTAGTAACGCAGATGGGCAACCAGGGCGCTTCCAACGACGGTGCCCGCCTACTGCGCGAGTGGTACGACGCTGGCCTGCTCGGCGACGTGCATACCGTATACTGCTGGACCGACCGCCCCGTGTGGCCCCAGGGCATTGCCTGGCCCGACAAAGCCGCGCCCGTGCCCTCTACCCTCGACTGGGACCTGTGGCTGGGCACGGCGCCCAAAGAAAACTACATCGAGAAGCTGGTTCCCTTCAACTGGCGTGGTTGGTGGGAATACGGCACCGGCGCCCTCGGCGACATGGGTTGCCACCTGGTAGAAGCTCCGTTCCGGGTGCTGGACCTAGGTTATCCCAAGTCGGTAGCGGCCAGCGTGGGCAGCGTGTATGTGGATGAGTTCAAGCGTGGTTACTTCCCCAAGAGCTGCCCGCCTTCCAGCCACGTTATCCTCAAATTCCCGAAAACCGCCAAGACCAAAGGCGATATTACCCTGCACTGGATGGACGGTGGCATTCAGCCCGAGCGCCCCGCCGAGCTGGGCCCCAACGAGGTATTTGGCGACGGCGGCAACGGCATTCTGTTCATCGGCGACAAAGGCAAGATGATGGCCAGCACCTACGCCGAGAATCCGCGCCTGCTGCCTACCTCCCTCACGGCTACCACCAAGGTGCCCGAGAAGTTTGCCCGCGTACCCGGCGGCGCCAATGGCCACTACGCCCAGTGGGTGGAGGCTGCCATTGCCGGCCACGGCAAAAAAGAGGTTAGCTCGCCCTTCGACATTGCTGGTCCGCTCACCGAAACGCTACTGATTGCCAATCTGGCCGTGCGCGGCTACGACGTGCAAACGCCCAAAGCCGACGGCAAAGGCTCCAACTACCCCGGCCGCAACGTAGAGCTGATCTGGGATCCTAAGCAGTTGAAAGTAACCAACCTGGACGCTGTGAATCAGTTTGTGAAGCGCGACTACCGCCAGGGCTGGAAGCTGGGCGCATAATCTGTCATTCCGAGTGTAGCGAGGAATCTGAGTAAAACTATTGCTTGTAATAAAAAGATGCCGTTTTTCTGCGGGCTGGAGCACAAGTAGCAAGTTTACTCAGATTCCTCGCTACACTCGGAATGACAAACAAAAAAGCCGGACCTATGGTCCGGCTTTTTTGTTTGTCTACTTTTCCATCAACTCCTTCACATAGACCGACCCGCGCAGCGCCCGCATCCGGCGCACCACGCGCTGCTGCTTGGCGCGGGCCTGGGGGCCGGGGTTGCTGGCCCGGAAGCGTAGCGGATTGGGTAGCACGCCGGCCAGCAGCGCGGCCTCGGCCTGCGTGAGCTTGCTGGCCGATTTGTGGAAATACTGCTGCGAGGCGGCTTCCACCCCAAACATACAGTCGCCCATCTCGGCCACGCTCATGTACATTTCCATGATGCGTCGCTTGTTCCATAGCACCTCAATCAGCACCGTAAAGTAGGCCTCGGCGGCTTTGCGCACGTAGCTGCGGCCATGCCACAGAAATACGTTTTTGGCCACTTGCTGCGAGATGGTGCTACCCCCTACCAGCTTACTGCCTCCCTCCCAGTTGTGCTTGGCAGCCTGCCACAGCGCGCCGCCATCGAAGCCGTGATGCACCAGGAAGCGCTGGTCCTCGGCGGCTACCAGGGCTAGCGGCACGTTGGGCGATACTTCGTCCAACGAACAGAACGTGTAGCGAATCTGCCGGTCGCCCTCGGGGCGGATGCCGTAGTAGCCGCGGCCGATAGGCGGGTGCGCGCGGCGCTCCAGCATAATCCAGGTGGCGGGCGGTGCCACCCAGCGGTACACCAGCACCCAGGCCACCGAAGCCAGAAACAAAGCCGCCGCTACTTGCAGCACGATGCGCCCTGTGCGGCGCGCTAGTTGTGTATAATCCGCCACTACCGACGAGAATTCCGTTTAATGCCTACCAGCGTCCACCGGACACCAGCGCAAAAGTAGGCGATTTGCGTTGCCGATGGCCGCTGTTTTCAATTTTCCGGTACCTTTCGGTTCTTATCTTCCTTGCTTGTATGGCACGTCTGTTGGCCTTGTTTCCGTTGAATTTGATAGTTTTTCCGGGGGAAAAGCTGAATCTACACATCTTTGAGCCCCGCTACCGGCAACTGGTGCGCGACTGCATCGAGGAGGGCATTACCTTCGGTATTCCGCCCTACTTAAATAACAGCGTGGGCCAACTAGGCACCGAAGTGAAATTGCTGGAAGTGGAGAAGGTGTATCCCTCCGGCGAGATGGACATTCGGACGCAGGGCGTGGGCGTGTTCCGCATTCGGGAGTTCTATCGTCAGGCCCCCAACAAGTTATATGCCGCTGGCAAGATAGAGGATATTCAAGACGATGCCGTGGGCGACCCCGTGCTGCAAGAGCGTATCTCGGAGCAGGTACGCCGTCTCTACGACATCCTGGGCCTGCGCAAGCTCCTGCTCGACCTCCCAACCGACTACCGTATTTTCGATGTAGCCCATCATTTGGGCATGAGCCAGACACAGGAATACCAGCTACTGGCCGCCACCAGCGAGCTGGAACGCCAAGAACTCGTGCGCGAACACCTCGACCAAACCCTACCCGTACTCATGGAAACTGAGCGCCTGAAGGACCGCGCCCGGCTGAACGGTCATTTCAAAAACCTTACGCCGCCCAACTTCTAATCACAGATGGTGCAGGTTAGCTGGATTTCGCGGCTTCTTCGCAACTTCGATTTCAAGTACCTGATTTCGAAATGCCCGCGCGGTTCGCTTCATCATTGAAAACGAAGTGAAAGCCGCATCAGAAAAACAAGTCAGATAAGAACCTTCATGGCTCCTCCTCTCCCTTTATACCTTTATAAGAGATGGGGTGGAGGGGTGAGGTGAACCAGCCGCGTAGTACTACCGTGCCCTGGAACGCAAAATGTTACGCTTCCACTCCGTACTTGGTGGCGCTGTTTTGCGTACCCGTAGTATGTCCTTCACTTTCATTCTGGTGTATGCGCTGGTTGGCCTGGCTGGCGCAACTGCCCTGTGGCTGCTGTATCGCTATGGGCAGGAACGCCGCTACCGGCGTCAGCCCTACGTATCTTCTACTGCCCGTGCGGGAGCGGCTGCCCCTACCCCATCTGAAACGCCGGCCTACAGTATCGCGCTGGTAGGCGACCTGGGCGCCGTAGCCACCAACGGCCGCGACCCAGTGATTAACCTACTGCAAGACTGGCAGCAACAAACGGGCGAAGCAGGAGCAGTAGTTATTCTGGGCGATAATATCTACCCTACCGGTCTGCCGGCCCCTACCCACCCCGGCCGCGCCGATGCCGAGCACCGCCTCAACGCCCAGTTGGACGCCCTGCGGCCGTTTGCAGGACGCGTGATATTCCTCAGCGGCAACCACGATTGGAACAAAGGTCGCCGCGACGGCTACGAATATCTGCTGCGCCAGGAGGCTTATGTGCGCGACAACTTACCTACAGCGCACTATCTACCCGCTCGCGGCTGCCCCGGCCCCGCTACCCTGCAACTTCCTGGCAATGTGTTGTTGGTAGTGTTGAATACCCAATGGTGGGTGCAACATGGCACGCGCCCCTTGGGTGATGCCTACGGATGCACAGCCACTACCAGCCGGGAGCCGTTTGAGCAGTTGCGCCAAGTGCTGGCCGCCAACCAGCACCAGCGCATTGTGGTAGCCGGGCATCACCCGCTGTATTCTAATGCCATGCACGGCGGCCAGTTCACCACCAAGCAGCACGTGTTTCCGCTACTGGCGGTCCACAAAAAGGCATATGTGCCCCTACCCGTGGTGGGGTCATTGTTTCCGGCGTACCGGCGGGTGGTAGGCGCGGCCGAGGACATGGCCCACCCGCGCTACCGCGCCATGCGGCGGCGCTTGCTCCGGGTGCTGCGCGATTTTCCCAACGTCATCTACGCCGCCGGCCACGACCACAACCTGCAATATTTCCAGCGGCGCGGGGGGCACTATCTGGTGAGTGGCTCGGGTAGCAAAACGGCTTTCGTGCAGAAGGGAGGCAAAGCTACCTTCACGCACGAGCACAAAGGCTTCTTCGTGATAGAGTTTTATGCCAACGGCGAAGCCTGGCTCCGCACCTTGGAGCCAGGCAACCAGACGGGTGCAGTGCGCGCCACCGAGCCCTTCCGAAGCCGCCTGTATACTGCCGCCGCTCCGAGCGAAGCCATAGCGCCTACCCCTGCCGCGGCGTCAGCACGCGCAGGCTCTGTGGGCTGATTTCAACGGTGATAGGCAGTTCCAATTCTAGAGGCTCACCATCTACCTGCACCAGGGCCTTTTCATGCCCTGGCACACGAATAGTAGCCCGCCGACACGATAGACGCCGGGTGTAATCCGAGGTGTCGAATGCCTGCGTGTATAGGCGGTAGAGTAAGCCCGGCGCAGCCTCGGCCGGAAAGGGTGCCACCAAACAGATTTCAAACTTTCCGTCATCTAACCGGCTATTAGGGTTGATAACGACATTGCTACCGAAGGTGTTGGCGTTGGCAATGGTCAGCATAAACGCTTCCGTCTCTACCTCTTCCTCATCGGTTTCGATGCGGTAGCGCAATGGCTCGTATTCCCCATACTCAGCCAGCGCGATACGCACGTAGGCGCCCGGCCCGCGCGTATCGCCCTCGCAGAACTTTTTCACTACTAAAGCATTGAAACCCAGGTCGGCTAGGTGGGCGGAGAATTGGCCATTGACACGCACTGTGTCAATGGCCTGCACTTCGTGGTCCCAGATCAGCTCCAGCGCTTCATCCGTGTCCTGCGGAATACGCAAGTCTTTGGAGAGGCCATTGCCTGATCCCATGGGTAGGATACCCAATATGGAGTCCGTAGTCAGCAAAGCTTCAGCCACCAGTTTCACAGTACCATCACCGCCCACGGCAAACACGGCGTCGTAGCGCTGCCTAGCCAGGTGCTGGGTCAGCTTTTGCAGGTCATCCTCGCCAGTCGTGTGCCAGAACGCGGCCGTGCGGCCGTGCTCGGTACAGGTTTGCTGCAAGGTAGTTTCCAATTTATCCTTGTCAATATCACCGGAAACGGGATTCAGCACAAACAGCAAGTGGCGCAGTTGCTCAGCCATGACAGGGGCTATTGCTTCAGATTGGAGGGTACGCCCTGGGGAAACTCGGCGGCAATTTCTTCCTGCAAGTGCCCAATGCGGTTGCTGGGGTTGGGGTGCGTGCTCAGGAACTCGGGTGGGTTGCTGCCCCCGGCTTTCTGGTCCAGAATCTCCATCACCTTGATCATAGAGCGAGGGTCGTACCCGGCCTGGGGTGTGAAATCGACGGCCAGCTTATCGGCTTCCAATTCATCGTCGCGGCCGTAACGCAGGGTTAGGAGTTTGGAAATAGCAGCGGCTACGGCTCCACCTGCGGCCGTGGCCGGACGGTCGGGGTCGTATGCAGCAATGGCGGCGGCCCCGCTCAGGCCTTGTGTGAGCTTGGACTTCGCTACCTGCTCGGCCGAGTGCCGGCCTACCACGTGCCCTACCTCGTGGGCCAGCACGCCGGCCAGCTCCCCTTCGGAAGTCAGGCTGCGCAACAGACCTTCGGTGATAAACACCTGCCCGCCGGGCAGCGCAAAGGCATTAATGGTTTTCGGATCGGCCAGCAAGTGAAACTGAAACTTGTAGGGCGTCTGGCCGGCCTTGGTGCTACTGATAATCTTTTCTCCTACGCGCTCCACTACGGCCCGCGCCTGCGCATCCTGCGATAGGCCGCCGTACTGTTGGGCCATTTGGGGCGCGGCTTGCAGGCCCAGGGCAATTTCCTCGTCGGTGGTCATGGCCACGTGCTGCGTTTCGCCGGTCACCTCGTTGGTGGTGGAGTTGCAGTAATAGGTGATGAATGCGGATAGGGCCAGCACAGCGGCGACCACATAGCGCAGAAGTCCTCTCATGGTGTAGGGCAGTAAAAAGGGAGTGAGTAGGCCGATTGGTAGGCCTTGTTGGGCTTACTAACGACGGCCGGCACGCAGGGTTGCTTTCGGCTATATAGCCAAATTCTGTTTGTTCACGTATCAGGTCAAAATAGACTCTCCCGTCTTCCTATTCTCCCATTTTAACTCTCCCTTCTCATGAATCAGAAACGCACGTTCGGCACTATCCTCACGGTTCTAGGCATCGTTGGTATCATCATTGGCGCCATGGGCTTTCTTGGCGTCGGCGGCATCGGTTTAGGCAAGATGAACTCTTTTGTTCCCTTCCTGGTGGGCCTGATTTTCTTTTTTGCCGGCATCAACCTGGTAAAAACAACCAGCGACCGGGCCTAACTGCTTCCACCCCAATAAGCAACAACGCCCCGCGGCCAATTGGCCGCGGGGCGTTGTTGCTTATCAGCATAATTATAACGCTATTGTCCGGCTACTACCCTACCCGTAGTGCCGGCAAAGGCCAGCACGGCGGGCTCCAGGTTCAGCCAGTTGGAGGCGTAGCTGGCCTGAGCAGGCCCGTGTGCATACACCACGGAGCCGTTTTTGATGGCCCGAATAATGTCCGACGACTCGCCCACGGGTAGAGCGGGGCAGCCCTGGCTGCGACCCAACCGGCCATGTTGCCGGACAAAGTCTTCGCTCACGTAGCTGGCACCGTGCACTACCACGGCCCGGTCGTAGGCGTTGGTATTGTAATTCGTATCAAGTCCGTGCAGCTTCAGCGACAGGCCGTGCTTTCCCTGGTAGGTGCGCCCGGTGCGGTAGAAACCCAGGCTGCTCATTTCGGAGCCTTCGCGGTTGGAGAAAGTTTGGGCGAACTCCTCGCCAGTATTTTTGCCGTGCGCTACCAGGGTGCGGAACAGCAGGCGCTGCTTTTCCAGATCAATCACCCAAAACCGCTGCGCCTTGCTCGACTGACTGAAATCGATAACCGTGAGCACGTGCTGGTCGGGTGCTATTTTGCCTTGCTGTCGCAGGTTGTAGAATCCAATCAGCGCCTCGCGGAACACCAAGACGGGTAGGCCAGAAGTCACCAAACCACTCTGGGCGTAGCTTTGCAAAATATGTTGCTCGAAGGCAGCTGTGGCCAGGGCGCGGGAAGATGGCGCCTCTACGACCACCGCAGTAGGGGCCGGCGCGGCCGCTACGGGCGCGCTGTTGGTGGGCAGAAACGAGAGAGCGGACAAGAGCAGGCTAGCGCTAACAGTCGGCAGGTAGGACATAGGCTGTGAGTAGTCGAGATGAACAGATATCGGTACGCGGAGAGCTATTCCATAGAACTGGCTTGCCAAATTTAACAGAAATAGCGGAACTACACCCAGCCTACCCCCGTAGCAGGCCGATTAAATCTGCGTTACTTTGCGTTCTGCCGAGCTACTCACCCTGCTCTTTCTGCCTAAATTTCTATTGCGTTTTCTATGCTCCCTACCCTTCGCCGCCTGTTTGCCTTTGCTGTTTGCCTGGTGCTGCTGAGTGCGTGCGGGCACGATTTGCGCGCTATTCCGGGCTTCGATGCGGCGGCGTGGCGGCAGGATGCTTATGCCTGTCGTAACCAGCGTGCTGCCCTACTCCCCGCCCTGCTCCAGCACCGCGACCTGCTCTACGATACCCGCACCGACGCCATCGACGCCCTGCTGGGCCACCCCGACGAAAACGAGTTGAGCGAACAAACCGAGAAGATTTATATCTATTACGTGGCGCCCGGCGCCCAGTGTGAGCCGCGCCACCCGCGCTCGGCAGCCAGCAAGCTGCGTCTGCGCTTCAGTCCAACGGGCGTCGTGAGCGAGGTACTCTATCAGCCGTAACCGCCTTTCCTACCCTCTATCAACAACGAAGGGCGGCTGCATCATCTGATGCGGCCGCCCTTCATTTATATTGTTTAATTGGGAGAGGGCCTAGCCTACCCCACCTATGCTGGGGTCGCGCTTGGGCTGCTGGCCTTTCTTCTGCTGCTCCTCGCGCAGGGCCATCAACTGAGACGGCGACAGAATGCGGCTGCATTCCGTTTCGTATTGTGCCTGCAACTCCAAAGTTTGCGCTTGCTGCTGGGCCACGTTGTCGCGGGTCTGCCACTGAATCTCGTCGAGGCGGGTGAGCTTGATGCGGTTTGCCTCGCGTAGGCGCATATACTGGCCTTCATTGAGGTGCAGGGTAGTCGCCATAGCACGCGTCAGGGCCTCTACCCGTTCGGCAGGGATTTCATTGGTGCCGGGCAGTTCCGCCAGTAGGCTCTGCTGCTTTTGTGCCGAGGCAGAACCAACAAGTGCACAGGTAAGCAGGAGCGTAAAGAATGCCGTTTTCATTTATTCTGAAAGAAGTATCACGGATGGTGATGTTGCCTTACTCGGAGCTTGGGCCTATAGGCTACCCTCAGCTTGCCCCTAATAATACAAATGTATGTTACTATAATTAAAGTTCATGCACTATATCGTTTTTTTTTCATAAAAAGTTACGGATACGTCCAATTCTTTTTATACAAAAGCAAAAAAGGCCGGCTTCGTAAGAAGCTGGCCTGCATGTAGTCCTAGAAATAGTGAGCAATTAGCTTACTCTACTTCTTCAATGGGCTTATGATCGGGGCTCTTATAATATTGCATTGCAATAAGTGCCACAATGCTGGCTCCCATGAAACTTTGCAATACAATGGCTAAGAAAGCAATAACCACCGACAGGTCATATCCAAACAGGTCGCGGGCGGAAATCTGGTCCATCAGGGCCGGATTAATAGTAGCGTAGATAACGAAGAACAGGCCAAATAGCACACCGGCTACTGCACCTGTGATAATGCCTGTACCAAGACCTTGCAGGTAGGCCATGTGGTCGTCCTTGGCATACTTAAAGTGGCGGATAGCCAGGGTTACGCCAATAGACATGATAATGCCGTTTAGAAAACTGAACTCGATGCGGTCTGTAAGATCAAACAAAGAAGCAACGAGGAAATAGATAATCATGGCGCCTGTGGTGTAGATGCCGTAGCGGAGGCCATTTTTTTCGGATGTTAGGCGAGTGTCACTCATGAGGGTAGGTCGAAGAGAGAGTTGAAAAGGAAGAGGTAGGTGTGCGGAACTGCTACCTAGGGTTGGCTGTTGACCAAACGCCGGGCATACGGGCCACAATCGGTCTTTTTATACTTTAATTGTCAATTGGATGTTGTGCCCAGCTGCCTTTTTTAGTAGCTAGCCCAGCATTTTATAGATGTTAGCCCCGAGACGTTGCCACGGGTTATAGAAGCCTCCCGGTCAATTTGCGTATTTTCGCGGGTCGTTGCGGTGCCCGGCGCACCTTCACATTGTTACTTCGTTTTCTACTACTGCATGATTAGTACCTCCAACGTGAGCCTGCGCTACGGCAAGCGCGTGCTGTTTGAAGATGTCACCATCAAGTTTATGCCCGGCAACGTGTATGGCCTCATTGGGGCCAACGGTGCGGGCAAGTCTACCTTCCTAAAAATCCTGTCGGGTGAGATTGAGCCCAATACCGGCTCGGTGGATATGCCCAAGGGCGCCCGCCTCTCGGTGCTGAAGCAGGACCAGTTTGCGGCCGATGCTTTTCCGGTGCTCCAGACCGTGATTATGGGTCACACGCGCCTGTGGAAGGTGATGGAAGAAAAAGACGCCATCTACGCCAAGGCCGACTTCTCGGACGCCGACGGCGAGCGGGCCGCCGAGCTGGAAGGCGAGTTTGCCGACCTGGAAGGCTGGAACGCTGAGTACGAAGCCGCTGAGCTGCTCTCCGGCCTAGGCATTTCGGAAGACAAGCACCAAACCCTGATGGGCGACCTGGGCACCTCCGATAAGGTGCGCGTGCTGCTGGCCCAGGCCCTTTTCGGCAACCCCGACGTGCTGCTGCTGGACGAACCCACCAACGGCCTCGACGCCGAAACCGTGCTGTGGCTGGAGAACTTCCTCGATTCCTTCCAGAACACAGTAATCGTAGTGAGCCACGACCGCCACTTCCTGGACGCCGTGTGTAACTATATGGCCGACCTGGACTTCTCGAAAATCACCATGTACCCCGGCAACTACTCGTTCTGGTACGAGAGCAGCCAGTTGGCCTTGCGTCAGCGCCAGGAGGTGAACAAGAAGACGGAGGACAAGCGCAAGGAGCTGGAAGAATTTGTGCGCCGCTTCTCGGCCAACGCTTCCAAATCCAAACAGGCTACTTCGCGCCAGAAGCTGCTGCAAAAGCTGACGCTGGAAGAAATCAAGCCTTCGTCGCGCAAGTATCCTTATATCGCCTTCAAATCGGAACGCGAGGCAGGCAACCAGCTGCTGACGACGGAAGACCTGGCGGCCTCGATAGACGGCCGCTCTATTTTCCGCAACGTGTCCTTTACGCTCGACAAGGGCGATAAGGTAGCCATTGTGAGCCGCGACGACCGGGCGGCTTCGCTGCTGTTTGATATTCTGTTCGAGCAGGTGAAAGCCGATAAGGGCAAATTCAACTGGGGCACCACCATCACGCCCAGCTACTTCCCCAAGGAAAACACCGAGTTCTTCGACACCGACCTGAACCTAGTGGATTGGCTGCGGCAGTATTCCACGGAAAAAGACGAGTCGTTTATACGCGGGTTCTTGGGCCGCATGCTGTTCTCGGGCGAGGAGTCGCAGAAGAAATCCAACGTGCTAAGCGGGGGCGAGAAAGTGCGCTGCATGCTCTCCAAGATGATGATGGAAGCCGGCAACGTGCTGGTGCTCGACGACCCCACGAACCACCTGGACCTGGAAAGCATTCAGGCTCTGAACAACTCCCTGCGCGACTTTTCGGGCACGCTGCTGTTCACTTCCCACGACTTGCAGTTCATCGACACCATCGCCAATCGCATCATCGAGCTCACGCCCGACGGCATCTTGGACCGGCGCATGAGCTACGAGGAATACCTGGCTGACGACCATTTGAAGGCGCAGCGCAAGCGCATGTACCAACTTGTATCGTAATAACGTTTAGGCTCCGTATGAAAAAGCTTTTGCTCGTGCTGGGCGTGGTGGTAGGGGCCGGTTTGGCTCCTACCCTTTCCCAGGCCCAGACTACCCCCACCCCCGATACCACCCGCACGCAGCAGGCCAAGCCCCAGCTGAACACAGCCCCGCCCGGTGCGCCCGCGCGGCAGGCGCCAGCCCCTACTCCCGCGCCAGCCCGCGGCTACGAGGTAACCACGCCGGCCCCTACCCCGGCTACGCCCACGCCGCAGCCGGGCGTGCCAGCCGACCAGCCCGGCGCGCCCGTATACCGGCCGAACCCCAACAGTCCGTCGGGGTTGGAGTTCCCGCCGGGTAGCCGGGCCAGCGAGCAGCCCAAGCCTTTGCGGCGCTATTTTGTATACAGCAACTTTGGGTTGGGTTACAGCAGTTTCTATGGAGATGGTCAATTTAATATTGGGGTTGCTCCCGCTATTGGCTACCGGGTGTCAGAACGCTTTGCCATTGGGCCGGGTATCAGCTATAGTTACATTAGTGCCAACTATTCGGCCCTAACACAGTCTGTGAATGGCTACCCCGCTAAGATTCACTACCACAACGTCGGAGTGAAAGGGTTTGCACAGTTCATCGTGTACAAGCAATTCTTTCTGCATGGTGAATACGAGGTAACCCAGCTAAATGCAACAGCTACTGATTCAAATGGCAGAATCAGCAAAGGGCATCAGGTAGCCAATACCTTGTTGGGCGGTGCTGGCTACCGCACCCAGCTTGGCGACCGTTTTGCGGCGGACATTGTGATATTATACAACTTCAATGATGGCCTTGATAGTGGCGGGTATCGCAACTCTCCCTACGGGCAGCCCGAAATCCGATTCAACTTCCTGTTCGACATCGGAAAATAGTCTTTCCCGATGCCGAGCAAACACAAAAAGGCCGCTCCCGATATCGGGAGCGGCCTTTTTGTGTTTTCAGACGAGCAGCTTGTGCGCAAATGCTACACAGAGCTGCCGCGGATCAGACGCAGCAATACAGCAATGATGGCAATAACCAGCAGCACGTGAATGATGCTACCGCTTACGAAACCTCCGAAGAAGCTAATGGCCCAAATGATGACCAAAACAACGGCGATGATATACAACAGATTTCCCATGGTGGTGGAGTTAAGTTAGGGATGAATGAAGGGAGAGAGAAACACTAGGCAATCTGTCTGTTCCTGATTGGTAGCAAGAGTAAAACAGGTGCTTGTGGTCTTGTACGGGTACTTTCCCTGGAAGGATATATGCTGAAAAGAAAATTTTTTATTGCGAGAGTGCAACTACTATTTTTTGGCTGCTTGTTCGCCCCTACCATGCCTGCTACCTCCCTACTACAAGGTGGACCGGTATTTCCCGTAATTTAGCGGGCAAAGGAGGCCGGCTCACTCAGCCCTTACAGCAATTACTGCTCTGATGGGCAACTGCTTGACTTACTTGGCTCACCTCATTTTTCCCACCCACTTCTCACACTATGTTGCAAGTTGCCGTTATTGGCTCGGGCACGATGGGCAACGGCATTGCCCACGTTTTTGCCCAGCACGGATTTTCAGTTCATCTGATTGATATCAACCAGCCCGCACTAGACAAGGCGCTGGGCACCATTGGCAAAAACCTCGACCGCCAAGTAGCCAAAGGCACCCTCGCCGAGACCGATAAAACCGATACGCTCGGGCGCATCACCACCTTTACGTCCCTACCCGACGGCGTGCGCAACGCCCAGCTGGTAGTGGAAGCCGCCACCGAAAACGAGGCCCTGAAGCTGCAAATCTTCCGCGACCTAGACCAGCACGCGCCCGCCGAGGCCATTCTGGCCAGCAATACTTCGTCGATTTCCATCACCAAAATTGCGGCCGCCACCCAGCGCCCCCAGCAGGTGATTGGCATGCACTTTATGAACCCCGTGCCGGTGATGAAGCTGGTAGAGGTGATTCGGGGCTACGCTACCTCCGACGAGGTGACGGCGCAGGTGATGGACCTTGCGCGCCAGTTGGAGAAAACGCCCACGGAGGTGAACGACTACCCCGGCTTTGTAGCCAACCGCATTCTGATGCCGATGATCAACGAGGCCATCTATTCGCTGTTTGAGGGCGTGGCTGGCGTAGAGGAAATCGATACGGTGATGAAGCTGGGCATGGCTCACCCCATGGGCCCGCTGCAACTCGCCGACTTTATCGGGTTGGACGTGTGCCTGGCCATTCTGCGGGTACTGCACGACGGCCTGGGCAACCCCAAATACGCGCCCTGCCCCCTACTGGTGAATATGGTAATGGCCGGCCGACTCGGCGTGAAATCGGGCGAAGGCTTCTACACGTGGAGCCATGGCACCAAGGAGCTGGTAGTAGCCGAGCGTTTTCGCAAGTAGCTCGGTCGTGCCGCCTACCCTGTTCAAAAATTTATAGGGTAGGCGGTAGTGGCGCCCGCCCCCAAAATTACAACCCCGGTAAATCTGCCCGGCCCGCCGCCGACGTATACATAGTCGACGGCGGGCCGGGCTATTTTTAAGCTGCATAAAATGAGCCCAATATAGCTTCTGGGCCGTGTAGTTAAACTTTTTTACCTGAAATTTCCTTTCTATCGTATGATCAAGCTGCTTACTACCGCGCTCCTGCTGTTGAGCTTCTGCTACGGCAGCCTCGCCCAAAGCAAAGCGGTTAAACCCTCTACCAAGACAACCAAGAAAATGGAATTAGCAACATTTGGCGCCGGCTGCTTCTGGTGCACCGAGGCCGTTTTTCAGGACCTCGAAGGTGTGGAAAAAGTGGAATCGGGCTATGCCGGCGGGCGCATCGCCAACCCTACCTATAAGGAAGTATGCTCGGGCCTGACAGGCCACGCTGAAGTCATCAACATCACCTACGACCCCGGCAAAATCAGCTTCAAGGAGTTGCTGGAAATATTCTGGAAAACCCACGATCCTACTACCCTCAACCGCCAGGGCAACGACGTGGGCACGCAGTACCGCTCGGTGGTGTACTACCACAACGACGAGCAAAAGCAACTAGCTGAGGAGTATAAGAAGAAGCTCAACGACGCTCACGCTTTCCCCAACCCCGTGGTAACGGAAATTAGCGCTGCGCCTACCTTCTACAAGGCCGAAAACTATCACCAGGACTACTATAACCTGAACGGCACCCAGCCTTATTGCCAGTTTGTAGTGAAACCGAAAGTAGACAAGGTGAAAGCCGTATTTGGCGATAAGCTGAAGAAAACCGCTTCGGCAACTAAGTAGGTCTGAACCACGGATTCGCTCGGATGTTAAGGATTACGCGGATTTTGTGGATCAGTATAAAACAAAAAGAGCTTGCCAAATGGCAAGCTCTTTTTGTTTTGGTTCGGTTGCTTGTGGTCGTACACGAAATCCAGATAATCCTCAACATCTGAGCGAATCCGTGGTTCAGACGGCCACGTTGTGCTCGCGCAAAGCGTCGTTCAACGACGTTTTCAAGTCCGTGCTGGGCTTGCGCTGGCCGATGATGAGGGCGCAAGGCACCTGGTACTCGCCAGCGGGGAACTGCTTGGTGTAGGAACCAGGAATGACCACCGAACGAGCCGGTACCATGCCTTTGTACTCCTTAGGCTCAGAGCCCGTTACGTCGATGATTTTGGTGCTGCCGGTGATGGTAACGCCTGCGCCGATAACGGCTTCTTTGCCGATGTGGCAGCCTTCTACCAGAATGCTACGCGAGCCGATGAAGGCACCGTCTTCCACAATTACCGGAGCGGCTTGCACGGGTTCTAGCACACCGCCAATGCCCACGCCGCCGCTCAGGTGCACGCCCGCGCCAATTTGCGCGCACGAGCCTACCGTGGCCCAGGTATCCACCATGGTGCCCTCGCCTACCCACGCACCGATGTTGGTGTAGCTGGGCATCAGAATAACGCCGGGAGCCAGGTAGGCGCCGTAGCGGGCCGTAGCGGGCGGTACCACGCGCACGCCTTGGCCGGCATAATCGGTCTTGAGGCGCATTTTATCGCGGTACTCGAAGGGCGTCAGCTCGATGGTTTCCATCTGCTGAATGGGGAAGTACAGGATAACGGACTTCTTCACCCAGTCGTTTACCTGCCACTCGCCGTCTTTGCCTTCGATGGGCTGCGCCACGCGCAGACGGCCCTTGTCCAGCTCTTCGATCACAGCGTGAATGGCGTCGGTGGTGGCAGCTTGCTGCAACAGGCTGCGGTCGGCCCAGGCGGCTTCAATGATAGTTTGCAGTTCGGAAGTATTCATATCAATTTTTGAAAACGGAATGAGCGGCAAAACTAGCGCCGGCGGTGGTTATGTTCCCAATGCCCGACCGGAAAACATTCGGGCTGCGGGTTTCCTACCCGTTCCCTACCGCTCCAGTTTAAAGCCTGCTTCCCGCGCCGGGCGCTGGTCGCGGTTGGCTACCTGCCAGCCGGTGAGGTACATCCACTGCGTCATTTTAGTGAGCTTGGGGTAGTCGATACGGCTGGCTTCGTCTTTGGGCGTGTGGTAGTCGATGTGCAGCAGGGAGGTGTACATCACGGCCGGAATGCCCAAGCGGGCGTAGGGCAGGTGGTCGGAGCGGAAGTACCAGCCCTCGGGGTGGGTGGCTTTGTCCCACTCAGTATCGAGCTTGAACTTGGGCCCAGCCTGGTTGGCGGCCAGGGCTATATCCACCAGGTCTTGAGAGTTGCGGTGGGGCGGCGTAGAGCCTAGCAGGGCGGCACTATCGGGGTCGTTGCGGCCCATCATCTCGGCGTTCAGCACGGCCACAATCGACTCCTGCGGCACGGTAGGATTAGCCGAGTAGTAGCGCGAGCCCAGCAAACCCCGCTCCTCGGCGCCGTGGTACACAAACAAGGCCGAGCGACGGGCGGGCTGCTGCTTGAAGGCCCGCATGATAGCCAGCAACGCCGCGCAGCCGGTAGCGTTGTCGTCGGCGCCGTTGTAGATGGAGTCGCCGGCTACGGGGGCGCGGGCGCCGTCGTGGTCTTGGTGGGTGCTGAAGAGCACGTATTCCTTTTTCAGTTGCGCATCGGTGCCGGGCATCTTGGCCACAATGTTCACCGAGGGGTAGGCGAAAGTTTCCACTTTCAGCTCGGTGCTGAACTGCTGGCCGGCTTGCTGCACCCAGCCTAGGGCATTGGCGGGCAGCCACACCACAGGCGTTTGGTCGGCTGGCACCTTCACGTTGGCGTCGCCGGGCAGACCGTAGCGGCCCCGCTCGAAGATGTGGCTCCAGTGGTCGTAAATAGCCTGAGCCTTCTCATCAGACACAAATACCACGGCCACGGCACCTGCCTTGGTTAGCTCGGCGGCCTGGTCGCGCAGTTTGGCAAACAGGTAGCGCCGGTAGCTGATGCCATCGGTGGGCGCCCCGGAAATCTGCAAGGCCACGGCTTTGCCCTTCACGTCTACCTTCCCTACCTCGGCCGGCGTGGCCGTACCCACAAAGACTAATGGGGCCGTGATGCTGGCGTTGGTAGGTGCTACAATCACGGCATCGTGGTTGGGCCGGAGCTGGTGAGAGCCGATGCGGAGCGTGCTGGCGGACGTGAGGCGGGTGCGCTGGAGCTGAAAAAACTGGAAATATGTACCGTCGTCGCCGGCCGGCTCTAGGCCAATGGCGCGTATTTGCTCGGCTATCCAGGCAGAGGCGCGTAGCTCGTCGAGGGTGCCGCCTTCCCTACCCCGGTACTTGTCGTCGGCCAGCACATACAGGTCGCGCTTGATGTCGGCTTCGCGGATGGCGGCTTCGGCTTTGGGAGCTTTGGTGGTCAATTGACGGACTTTTTTCTGGGCTGTGGCAGCGTGTGGGGCCGTGAGCGTGAGGCCTAGCAGCAGGCAGCTCATGGCAGCTTTGTGCGTGATGTTCATGCGGAGGAGAGAATAGATAAATAGATGCGGAAGGCTATGATAGAGAAAAGAAACCAGTTTGTCAGGCTAGGGATTGTCTGAACTACGGATTCAGACTCCTCGCTACGCTCAGAATGACAAATACGCTTACCCTTTCAAACCCGCCCTAAAACCGGCATCTTTGGCCCCAACGATGCCGCCTACTACGATCCTACTTGCCTCCGTCCTTAAGCCCCTCGACGACACCCGTATGTTCGGGAAGTTTGGCCGTACGCTGGCTGAGCGGCTCGGGATACAGGTGCACGTAGCCGGCCGCCGCGCTCCGCACCCACCCGGTGCGCCAACTAACCTGCACACCCACGAGCTGCTGGCCGGCTCGCGCCTGAGTTGGCAGCGCCTAGCCGCGCAGTGGCGCTACTGGCAATTGTTGCGTCAGCTACGACCACAGTTGGTATTCGTGCACGCGCCAGAGCTGCTCCCGCTCACGCGGCTATGGTGCAGCCAGGGTAGGGAGCGTCATTTTATATATGATGTGCGGGAAAACTACGCCCTCAACATCCTGACCCAGCAGGTCTACCCGCATGTACTGCGGCAGCTGCTGGCCAAGTTGGTGCGCCGCATCGAAACGGCAGCGACACGGCGGGCCGCTGCCCTGGTGCTGGCCGAACGCAGCTACGCCGAGGAGCTACCCTTTGCCACACTCAACAACTCGGTTATTCTGGAAAACAAGTACCAGCCGCCACCCAACGAGCCTGCTTCTGCCGCGCCGCACGCCCTACCCATGCTCCCGGCACCGCTGGAACTGCTGTACTCCGGCACCATTTCGGAGCTGAATGGCGTGTTCGACGCCATTGCCTTCACGCACGCATTCAGGCAGGTATGGCCCACGGCCCGCCTCACCATCATCGGCTTTTGCCAGCAGCCGGAGGTGCTGCGCCGCCTGCAACAAGCCGTGACGGCGGCCCCCGAGGCATTGACGCTGCTTGGCGGCGACCAGCTCGTGCCGCACCGCGAGGTGGTTCGGGTCATCCAGCGTAGCCACCTGGGACTGTTGCCCTACCAGCCTCACCCGAGTAGCTGGCGTTGCGTGCCCACTAAACTGTTTGAGTACGCTGCCCACGGCCTCCCCATGCTGCTACCCTACAATGCGCTGTGGCTGGCCGCAACGCAGGCATACACGGCGGCCCTACCCTGCGCAGATTTCGCGCAGCCCAACGCAACCGCTTTAGCAGCCGATCTGCGGGCAACTCGTTTCTACCCTCATGGCATTCCTACGGATGTATTCTGGGCTTCGGAAGCGGCAAAATTGTGGTCCGTAGTAGATGCTATCCGGTAACTACCGACCTTCGCGACCCGTTTGCATAATAGGGTCGGCGTTTTTTTTACCTTCGACCACCTGTTTTCTTTGTTTCGCTGCCCACCCAAACTCTCTCCCCCTATGTCTACTCTGCGTTATTCTGAAATTGCCGGCGTCGGTCACTATGTACCCGAGCGTGTGGTGACCAATGCCGACATTGAACAGCTCATGGAAACCACCGATGCCTGGATTCAGGAGCGCACGGGCATCAAGGAGCGGCGCTGGTTTACGGAAGGCGTAGACACCACCGCCAACATGGGCGCCAAAGCCGCCCGCCGGGCTCTAGAAGCCGCCGGCCTCACCCCCGACGATGTGCAGCTCATCGTGTTTGCTACCCTCTCTCCCGACTACTTTTTCCCTGGCTCGGGGGTGCTGTTGCAGCGCGAGCTGGGTATGAAAGAAGCTACCCCGGCGTTCGACGTGCGCAACCAGTGTTCGGGCTTCATCTACTCGCTTTCCATGGCTGATCAGTTCATCAAGACCGGCATGTATGATACGGTACTGGTGGTAGGCTCCGAAATTCACTCCTCGGGCCTCGATAAATCGACGCGTGGGCGGGCTGTATCCGTTATTTTTGGCGATGGCGCTGGCGCCGTGGTACTGCGTCCCAGCACCCAGGAAGGCCACGGCATCCTGAGCACCCACCTGCACTCCCAGGGCGAGCACGCCGAGGAGCTGATTGTGAAAGAGCCCGGCTCGAACCGCGAAGGCCGCGTAGATTACGCCATTGCCCATGAGCCCGATATGTACCCCTACATGAACGGCCAGAACGTGTTCAAGCACGCTGTAGTGCGCTTTCCGCAGGTCATCAAGGAAGCACTGGACCAGAATGGCATGCAGCCTCAGGACATCGATATGCTGATCCCGCACCAAGCCAACCTGCGCATTACGCAGTACGTGCAGCAGAAAATGGGTTTATCGGACGATAAAATCTTCAGCAACATTCAGCGTTACGGTAATACTACCGCCGCTTCTATTCCAATTGCGCTGAGCGAAGCCGTACAAGAAGGCAAAGTAAAGCGCGGCGATTTGGTTTGCCTGGCTGCCTTCGGCTCCGGCTTCACCTGGGCATCGGCTCTGATTAAGTGGTAAATCATCACCTGTTAGCTTGGCTGTCATCTCGAACCGTACCCTCTGTCATCCTGAGAGGAGCGAAGGACCTTCTCACGCGTGAACGATATTCGTAACAACGACTCGTTCAATTGCCATAAGGTACTTCGCAAGCTCAGGATGACAGAGGGACGGGTTTAAGCTAACAGACAGCCTATAATGACAGAACGAAAACTCACCTTTTCACTATCCCACAATTTCACCATTTCCCCTTGCCTAGCTTCACCGAGGAAAATTACCTAAAGGCCATCTACAAACTCTCTGAAGCCGAGCCCGGTGTGGAGGTCAGCACCAACCGCATTGCGGAGGCGTTGCAAACGCGGGCGGCCTCGGTGACAGACATGCTGCGCCGCCTCGGGGAGAAAGGGTTGCTGGATTACCAGCGCTACCGGGGGGCTACCCTCACCCGCGAGGGTAGGCAGGTGGCCTTGCTCACTATTCGGCGGCACCGGCTGTGGGAAGTGTTTCTAGTCCAAACGCTGGGCTTCAACTGGGACGAGGTGCACGAGGTAGCCGAGGAAATGGAACATTTGCAGTCGCCCTTGCTGCTGCGCCGGCTCGACGAATTCTTGGGCTTCCCCCAACTCGACCCCCACGGCGACCCGATTCCGAGCGAGGATGGCGCCGTGCAGCGCCCCCGCAGCCGCCTAGTAGCCGACCTCACACCCGGCGAGCACGGCACCGTGGTAGCCGTGAAAGACACCTCACCTGCTTTCCTGCGTTACCTAGATAAGGTAGGCCTGAGCCTGGGCGCGCAGCTTGAAGTACTGGATAAGGTAGACTTTGATAATTCGCTTGAAATCAGGGTTAACCAACAGCAAAAAGCATTGATTTCGGCGGAAGTAAGCCGCAATCTGATGGTGACGCAGTAGGGGCAGTGCCCCCTTCTACCCTGTCTGGCGGCACGCTGCCTCCACAATCCGTGTTAGGGTAACATACGTATTTTTACGACCGAATTAGCTTAGATTTTTCTCCGTGGCTGCTTTCCTTCCCCCTACCCTTTCTGATACCATCATTGCCCTGTCGACGCCGCCGGGCGCGGGCGCCATTGCGGTGCTGCGCCTCTCTGGTCCGTCGGCCATTGGCATTACGGACCTAGTGTTTCACGGCCATCAGCTGTCCGACCAGCGCGGCCACACGATGCACTATGGCACCATCCGCGACGAGGGTAGAATTATTGACGAGGTGGTGGTGTCGTTGTTTCGAGGACCGCGCTCCTACACCCGCGAGGATGTGGTGGAAATCAGCTGCCACGGCTCCAACTACATTGTGCAGCAGTTGCTGATGCTGCTGGTGCGCTGCGGCGCCCGGCTAGCCGAGCCCGGCGAGTTCACCAAGCGGGCTTTTCTGCGTGGTGCCCTCGATCTGGCCCAGGCCGAAGCCGTGGCTGACCTCATTGCGGCCGACTCAGCCTTGTCGCACCAGGTAGCTATGCAGCAGATGCGCGGCGGCTTCTCGCGTGAGCTGCGCGACTTGCGGGCGCGGCTGGTGCAGTTTGCCTCGTTGCTGGAACTGGAGCTGGACTTTGGCGAAGAGGACGTAGAATTTGCCGACCGCACCGGTTTGGTGGCATTGAGCCAGGAAGTGCAGACGCTGGTGCGCAAGCTGCTGCGCTCGTTTGAGCTAGGCAACGTCATCAAAAACGGCGTAACCACCGTTATTGCCGGCCGTCCCAACGCGGGCAAGTCTACCCTCCTGAATGCCCTACTGCACGAGGAGCGCGCCATCGTATCGGCCATTGCCGGTACCACTCGCGACCTGATTGAGGATGAGGTAAGCATCGACGGCATCCGCTTCCGCTTTGTGGATACGGCCGGCCTGCGCGACACCACCGACGTGGTGGAATCCATTGGGGTAGAGCGCACTCGCCAGCGCGTATTGCAAGCGGCCGTTGTGTTGTATCTATTTGATATTACGAGCACTTCACCCGCGCAACTTGAAGCAGAGATTGAGGACCTGCGCCTACCCACCGGCGTGCCGGTAGTGGCCGTGGGCAACAAGCTCGACGTGGCTTCCGACGACGAAATCAGCACCTTCAGCGCCCGTCCCGATACCGTGCTTATTGCCGCCTCCCGCGGCGACGGTCTCGACGAGCTCCAAACGGCTTTGCTCGAGCACGTCCGCGGCGCCGGCCTCGACCGCACCGGCAGCAGCACCATCGTCACCAACCTGCGCCACGCCCGCAGCCTCGAAGCCACCATCGTGGCCCTTGATGCGGTGCTGGTAGGCCTTGCCACCGGCGCCGGTACCGAGCTGGTTGCCGCCGACCTGCGCCAGGCCCTAGCTGCGCTGGGCGAAATCACCGGTGAGATTTCCAACGACGACCTGCTGACCAGCATCTTCACGCAGTTTTGTATCGGGAAGTAGTGGCCTACGCCAGTTTGCCTTTTCCAAGGCAAGCGGCGTCGTGTAGTTCAATCACTTGTGCGGCGTCTGGGCACACCTGGCCGCTTCCATATTCACCTACCCACTCACACACGGAGTAAACAGCGCTGCGGTCTGCGTACTCCTGTTCCCATTCTCGTTGCTCTTGCTGCTGCGCGGGCGTGTCGTAGGGGAACACCAACCGGGGACGCTGCCACCCCACGCGCCAAGGCTTCGGACTAAGCCGGGCACGGTAGCAATGCTGTTTCTGACACAGGCGCACGTACGTAGCATCGGTGCGGAACGCGGTGAAGACGGCTTGTGCGGCGGCAGTGTCAGGAGTCAGGAGCTGATGGGTGACCAACAGCCGGAACCCCAACCGGGTGCGGTACACCCGAAAATTCCAGTCGGGGTGCTGGTGCAGCCAAGCCGTGAGGCGCAGTTGCAGCGACTCATCCAAGTCGCGGTATACTGGGGCTGGCGGCGGACTGAAAAGCCGTCGAAAAAACTCGGCTACGCTGAGTGGTGGCGGTGTTGGATAAATTCGCTCCCGTAGGTCTACTGCATCTATATCCAGAAACATAACGGCCAGCGTATTCAGCACGATGCTTCCGTAGTGGTTGCGCGTGAGGGCTCCTACTAATTCGCCCTGCTTGCTGTGTAGGCGCTGTATCAGCTCTTCCCGGAGCGGAGCGCTACCCGTAGGGTATTCGGCCAGCGCCTGGTTGGCCAGCAGACGGGCATGGCGCGTATGCAGGAGCTGCCCAACGGCCTGTTTAGCCGCTGCATCACTGTCGTCGCTGCCGGCGTATGCCGTGAGGTGGTAGGGCAAACCCACCGCATCGGCACAATCGAGGGTGGCGCGTGCCCAATAAGAGTATACTTGCATTTGAAAACGAGGTGAGCCGCCAAGATAACCTACCCAGCCTCATCCTGCCGCTTTCCGTTGACCCTTTTATCACGCATTCCGCCTACCTATGCTTTCTACCCTAAATCCAACTGCCCTACCTGATATAGACGCTCTACGCCGCTTGTGCCAGTCGCTGGCGGTGCTGGATGCCGTTAATGCTCCGGAGCCTGAGTATCGGTATTACACCTACAACCCGGCGTGGGATGAAAGTGAGGAGTTATTTGAAATGGCTGATGGCGAAGGCGACCAGATGCTGGTGCTATTCCGACCGGAAGGCTGCGTCATCAACGGTTTCCTTGCCGACTACGACCAACCCGACAAAGCACAGGTGACCCGCGGCCTACCCGATGCGTTTGATGAGTTCATGTTTGGGGAGCCGGTCAACTCTATTGGCACCACGTTTTGCCTGTGGTACACGCCTGCGCACGGCTGGCAAACCGGCGTAGTAGAAAACGAAGACGATGGCTCCGAGGAGCTATTATTCATCTTCGACCAACAACCTGCTACCTACACCGAGTGGGCCACCGAGTACTACCTCGACGAAACCGACCGGCAGCCCATTGCTGCTGACGCCGTAGCGGCCATTTATCGTCATGAATCACTCACAAAAGACACGGCTCTAGCTATCAACAGCGAACTAGAAGACTGGGCCGAGCTAGAGGCAGACCTACAAGGCATCGGCTACCCCTACAACTTTAGGTAGGCACTAAAGCTGTTTAGGTCTCTAACTGTCAGCTTGATCTGGCGTCCGTTTGCTGAATCGTAATGGTCAGAATGATCTAAAATGACCTGTTAAACAGCTTTGCTATCTACCTGTTTCACGGTATACCTTGCTCCTTATGGCGGCCTTCACTACCCATGTCTACACCTCCGAGCTATACGACCGTCCGGCCCTGACAACCACTCAGGCGCTGGACTGGCCGGGGGTGCGGCTTGAGCGCTATCAGCTGGACGCAATGACCCTACCCGCGCACTACCACGAGCAACACCTCCTACTCGTGCACCAGGGGGAGCAGCCGGTAGTAGCCAGCAGGCGCACTGGCGCGCATGTGGAGGCTGACCAGTTTCGTCGGGGAGATGTCGGTCTATACCCACAGGGAGAGTATGGTCCGTTTGGGTGGGATGGCCCCGCGGACATCATTCATGTGCACTTGGATGCGCAGGCTCTGGAAACACGCGCCCGCCGCGATTTGGACCTCGCGTACTTCGCTTTGCGCGAGCGGTTTCGCAGCGAGGACGGACTATTGGCGCAAGTAGGCCAGCAGTTGCTTGCGGCGGCTGGGCGGGCGCATACCCTGGGTCAGCTTTATGCTGAGTCGTTGGTCACGGCCCTCTCCTACCATTTGATTGAGCACCACGCTACCTTTGAGCGTCGCCTACCGGGGCAGACCCAGGGCCGCCTACCCACGGCAGTTCTGACGCGCATAGACGCGTATCTGGAGGCGCACGCGGAGATACCCATCACGCTGGAAGCGCTGGCTGACTTAGCCAATTTGAGTGTCTTTCACTTCGCCCGCCGCTTCAAGCACACCACTGGCCGCTCGCCCTACCAGTACGTGCTGGATTGGAAAATCCGACAAGCCCGCGCCCTGCTGCGGGCCGGCGAGCTGCCCGTGGCGGCTATTGGCGACGCGCTGGGCTTTGCCTCGCCGGCGCATTTTGCGGCTGCCTTTAAGCGGGCCACGGGTCAGAGTCCGCGTGCGTTTCAGCAGGGCTAGGCTAGCCGCACAAGCGCAAGAATGTGTAAGTAAAGCGCAAGAATCAGGCGTTGGGCCGAGAGAGGGTTGAGGACCTTTGGGGTAGTTAAAGTGGCCGCGGCAAAGCGGCTGTTTCTTCCTCTTCCCTCTTTCTATGAATCCTCTACTTGTAGTGGCCGGCGCGACGGGTAACCTTGGCAGCCGTATTGTAAATGCCCTGCAGCAGCGTGGTGCACATGTGCGGGTGCTGGTGCGCCCCGAAACCAATTCCACCAAAGTTGACAGCCTAACCCAGCAGGGCATCGAGGTGCGCCGCGTCGACTTTGCGGACCTCCCTACCCTCACCCAAGCCTGCACTGGGGCCGACTGCGTGGTGTCGGTGCTGGCGGGTTTGCGAGAAGTCATTGTGGAAGCGCAAACCCAGCTGCTTCAGGCAGCCGTAGCAGCCGACGTGCCTCGTTTCATTCCCTCTGATTTTTGCAGCGACTACACCCAGCAGGCTCCCGGCGCGAACCGCAATTTTGATCTGCGGCGCGAGTTTCAGAGCCGCCTCGACCAAGCCCCTATCGCCGCTACGTCTATCCTCAACGGGGCCTTCGCTGAAGTACTGACCTACAACATTCCCCTGTTCGACTTTCGGCAGCAGCAGGTTGGCTATTGGGAAGATGCCGACTGGCACATCGACTTTACGACGATGGATGACACGGCCGCTTTCACAGCCGCCGCCGCGCTGGATCCCACTACGCCCCGTTTTCTGCGCATCGCCAGCTTTCAGCCCAGCCCCCGCGAGCTGGTTACCCTCGCCCAGCAGGCCGGTCGGGGAAATTTCACCCTAACACAGCTAGGCTCTCGGGCTGATTTAGCTGCGGCCATTCAGCACGTGCGGGCGGCCAACCCCGCCGGCGAGCAGCAGCTATACGCCGACTGGCAGCAAATGCAGTACCTGCTCAGCATGTTCAGTGTGCAGAACCACCTCCTCGACAACGCCCGCTATCCAGACCTCACCTGGACCTCTCCCCTTACCTTCTTAACGAACTGATTTTATGCAACCTGACACCTCTTCTACCCTAGGTGCTTACTCCGACGAGGCACTGATTCAGCGCTTGCCCGGCTTTACCAACCACTACGCAACCGTGAACGGGGTGCGGCTTCATTATGTGGAGGGTGGCAGTGGTCCGGCCCTTATCTGCCTGCCGGGCTGGCCGCAAACCTGGTACTCCTACCACCCCATTGCCGCCGAGCTAGCCCAACACTACCGGGTCATCATCGTGGACATTCGCGGCATGGGCAGCTCCGGGAAGCCTGCCACCGGCTACGACAAAAAGACGATGGCGCAGGATATCTACGCTCTCCTGCGCCACCTGAACATAGAAAAAGCCTCCCTACTCGGCCACGATATCGGCGGCATGGTTGCCAGCAGCTTCGGCTTTAACTACCCGCAGGCAACGGAAAAACTTATTCTGGCCGATGGCGCCCATCCCAGCGAAGGCATGCGGCAGATGCCGCTGCTACCGGCTCCCGGCGCTTTCAACGATAAAATGGATGGGCAGCAGCCCTACGTTTGGTGGATGGCCTTCAACCAGGTGAAAGAGCTGCCCGAACAGCTTCTGGCCGGACGTTTCCACTACCTGCTAGACTACCTTTTCCGCTACGTGATGTTGGACGAGCGGCAAATGTCGGCCTTTGATCGGGAGGTGTATGCGGCCGTGTATAACCAGCCCGAAAACATTCGGGCTGCCAATGCCTGGTACCAGGCGCTAAACCAGGATATTGCCGACGCCAACACCTACGAGCGCCTCACGATGCCGGTGCTGGGTATCGGCAGCAACGTATCATTCAACTACTTGCAAATGAGCTTACCATACATGGCCGAAAACGTGGAAGTGGTGGGCATTCTGGACAGCGGCCACTACATGTATGAGGAAAAGCCAGCGCAGGTAGTAGACGCCGTGTTACGCTTCCTGAAACACGCTGGTTAAGATCTTTGGATCTTTTACTACTGGCGCGAGTTTAGCGCAGCGTAACTCGTGCCCGCTAAGACGTGGAGGCTGCGCCTCCATTGCCGCGCTAGCGGCAAGCCGGAGCCGCACCGCCAAACAAACTGCTTGAATTAGCAAAAGCGCTATTGGAAATGGTGTAGAGACGCATACTTGCGTCTCGTCGTTGAACGGTTTAGGCGACAGACGTTCAACGACGAGACGCAAGTATGCGTCTCTACACCATTTCCAATAGCCAAATACCTTACCACCTACCCCAGCCACCCATACAGCACAGCAGCCAGCACCGCTCCGATGAATGGCCCTACCACCGGAATCCAGGCATAGGACCACTCGCTAGAGCCTTTGCCCTTGATGGGTAGCAGGGCGTGCGCGATGCGGGGTCCCAGGTCGCGGGCCGGGTTGATGGCGTAGCCCGTAGTACCGCCCAGGCCCAGCCCCACTACCCACACCAGCAGCGCCACCGGCAATGCCCCTACCGAGCCCAACCCAATGGGCGTATGGGTAGGCGTGATTTCACCACCTACAATGTAGAAGATGGTGAGCACCAGCACCAATGTACCTAGGATTTCGCTGCACAGGTTGCTGACGTGGTTGCGAATGGCCGGGCCAGTGGCAAACACCGCCAGCTTGGCCAGCGGGTCGGGCGTACGGTCGAAGTGGTCTTTGTACATCACCCATACCAACGTGTTACCCACAAAGGCGCCTGCCAACTGTGCCCCGACGTAGGGCAGCACCTGCGACCAGCCAAACTTACCAGCTACGGCCAAGCCCAGCGTCACGGCGGGGTTCAGGTGGGCACCGCTGCTGGGGCCGGCAATCACTACCCCTACAAATACCGCCAGGGCCCAGGCCGTGCTAATAACTATCCAGCCGCTGTTGTGGCCTTTCGTGTCGTTCAGCACCACGTTGGCCACTGCCCCATTGCCGAGTAGAAGCAGCACAGCGGTTCCCACAAACTCTGCTACGAAAGGGCTCATTTGGCGGTGGTTTCTGGTGTGGCCTCTGTTTTCACGGGATGCGCGCCCTCCGACCACACTTGCAGGGCCTGCACGGCCCGGTTCCAGTTGGCAATACCGTCCTCAATGGTAGCGCGGTTGGGCTTGGGCGTATACGAAGTATCGGCCTGCCCCAACGCTTTTATCTCCTCTACGCTTTGCCAGTACCCCACGGCCAGCCCGGCCAGGTAGGCGGCGCCCAGGGCGGTGGTTTCGGCCATGCGGGGGCGCACTACGCTTGTGTTCAGCACATCGGCCAGAAACTGCATGAGTAGCTCGTTGCTGGTGGCGCCGCCATCTACGCGCAGCGCAGTAATGGGCAGCTCCGCATCGGCCTGCATGGCTTGTAGCACATCCATTGTCTGGTAGGCAATGGCCTCCACAGCGGCGCGGGCTACGTGTGCCGCCTTCGTGGCCCGGCTCATTCCGAAGATGACGCCCCGTGCGTAGGGGTCCCAGTAGGGCGCGCCCAGCCCGGCAAATGCCGGCACGAAATACACGCCATCGGTGCTACTCACTTGGCGGGCCAGTTGCTCTACCTCAGCTGAGGTTTTGATGATGCCCAGGTTGTCGCGCAGCCATTGCACCACGGCGCCGGCAATGAAAATACTACCCTCCAGCGCATACTGCACCTGCCCGTTTATTTGCCAGGCCACCGTAGTGAGTAGGTTGTTTTGCGACGCCTTGGGCTCCGTACCGATGTTCATTAGCATGAAGCAGCCGGTGCCGTAGGTGCTTTTCACCATGCCCGGCGCGGTGCACAACTGCCCAAACAGCGCGGCCTGCTGGTCGCCGGCAATGCCAGCAATGGGAATCTTAGAGGCAAAAATGGTGGTCTTGGTTTCGCCGTACACCTCGCTCGACTGCCGCACCTCGGGCAACATGCTGCGCGGAATATCGAACAGCGCCAGCAGCTCGTCGTCCCAGGCCAGGGAGTGGATGTTGAACAACATGGTGCGCGAGGCGTTGGTAACGTCCGTGACGTGCAGTTCACCTTGGGTGAAGTTCCAGATCAGCCAGCTATCCACCGTACCGAAGGCTAGCTTGCCGGCCTCCGCCTTTTTACGGGCGCCCTTCACGTTATCGAGAATCCAGCCCACTTTGCTGGCCGAGAAATAGGCATCCAGCAATAAACCGGTTTTCGAGCGAATCAGGTCTTCCCTACCCTCCGCGCGCAGTTCATCGCAGTAGGCAGCCGTGCGCCGGTCTTGCCATACAATGGCGTTGTAAACCGGCTTGCCGGTTTTGCGGTTCCAGACCACCACCGTTTCGCGCTGGTTGGTGATGCCGAGTGCCGCGATGCTCTTGCCATTCTGCCCTGCCTTCACGGTAGCCTCCGCCGCCACGCCCGCCTGCGTCGACCAGATTTCCAACGGGTCGTGCTCCACCCAGCCCGGCTTCGGAAAGATCTGCGTGAACTCCTTCTGCGCCTGCGACACAATGTGACCTTTCTGGTCGAAAAGAATAGCGCGGGAGCTGGTTGTGCCTTGGTCGAGTGAGAGAATGTATTGCTGCATAGGGGAATTTATTGGATGGCAGGAAGTTGCGGAAAATTGCGGGTTTTAACACGTCTAATAAGATAGAGACGACAGCCAACTACACCGATAGGGCGTCATGCTGAGCTTGTCGAAGCATCTCGCGTGCTGACGACAGATAATATCCCACATCAGCACGCGAGATGCTTCGACAAGCTCAGCATGACGAACCGAAAAATGGATACTCAGGATTCTTCAGCCACAGGCCGCGGCTGGCTTTGCAGCACATAATGCTGCGCTACCTTGCCAAAAGCAGCTACCTGCTCCTGTTCCCAGCGGGCGTCGTGCCCCAGCTCGCGGGCCAGCAGGGCAGCCACTTCCGGCGCCATTCTGATAGCGGCCTGCGCATCCAGAAACAACACCCGTACACGGCGCGCCAGTACGTCTTCCACGGTGCGCGCCAGCTCGTAGCGAGCGGCCCACACCACTTCGGCCTTCAAGAATTCCAGGGTAGGGTCTAGCTTTTCGCCCAGACTCGGCTCGGTGGCAATCAGCTGCTGCAAAGCGGGTTGGTCGGAGCCATACACGTAGAGGTGGTTGCTGCGGTCGGTGGTAGCCAGGGCACCGTGGATGGGCATGTGCGCCGTCTGGCTTTTTGCTTTTGGCAGCTTGCCTAGGGCAATAGCCTTATCCACCGTATCCTGGCCCATGCGGCGGTAGGTGGTCCACTTGCCACCCGTGATGGTAATGAGGACGGCATCGGACACCAGAATCTTGTGGCTGCGGGAGATTTCCTTGGTCTTCTCCGAGCCATCTTGTGGGGCTGCCAGGGGCCGCAGGCCGGCAAAAACGCTCAGGGCATCGCTCCGTTTGGGCGGGCGCGCCAGGTAGCGGGCGGCAGTACGCAGAATGAAGTCGATTTCCTCTTCCAGCGCCTGGGGCTCCTGGCTGTACTCGTTTAGGGGCGTATCGGTGGTGCCCAGCACCACACGCTCGTGCCACGGCACGGCAAACAGCACGCGGCCGTCGTCGGTCTTCGGAATCATGATGGCGTCATTGCCGGGCAGGAACGACTTGTCGAGCACGATGTGCACGCCCTGGCTGGGACGCACCAGCTTTTTGGCGCCGGGCTGGTCCATTTGCAGGATTTCATCGACAAAGATGCCGGTGGCATTCACCACGGCTTTGGCCGTTAGCTCGTACACGCGCCCCGTTTCCTGGTCGGCGGCTACTACCCCGGCTACTTTGCCCTGCGCGTCTTTCAGCAGGTTGCGCACCTCGAAATGGTTGAGCAGCGTGCCGCCTTGCTCAATGGCCGTTTGCGCCAAATTCACGGCTAGGCGGGCATCGTCAAACTGCCCATCGTGGTAGAGCACGCCGCCTCTCAGGCCGTCGGTTTTGATGTTGCCCAGGCGCCGGACGGTTTCTTTTTTATTGAGATACTTGGAAGCGCCCAGGCTCAGCTTCCCGGCCAGCAGGTCGTACATCGTCAGGCCGATGGTGTAGAAGGCCCCACCCCACCACTCGTAGTTGGGAATGATAAAATCCTGATTTTTGACCAAGTGAGGGGCATTTTTCAGCAGCAGCCCTCGCTCGTAGAGGGCCTCACGCACCAGGCCAATATCGCCTTGCGCTAGGTAGCGCACGCCGCCGTGTACCAGCTTCGTGCTGCGGCTGCTAGTGCCCTTGGCATAGTCTACTTGTTCGAGTAGCAAGGTTTTGTAGCCCCGGCTAATGCCGTCAAGCGCTACGCCTAAGCCCGTAGCACCGCCTCCAATCACAATCAGGTCCCAGGTGGGCTGGCTGGTCAACTGCTGAATGAGGGTCTCCCGCTGGAAACTACGCTCGGTTACTTGCTTGCCCATATTTTCGTTTTGTTACTTTAATTTTCAATATCAATATAAAAATAACAAAACGAAACTTACAAACGAAACAAAATAACGCAACAGCTTTATTGATTACAGGTAGTCACATCATACTACCCTATTTATCAATTACTTAATACGAATATTCATCCCGAAGCGATACCGTAAACTTATTGCTCATCTTCCTACTATCTCATTGTAACCGAAACACAACAGCTAGAAAGAGTATAAAAGAAGACAGCTCCACGAAAAATTGGATACATTTACTCTGATGAACCCCAGCATGAAAAGGCACCAGCTCATTTTGCAGCAGTTGCAGGAGCATAAGCACGTAGAAGTACCCGCGCTGTGTGAGGTGCTAAATGTGTCGGCCGTGACAATCCGTAAGGATCTGAAACTACTTGAAGAAAAAGGATTGCTGTTTCGTACCCACGGCGGCGCGGCTCTGGAGAGTCCGTATATCAAGGACCGGCCTGTGAACGAGAAGGAGTTGCTGAACGTGACCGAGAAAACGGTCATTGTGTCGGCCGCTGCCCGTCTCATTGAGGCGCAGGAGTCGGTTATTATTGCCTCGGGCACCACCATGCTGGCGCTGGCCCGCGCCCTACCCGCCCAGTTGCCGCTCACCGTTATTACCTCGGCCCTGAACGTGGGCATGGAGCTGTTGCGCCACCCCGAAATAGAGGTGTTGCAGCTTGGCGGCTACCTACGGCACAGTTCATCGTCGGTGACGGGACCGTACGCCGAGCAGGTGCTAGCCGATACTTCGTGCAGCAAGCTCTTCCTAGGCATCGACGGTATCGACCTGGATTTTGGCCTGACTACCACCAACATGGGCGAGGCCCGCCTGAACCAGCAGATGATTCGGGCGGCGCAGGAAACCATTGTGCTGGCCGACTCCTCGAAGTTCGGCCGCCGCGGCTTCGGCCGTATCTGTGGCCTCGACCAGGTGCACCGCATCATTACCGACGCTGGTATCTCTCACCACGATGCCAAACGGCTGGAAGAGCAAGGCATCCTGCTGACTGTGGTATAGACATCCCAAAAGCAACCCGAACGAAATACCCTCGTCAGGGCTTCAAGCCCTGACGAGGGTAGCCGGCTACCGGTGCTGCTCGTATTGCTTGCTTTCCAGCACCTGCTCTAGCCTTTGTCGCCCCTCAGAAGGTAGGGAGGCAAACGCTTCTATACGAAGCGCCTCCGCCAGTTGCTCCGCCGTTCGGATGCCCACAACAGCTGATGCTACCCCCGGCGCCTCCAGAACAAAGCGCGCAGCAACCTGCGCCGCGGAGACATTCAGTTCGCTGGCCGTAGCGCGCACGGCCGTAGCCATGGCGCCTACCTCTTTCGCCGAATACCCCAAATAGTCTTTCGCGGGCTTATCCAGCAGCAGTCCTTGCGCGTAGCTGCCGCGCACCAGCACACTAATAGACTGCTCGTGCAGCAGCTTCAGGGTTTCTTCCTCCGGCCGACGGTCGAGGAGGCTGTATTGGGTCATCACGCTCACCATGGCAGACCGCTGCACGTACTCGCGGATGACATTGGGGCGGATAGACGAAATGCCATAGTAGCGAATTTTGCCTTCTTGTTGCAGTTGCTCAAAGGCCGCGATAGTATCGTCGATGGGGTCGTCGAGGGTACCGCCGTGGAGCTGGTAGAGGTCGATGTAGTCGGTTTGGAGGCGGCGCAGGCTCTGCTCTACAGCCTGTAGGATGTAGGCTTTGCTGGCATTCCAGGCGGTGCTGCCGTCGGGTAATAGTTGGTTGCCGACCTTTGTGGCCAGCAGCACATTGGAGCGCCGCCCTTTAAAGGCTTTGCCGACGGAAACTTCATTTTCACCTTTTTGGTAGAGGTCGGCCGTATCAAAGTAGTTGATGCCCTGGTCGAACGCCTGGTGCAGCAGGCGGGCGTTGGCGGCGTGGTCGTCTTGCAAAGACATGCAGCCGTAGCTGATTTCGCTGGCCTGTAAGTCGGATTTACCTAGTTGGTTGTATTTCATGCGGAGGCGTTTGGTAATAGAGACGCAGGTTTGCGCCACGGCGTTACGGCACAGGCAATAGGAGTGCAACCCGTAACAGGAAATTAGACGGAGGCACCTTCTATTTCTTGTTTAGTTTCCCTTTGGTTCGCGCCTGAACAACACAACGTCTGTGTTTGTAGTATAGCAGACAATTGGCCGCTAATCTTTCCTGCTTACCGGTAATTCTTTAGCTTCGCCCCGGAACCCACCTCTAACCACTACTTATGGCAGAGTCTGCTGAGATTATTCTCGAAGGGAAATCATTTTCTTTCCCCACTATTGAAGGCACTGAGCATGAAAAGGCAATTGACATTGCTAAGCTCCGCGACCAAACCGGCTACGTCACTATTGATCCGGGCTACAAGAACACCGGTGCCACGAAGAGCGCCATCACGTTCCTCGACGGCGAGGAAGGCATTCTGCGCTACCGCGGCTACCCCATTGAGCAACTGGCTGAGCAGTCTAGCTTCCTGGAAGTGGCCTATCTGCTGATTTATGGCTCCCTACCCACCCAGAGCGAGCTAGATGCATTCAGCAACCGCATCACCAAGCATACGCTGGTGCACGAGGATATCCGCAAGATCTTCTCCGGCTTCCCCAGCAGCACGCACCCCATGGCCATCCTCAGCAGCATCACCTGTGCGCTGACTGGTTTCTACCCCGAGAGCATCGACCCCAACCAGACCAAGGAACAGGTAGACCTGACCATTGTGCGCTTGCTGGCTAAAATGCCCACCATTGCGGCCTGGACTTACAAAAACTCCATCGGGCACCCGCTTAGCTACCCCCGCAACGACCTCGACTACTGCGCCAACTTCCTCCACATGATGTTTGGCTACCCCACGGAGAAGTACGAGGTGAACCCGGTGGTGGTGCGCGCCCTCAACAAGCTGCTCATCCTGCACGCCGACCACGAGCAGAACTGCTCTACGTCTACCGTGCGCCTAGTAGGCTCGTCCAACGCGTCGCTCTACGGCTCGGTTTCGGCTGGTATCAACGCCCTGTGGGGCCCGCTGCACGGCGGCGCCAACCAAGAGGTGATTGAGATGCTGGAGGCCATTGAGCGCGATGGTGGCGACACTAGCAAGTTCATTGCGAAGGCCAAGGACAAGGAAGACCCCTTCCGCCTGATGGGCTTCGGCCACCGCGTGTACAAGAACTTCGACCCGCGCGCCAAGATTATCAAGAAGGCTGCCGATGAGGTGTTGCAGGAACTAGGCGTTACGAATAGCCCCCTGCTGAAAATCGCCAAGGAGCTGGAAGAAGCCGCCCTCACCGATCAATACTTCGTTGATCGTAAGCTCTATCCAAACGTGGACTTCTACTCGGGCATCATCTACAAAGCCCTGGGTATTCCGTCGGAAATGTTCACGGTGCTGTTTGCCCTGGGCCGCCTACCCGGCTGGATTGCCCAATGGAAGGAGATGCGCGAGAACAAGGAGCCCATCGGCCGTCCGCGCCAGATCTATGTGGGCGAGCGGGAGCGCGACTACGTTGGCATCGAGCAGCGCTAAGCTGCCTCTTATTACCCGCTACACAAAAAGCCCGCTGTAAAGCGGGCTTTTTTCGTGTACTCCAGTGAAGTAGCTGTTGTATCGATAGCAGGCGATTAACGTAGATTCACGGCTGTCATCGACGCTTTGGCTTCTCTGTAGGCAACCATCTGGCGGGGCCACAGGATAGCGGCCAAATCCCACTCGTAGTGGTCCTGGATTTCGGCCATCTGCTTGTCAACGGCTTCTGCATCCATGGTGCGCTGTTTTTTCAGGGTTTCCACGGCCGTCAGCATCTGCAGGTTCAGTCGCTTCACTTTCAGGTACTGGCCTTCGTTGAGGTGCGTTTTAGCCGCAATCTGCTGGGTCATGGTTTTGGCACGAGTTGCCAGAGGCGAATCGCCGGGACCACCAGCTACTACAGAAGTCGTGCTGAACAGAGCGAATACGGCGAGTAGAATGTAGGATTTCGTTTTCATGGTTGATATTGGGTAGAAGGTGGAAAGATGAACTGTATTACAGGAATGAGACAATGGAAAAAGTTAACTGGTGGCAGCACTGGCGATACATAGACCGGCTAGTGAGGCAAAACATAATTATAATCGAATATAATACTATTTATCAATAAAGTGCAACATAAAATTATTATATTTTTCTGATAACTATCACTTAACTAATCTACAGCTGCATTCCTATTCGTTTTTGCATTGCTCAGCTCTGCGCTGATAGAAGTAGAAACGCATGATAATTGTATTGCTACCGTAAGAGGGACGACGAAGAATTGTCTTTTCAGCTCAGCGAAGCTACTCGGCGCGGAAGGCCATACGAGTATTTTCGAGGTGATGGTAGATTTGCTGCTGGGCAGGATACAGTAGGGCCAGCATCTCGCTTTCGTATTGCGCCTGCATAGCCGAAGCGTTTTCATCCAGCGCCGATATAGCAGTGCTACCCTCCTGTTTAAGCGCTTCCATCTCCGTAAGCCACCGAACATTCAGTTGCTTTAACTTTAGATACTGGCCTTCATCGAGGCGCATCTTGGTGGCCATGGCCCGAGTGAGTACTACCGCCCGCTGCTGAATGGTAGCTTTTTCATCGGGTTCTAGATGGCTTCCTTTAGCCAGGCTGCTTGAGTACAATCCTAGTAGCAAGGCGGCGGTTAAGTATGCTTTTTTCATGCTCGTGATAAGTGAAAGAGTGAAAATTAACGGATACAACTATGTATTGACATTGTGTTCTATATGGCTAAATCCTATTTTCAATGAATAGTTAGCCTTTTGGAACGGTACAAACGTATTGGCTAAATTTTAACTTAAAAAAGATATTGTAGTATTTAAATAACTGATAACTTGCACTAAACTTATACAACATACTTATTTCCAGCTACCTGTTCAGCGCCTGAAAAAGGAATACTACAATCATAAAAAAAGCCAATAGCGGAGGCTATTGGCTTAGGTGTCGAACGAGTAGTGAGCTATAATAGCCGGAACTCGATGCGGCGGTTCTGCTGGCGGTGTGCTTCTGAATCGTTGGCGACCAAGGGACGGGTTTCGCCATAGCCTTTGAAGCGCAGGCGGGTAGCCTTCACGCCGTGCTCGCTTAGGTAATCATATACGGCCTTGGCGCGGTTTTGCGAGAGCACCATGTTGTCGGCATCAGCGCCTACATCATCGGTATGGCCGGAAATCTCCACCTGCACCTCCTGATACTGCTGCATAAACTGAATCAGCCGGTTCAACTCAGTGCGCGACTTGGGCTTCAGCTCGTACTTATTGGTATCAAAAAACAAGTTATTGAGCACGATGGTGCGCCCGGCCCGCACGGGCTCTAGGTAGATGTCAAGCGTGAGCGGGTCGAAGCTGCGCTTGTCAGTGTAATCGAAGCTTAGGCTTTTGAGCAGGTATTTATCGGCCACGGCGTACATGGCGTACTGCCTACCCTCGTTCAGCACCACCGTGTAGTCGCCCTGCTCGGGGTCGGAGGTCACATATTGTGTGAGCTGGTCGGTGTTGAGGTCGTAGAGCTGCACATCGGCCTTTAGCGGCTTTTTCGTGATGGCATCGAACACCCTACCTTGCGTGTAGGTGCTAGTTTCCTGCGCCTGCACCGACTGCGGCACCTCGAAACTATACAGTTCTACCGGCCGGTTGCGCACCTTGGTTACGCCTGGCTCCGAAGTGCGCGAGCGGGAGCAGAAGCCCCGGCGGTTGTCGGAGGAAATAAACAGCGAGGCTTCGTTCTCAAAGGTATTGAGCGGGTAGCCCAGGTTCTGCGGCACGCCCCACTTGCCATCGGGCTGCACGGCACTACGGAACACGTCCAAGCCGCCCATGCCTACCAGCCCATCCGTTACGTAGTAGAGCGTGGTGCCTGAGGCGTGAATAAACGGCGCCATATCCTGGCCCGGCGTGTTCACGGGGGCGCCCAGGTTGCGGGCGGGGCTCCAGGAGCCGTCGTCTTGCTGGGTGGTCACGTAGATGTCTTCCTTACCCAGGCCGCCGCGCCGGTCGGAGGTGAAGTAAAGCGTGCGCCCATCGGCCGAAAGCGAAGCCTGCGAATCCCAGTAGGGCGAGTTGACGCTGCGGCCCATATTCTGGGGCTTGCTCCAGGTGTTGCCCGTGCGCCGCGAGATGTACAGGTCGCAGGAGCCCACGGAGCCGGGCCGGTCGCAGGAGGTGAATACCAGCGTTTTGCCGTCGCCGGAAATCGTGGCCGCGCCCTCGTTATAAGGCGTGTTGATGGCCGGTGATATTGATACCGGCTCACTCAGCGACCCGTCCTTGCTCTGCTTGGAAATCAGGATATCCTCGAAACTATCATCTGATGCGCTGGCTCGGGCCGTGAACACCAGAAAACGGTTGTCGGCCGTCAGCACCGGGAAATACTGAAAGTAAAACGTATTCAGCGGCTCGCCGAGGCGCTCAGGCTGCTTGCCGGTGGGGTTGGCTATAGCCTTCAGGGCAAACTCGCAGTTGAGCAGTTGCTGCTGCGCCCGCGCCGTATTGCGCTGCCCTTTTGGCCCTACCTTCAGGTACTTGGTGTAGCCATCGGCGGCGGTTTTGTAATCGCCCATACTCAGGGCCAGTTCGCCCAGCGTGAAGTAGCTGTTGGCCTGACCGGCGGCCACCGGTAACTTGCTCAGTCCGTCGCGGTAGGCTTCGTAGGCACTCTGGTTTTCGCCCATTGCCTTCAATAAAGAGCCGCGTAGTACATATGGCTCGCCTAAGGAAGGAAACTTCTCATTGAGCACTTGCAACGTTTCTAGTGCCTTGTTAAAATCGCGGGCTTTGGCTTGCTGCTGCGCTTTATCCCATAGGCCGCGCGCTTTGGTATTGGTAGTGGCCAGGGTTACCTGCGCGGAACTTGACAGAGGCAGCGCCAGCACAAACGCCAACAATGAAGCAGGAAAGGAGAAGCGCATGGAAGGAGAAAGGGTGGGCTAGACCAGAAGATCGGCTAAGGAATATCGAGGTACTTATGCGTTTGCAACGACACCTGCCAGCGCGGATTGGCCTTCACGTAATCGATAATAAGCGGGGTTATGGCGGCGGCTTTGCTCCACTCGGGTTGCAGGTACAAGCGACAGTTCTCCCCTACCTGCGCGGCGTGTTCTTCAGCCCATTTAAAATCAGACTTATTGAATACTACCACTTTAAGCTCGTGGGCTTCAGCCAGCACTTGAGGTAGAGGAGCTTTAAATTTCTTGGGCGAAACGCAGATCCAGTCCCAGCGGCCGGAAAGCGGGTAAGCCCCGGAGGTTTCAATCCAGGTCTGGCAGCCGGCTTCTTGCAGGGAGCTGGTGAGTTGGGTGAGGTCGTGCATGAGCGGCTCGCCGCCGGTAATCACGGCGTTGCGGCCGGGGTAGGACGTGACAGCGGCCACCATGTCGGCAATGGCCACGCGCGGGTGCGCCTCGGCATCCCAAGACTCTTTCACATCGCACCACACGCAGCCAACATCGCAGCCGCCCAGGCGGAGGAAGTACGCAGCGCGGCCCGTGTTGTAGCCCTCGCCCTGAATCGTGTAGAAATGCTCCATCAGAGGCAGCGTGGCCGCCCCTGTGCTATCGGCCATTAGGCCAGTTGCAACGGGAAGTTGATGTAACAAAACAGTCGGCAAAAAAGGTATCGGGCCTTAGGAAAGGCGCTGGGTACCATGGCACCCAAAAACCCTGCCTAAAGCCCGACTTTAAAGATACTAGTAAAGCTTCAAACTGCGAAAATGGCGGTTTGGTTCTGGTTTTTTACCGCGGGTACACCTCGCCTTTCGCGGCGCGTAGCGTGTTCAGCAGCAGCATAGCAATGGTCATGGGGCCTACCCCACCCGGCACCGGCGTGATGTAGCTGGTTAGCGGCGCTACCTCAGTGAAATTCACGTCGCCCTTCAGCACGAAGCCTGACTTGCGGCTGGCGTCCTCTACCCGCGTAGTGCCCACGTCAATCACCACCGCGCCTGGCTTCACCATGTTGCCGGTTACGAACTCTGGGCGGCCTAGGGCAGCCACCACAATATCGGCCTGGCGCGTGATTTCAGCTAGGTTTGCCGTGCGCGAGTGGCATAAAGTAACCGTGCAGTTACCAGGCTCTAAGTTCTTAGCCAGCAATATACTAACCGGCATACCTACTATATTGGAGCGGCCAATCACCACGCAATGCTTCCCGCTGGTTTTGATCCCGTAACGCTTCAGCAACTCCACGATGCCCGAAGGGGTAGCCGGCAGCAAAGCCGGTAGTCCCGCCACCATACGGCCCAGGTTCATGGGGTGAAAGCCGTCTACGTCCTTTTCGGGGCGGACTGCCTCAATCACCTTCTCCGCATTGATATGCTTGGGTAGGGGTAGCTGCACGATGAACCCATCGATTTCGGGGTCCTGATTCAGCTCCTCTACCTTCGCCAGCAGTTCTGCCTCCGTGATGGTGTCTTCGTAGCGCAGCAGGGTGCTGCCGTAGCCTACCCGCTCGCAGGCCAGCACTTTGTTGCGCACGTAGGTCTCTGAGCCGCCGTCGTGGCCGACGAGGATGGCCGCCAAGTGAGGCACCTTTTGGCCAGCGGCTTTCAGCTGCGCTACTTCGGCGGCAATTTCAACTTTGATGTCCTCGGCGGTTTTCTTACCGTCGATGAGTTGGTAGGTAGCAGCTTCGGGGGCTGGGGTCATAGTAATGCGGGTTTACTCTTGGTCGGTTTTGGCCTTGTTTTCGTGGGCGGCAATAGCGGCGTTACCGGCTTCCGTGAGAGCTTTTTCCATAGCGGGCCAATCGTCGCGCCACCGGAACTTACGCTCCTGGCCTTTGATGATTTTTTCCAGTTGCTCCTGGCTTTTGCAGTTCTTGGTGATGTTCTCAGACATGGGATGGATGTGTAATCATACAACGCCGTGTCAAGAAGTGTATGAGGTGAAAAGTAAAGGAGCCAGCAAAAAGCGCGGCCCCTTCCGGAGCCGCGCTTTCGGGCATTAGTCAATCTTTAATACGGCCAGGAAAGCTTCCTGAGGGATTTCTACGGAGCCCACTTGGCGCATCCGCTTTTTGCCCTCTTTCTGCTTTTCGAGCAGCTTACGCTTACGCGAGATGTCGCCGCCGTAGCACTTGGCAATTACGTTTTTGCGCAGGGCTTTCACCGTTTCGCGGGCTACGATTTTCTGGCCGATAGAGGCTTGAATAGCAATTTCGAACTGCTGGCGGGGTAGCAGCTCGCGCAGCTTTTCGCAGAGGCGCTTGCCCCACTCGTAGCTCTTGCTACGGTGCACGATGGCCGACAAGGCGTCGACCTTCTCGCCGTTCAGCATGATATCCAGCTTCACCATGTCCGACTCGCGGAAGCCAATCAGCTCGTAGTCGAGCGAGGCATAACCGCGCGAAATGGTCTTAAGCTTGTCGAAGAAGTCGAACACGATTTCCGACAGCGGCAGCTCGAAGGTCATCTCTACCCGCTCAGACGTCAGGTAGCTTTGGCCTTTGATGATGCCGCGCTTCTCCATGCACAGCGTGATAATGGAACCCACATAGTCGGCCGCCGTGATGATCTGGGCCTTGATGAACGGCTCCTCGATGAACTTCACCGTGTTCGGCTCAGGCATCTCGGAGGGCGCGTTGATGATGTACTCCTGATCCTTGGTGCCGGTGGCGTGGAACTGCACCGAGGGCACGGTGGTAATTACCGTCATGTCGAACTCACGCTCCAGGCGCTCCTGCACGATTTCCATGTGCAGCATGCCCAGGAAGCCGCAGCGGAAGCCAAAGCCCAGGGCCGCCGAAGTTTCGGGTTCCCACACCAAGGCGGCGTCGTTGAGCTGGAGTTTTTCCATGCACGAGCGCAGTTCCTCGTACTCGGTGGTATCCACGGGGTAGATACCAGCAAATACCATCGGCTTCACGTCCTCGAAGCCGTGAATGGCCTCTTTCGTGGGGTTAATGACGTTGGTAATGGTGTCGCCTACCTTCACCTCGCGGGCTTCTTTAATGCCCGAAATTAGGTAGCCTACGTTGCCGGCCCGCATCTCAGGGCGGGGCTCCTGTTTGAGGCCCAAGATGCCGATTTCATCGGCGCCGTACTCCTTACCGGTAGCCATGAAGCGGAGCTTATCGCCCTTGCGCATGGTGCCGTTTTTGATGCGAAACAGCACCTCGATGCCCCGGTAGGAGTTGAACACCGAGTCAAAAATCAGGGCTTGCAGAGGGGCCTCGGGGTCACCTGCTGGGGCGGGAATCCGCTCGCAGATGGCATTCAGAATTTCCTCAATGCCAATACCAGCTTTGCCCGAGGCGTGGATGATTTCGTCCCGGTCGCAGCCAATCAGGTCCACAATCTCGTCCGACACCTCCTCCGGCATGGAGTGGGGCAGGTCAATTTTATTGAGGACCGGAATGATGGTCAGGTCGGAGCCAATGGCCAGGTAGAGGTTGCTAATCGTCTGTGCCTCAATCCCCTGCGACGAATCCACAATCAACAAAGCGCCTTCGCAAGCGGCAATGGAGCGGGATACTTCGTAGCTGAAATCGACGTGACCAGGCGTATCAATCAGATTGAGCGTGTACTGCTCGCCCTGGTACTGATACTGCATCTGGATAGCGTGGCTCTTGATGGTGATGCCCCGCTCGCGCTCCAGGTCCATGTTGTCGAGCAGCTGGGCTTGCATATCGCGCTGGGCCACGGTCTGGGTGAATTCCAGGAGGCGGTCGGCCAGGGTGCTTTTGCCGTGGTCGATGTGGGCAATGATGCAGAAATTACGAATGTTCTTCACTAGAGGCGGTTTTTGCAACTGCAAAGTTACGCAAATCAGCCCGCAAAAGCTAGCTGCCGGCATAAGTCGCCGCGCCCGCCCAAGCTCAACCAAAACGCGCTGCGTGGCCTGTTCGTTTAAACAAGGCCCTACCCCACCCGCCACCATGAGGGTAGGCTTCGTTCCACTTTCCTACCCCTCCCAACCATGAGCATTCAGGTAAACAAGAAGGCCGTAGCGTATGCTAAGCAACTCATCAAAGACGGAAAAATCAAAAACGACTCCGGCCATTGGAGCCAGCATAACCCCAATACGGCCGCTGAGAACAAGTTTATTGACCAGCACGAGATAGAAGAATACGCCAAGTGGCACCTCGGCGAAGACACCAGCATGGGCGAAGACACCAAGGGCCGCTACAAGTTTCCCTACGGTGACTTCAAAACCGTGCACCGCGACGGCCTACTAGCGGCCAAGGAGCGTGCCGCCCAGCAAGGCTACCACGACATCGAAAAGGCCGCCAACGAGTTGGAACAGGCGCTGGAAAAAGCGGCTGACTACGAGTAAATCGAGGCGCAAACCGTTCGGCAACCTGTGGGTGAGTGCTACAAGCCGCCGAACGATTTACGGAAATCGCCTGCTCCCAAATCACTCTACAAAATTTGCGTCAACCTCGCCTGTCGAAGGACCTTTTGCGTTGTTAGGGTACTGCACACTCGTGTACCTACTTCTTTTATGACGCAAGCTACTCCTTTAGAAGACTATGGCCTGGTGGGCAACCTACATACGGTTGCGCTAGTATCGAACAGAGGCTCAATAGATTACCTTCCTTTCACCCGCTTCGACTCCCCTACCATCTTTGCCTCGCTGCTCGACGCTGAAAAGGGCGGACATTGGGCACTGACTCCCGCCGACGAAGGGGTGCAATCCAAACAACTTTACCTGCCTAACACGGGCGTGCTCCTAACGCGCTTCTACTTTAAAGGCGGCATTGCCGAGCTGACGGATTTCATGCCCATCAAGCACCAGGAGCAGAACTGCGCCGTGGTGCGGATGCTGCGTGTCATCAAAGGCAGCATGACGTTTACTATGCACTGCTGCCCCCGTTTCGACTACGCCCGCGCGCCGCACGAGCTGGTGCAGCAGGAGAATGACCTGCTTTTCCGCAGCACCAGCGAGAAGGACTTTCAGTTTCGTCTGCTTGGCGACCGGACGCTTCAGCCTACCGGCACCGGCGACGCTACCGGCACCTGGACCCTGGAAGCCGGCGACACGGCCAGTTTTGTAATTGAAGCCACACCCGTTGACGACCCTTCTTTTATCGCCCGCGACCTGGCGCACTACACCGAAGGCGCTTTTCAGGATACGCTAACGTACTGGCGCGAGTGGATTGAAAGTAGTACCTACATTGGCCGTTGGCGCGAAACGGTGCTGCGCTCCGCTATTACGCTCAAGCTGCTTACCTCACTCCAATACGGCTCAACGGTAGCGGCGGCTACTTTCAGCCTGCCCGAGTGCGTGGGTGGTGCCCGCAACTGGGACTACCGCTTCACCTGGATTCGCGACGCGGCCTTTACCATGTATGCATTTTTGCGTCTGGGCTTTACCACCGAATCGAAAGCTTTTCTGCACTGGATTATGGAGCGGTGCAACCAGTTGAAAGACGCCGCCGACTTGCAGTTGATGTATGCTGTGGATGGCTCCACTGACCTACCCGAAAAGGAGCTATTGCACCTGGCCGGCTACCGCGATTCGCGTCCGGTGCGCATTGGTAATGGCGCCGCTCAGCAGTTTCAGCTTGACATCTACGGCGAGCTGCTTGACACGATTTATCTCTACAACAAGTACGGCGGCGCCATCACCTACGACTTTTGGAAACACGTGTCGCGGCTGGTGGATTTTGTGGCGGAGAACTGGCAGGAGGAGGACCACGGTATGTGGGAAGTGCGCGACGAGGAGCGCCAGTTCATTTCGGCCAAAATGATGTGCTGGGTAGCGCTGGACCGCGGCATTCAGATTGCCAACGACCGCTCGTTCCCGGCCCCGCTGGAAAAGTGGTACAAGGTGCGCGATGAGATTTACCAGGAAGTATTCACGAACTATTGGAGCGAGGAAAAACAAGCCTTTGTGCAGTATAAAGGCGGTGATGTACTGGATGCCGCCGTGCTGTTACTTCCACTAGTGCGTATGTTTAGCCCAGCCGAGCCGCGCTGGCAGTCTACCATGCGCACCCTCGAAAAGGAGCTGATTATTGACTCGTTGATGTACCGCTACCACGCCGGCGGGGGTGCCTCCGATGGCCTGGAAGGAGAGGAAGGCACGTTCACGATGTGCTCGTTCTGGTACATCGAGAACCTGTCGCGGGCAGGCGATTTGGACAAGGCTACCCTGCTATTTGAGAAGCTACTGGGCTTCGCGAGTCCGCTGGGCCTCTACTCCGAGCAGATTGGAACGGCCGGCGAGCAGATCGGCAACTACCCGCAAGCCTTTACGCATCTAGCCCTTATCAGCGCCGCGTTTCAGCTCAACCGTGACCTGGACGAGCGCCACAGCGGCAAGACGCAACAGGGTCATTTGTTTGTAGGGTAGGAACCATTGCGTTGCTGTTGTGGTGTTGGACGTTTGGAACTACGCAACTGAACTGACATCAGCAACTCCGATTATTTTGTATCCCTACTGCTAACTCTGACTTAGCATTTGCCTGAACAACTTCGGACAAATTCAACCTAAAAACTCCCGGCTGAAGCGCGTTGCTTCAGCCGGGAGTTTTGTTTTTGGGAGGGTAGCGTTGCAACGTTTGGGGTTTCCTTCTCACTCTACTGGCTACATCATTCTTCTTTACATGATAGCCTATCTCCTATTTCTTCCGCTTTCATCATTCTTCTTTCAGGGCCCTACCCCAGCCATTATCAATGCTGACACCAACGCCGCCGTGCCCTATGCCTCTGTGGGGGTGAAAGGCAAACCCATTGGAACGGTGGCTGATGCCCAGGGACATTTTAACCCGCAGCAACTGGCTGCCGCTGCGGCTAATGACACGGTAGTATTTTCTTGTGTGGGCTACCGGCCTTACAAAGTACTAGCTGCTGAGCTGACGCGTCACGCTACCATTAAGCTGACGCCACAAGCCCAGACCCTCGGCGAAGTGCACGTGCGCGCCAATGGCTGGAAACGCCACCGCCTGGGCCGCGACGGTATTTGGGGCTTCACCTACTACAACTTTCACCTGTCTACCGACAAAAGCCCCGCCAGCATCCCTGGCCGTGAGGTAGGGACCATCCTGCACGTGAAACCAGGCAGCTACCTAGAAGATGCGCACGTGTATTTCGGGACCCGCAACTACAAGAATCTACGTTTCCGCCTCAACGTGCGCACGCTCGACGCCGAAGACCACCCGGCCGCCAGCCTGCTCACGCAAGACATTCAGTTTGCCGTACCCGACAATGCCCCCAAAGGCTGGCAACACATCAACCTACAACCCTACCTGGTTTGCGTAGGTGACAACAAGCGCGTGGCCGTGACGCTGGAGTGGCTCGACGGCCTGGAAGCCCGCGACCGCGCCGACAAAAACCAGTGGAACGTACTGCTGATTCCGGCTGCTTTATCGGCTACGCACCGCATGGTATTCCGTGACAAATCCGAGGATCAATGGCACGTGCAACCCGTAAATCTGAGCTTGTATGTGACAGTAGCGAGTCCCCGTGACTAGGGAAGTATTAGACTGAAGACCGCACCCTTCCGTAGCCCAGGACTTCAGCTTTGAAAGCTAAAATGAACGGGGCCTATCGTCTCAGAACTGAAGCCTTCGGCTACGAAGTAGCAAGCAGCATACTATAATAGGTGGATGGCTGCTAGAGCCAAGTGCAATGCCACCGGGTAGGGACCCAGTCTACCTAGCCAGGCACAATACGCGATAGTCCGTCGGGGTGATGCCTTCCAGTTGCCGGAACATGCGCGTGAAGTAGTTCAGGTTGCTGAAGCCCGCTTTGAAGCATATTTCGGTGATGCTGAGCGCGGGGTTTTTCAGGCACTTTTTGGCTAGGCGCATGCGCTCTTTAATAATGTAGTCGATGGGCGACAGACCAAATTCGTGCTTGAAGGCCCGGTAAAAATTGGGCTTGCTCATGTACACCTTCTCGCTCAGGTCGTCGACGCTGATTTTCTCCGCAATGTTCTCTTTGATGTAGTGCAGAATGTGCGCAAACCGGTTGGAGGTAGCCAGCACGGCCACGTTGTGCTCCTTTTCGTGGAGACTTTGCACCTGCATGATGCGGAGCAGCAGCTCTTTCACTGTGAAATCGGCCAGAATATCTTTGTTGCGGGAATCACCAAACCCGATCCGCACCAATTTATACAGCAGCGCGGTCACTTCTTCATCGTTGTAGAAGTAGTGCTGGTTGAAGCTAAAGGTCCACTTTTCGTCCTCCGTTTTGGGGTAGTGCTCGTTCAGATAGTTCACCGTGTCGATGATTTGCAGCCGGTCAATGGCCAGGGCCACGCACTGGGTAGGGTTCTCATCTGAGGCCTCCGGGAAATCAATCCTCATCTTCAAATTGGGTGGCACTACCATCGTATTGCCGGGCAGGTAGTTAAACTTCTCCTGCTCCAACAGGTGCATCACCTTCTTGCCGCGTAGCATATTGGTGAGCACCAGGTCGCTGTACGACTGCTCTACCTGCGCACTTTGTATATAGGTTTCGAGCAGACTAATCTCATAGTTTTCCAGCGTTTGTACCCGCCTGTTGTCAATCAGGGTCGTAAGGTTCTGCGCGTTGGGCAGCGGGATGAGAGGAAGCAAATCAGGTACACGCATGGGTGGGTGGTCAGAATGTATCTGCACTCGGGCAGCGATGCAAATGGAGGTAAAATACGCGGGCTACCTGGCAAAACGTAGCCCGCAGGTGGGGTTCGATAGGATACTGCTACCACTTGATACCATTCTGCCAGTATGGCCGTGCAGCCTGCCCTAGCTTTGCAGCATAGTATCCTGATTCGCTTTTCCAGCCGAGCGGTACTATCTGAGTAACCAGCTACGTAGCCGAATCCAAAACCTGCGGACCCCATGAGCAAGACACCTTCCGATGCGCTGAGCACAACCCTGCACAACCATCTAGAGCAGATCATCCGGGAAAATCAACAGCTAGCCGAAAAGCTTGATTTCGACCAGGTAGCGGCAATCCTTCCGCTCTTGCAACAGGCCAACCGGGTGTTTGTTGTGGGAGCCGGGCGCACCGGACTGGCCTTGAAAGCCGCCGCCATGCGCCTGATGCACCTCGGCCTGACGGTGTTTGTGGTAGGCGAAACCACTACCCCTGCCATCGGCAGCGGCGATGTGCTATTGGCCGGCTCCGGCTCCGGCACCACCAGCAGCATCGTGAAAGCAGCCGAAAAAGCAGCCGCAGCCGGCGCTCGGGTGGTGGCTATTTCCACTACCACCTCGTCGCCGCTGGCGGCGCTGGCTACGCATGTGGCCGTGCTGCCCGCCGCCCAGAAGCAGGACCACGGCGGCGAAATCTCGGCGCAATATGCCGGCAGCCTGTTCGAGCAAAGCGTTCTGCTGCTCCTCGATGCAATCTTCCAGACCCTATGGGGCTTGGATGGCACCCCGGCCGAAGAGCTGTGGAAGCGACATGCCAACCTAGAATAATTTCCTGGGGACACTCCTCCCCTTTTTCTCCTACCTAACACAAAATCAGACCCACAATCATGGCTAAATTACAAGTTGCAATCGACCTACTAAGCACCCAAGAGGCTTTGACCCTGGCTGGTAAAGTAGCGCCCTACGTTGATATCATTGAATTGGGCACGCCCCTGATCAAGAGTGAAGGCCTCGCCGTTATTACGGCCATGAAGCAAGCACACCCCGACAAACTCGTTTTTGCCGATTTCAAAACCGCCGATACGGGTGAGCTGGAAGCGGACATGGCCTTCAAAGCCGGCGCTGACCTAGTAACCATCCTGGGAGCCGTAGACAACGCTACCATCGTAGGCGCTGTGAAAGCAGCCAAAGCGCACGGCAAAGGCGTGGTAGTAGACACTATTGGCGTTGCCGACCGCGTGAAGCGGGCTCAGGAAGTAAGTGCGCTGGGCGTAGAATTCGTGGAGCTGCACGCCGGCCTCGACGAGCAGGCTCTGGAAGGCTATTCTATCCAAGTCCTGATTGATGAGGCGAAGCGCGCCGGTGTACCTGTTTCCATTGCGGGCGGTGTCAACCTGAGCAACATTGCTGCCGTGAAGCAAGCTGGCGTAGCTGTTGCCGTTGCCGGTGGTGCTATCTATAGCGCCGCCGATCCGGCCGCTGCTGCCAAGGAGCTACGCGAAGCCCTCGACGCTGCCTAAGGCAGGTAGTCTCTTTGCTGCATCCGTAGTACACACGCCTTACTAGGCTATCGAAAAAGCTCCGGCCACTGGCCGGAGCTTTTTTATTGGCTGTGCGCAAATGGGTGGATGAGGTAGAAACGCCTCCTGAACGTTGAGCCTACTATCCACGTTTTGGCATTACGACCAAACGCGTATCTTTCTGCTATGCTACCTTCCTTCTCCGAACACAGCCTGGTTTTGCGCGGCCCGTACCTGGAAAAGATGACCGATGCGGAGTTTTTCGACTTCTGCCAGCAGCATCCGGAGTTGCGCATCGAGCGCACGGCCAACCACGAAATTGTTCTTATGTCGCCCACTGGCAGCCGCTCCGGCAAACGCAACGCCCGCTTAAATCTTCAACTCGGTAAGTGGTGGGAGCAACAACCCCACCTTGGTGAAATATTTGATTCCAACACTGGTTTTACCCTACCCGATGGCTCCGTACTATCGCCGGATGCTTCCTGGGTTTCGGCGGCTAAGTGGAACGCCCTGACGACTGAGCAGCAGGATAAGTTTGCCCCTGTGTGCCCGGAGTTTGTGGTGGAGTTGAAATCGGCTACTGATTCAACTAAAACCCTGCAAGCGAAGATGCTTGACTGGCTCCGCAATGGGGCACAACTGGCCTGGCTGCTCGTACCCGAGACAGAAACCGCCTACCTCTACCGCCCCGGCCAGCCAGAGCCGGAGGTGGTACAAGGCTTTGATCATGAGCTTTCGGGCGAAGCAGTGCTACCAGGGTTCCGGCTGCGGCTGGCGGAACTGAGGTAGAGTTCTATTGACCAAGCATTTGTATATAGCCTGCTCGTAAAGTCAATAGTAAATAGACAAATAACAAAGCAACAGGAATAGTCAGATGGTCGCCATCAATCACCGTAAGTATAGCATAGAGGACAGCTAACAGGAGAAGAAAACCCCACCAACTTTCTACTAGTATGGCTCGCCATGTGTACTGACGTGCCTTTACGAACAGCGAAGCGGGCAGCTTAGCAGGCCACAAAGCCAGTAGTAACAAGCCATTCAAAAAAGGCCAACACCATAGCAAGGCCGTCTCACCATACATCAGCGGAATACCAATAGAATCGGCGAAAGGAGGAAAATCACCCCTTGCACCTCTATATAGATAATACCAGTGCAAGGCAACGAAGAGTAGTAGCCAACCAGCATTGAACCAGAGGAAGAACTGTTGCTTATTTAAAGTACGCAACTGCCGTAACTGGCCATTCGTGTAAGGACGTTTCCTGAAGACAAACAGAAATAAGGTAGCGCTAGCTATGGCAATGCCCGAACTGGCATCCAACAATGTGTTGCGAACTGTGCGAAGTTCAGCTTCTTTTTGATAATAAGCCTTTTTCCACTCTTTATCCAAAAAATGACTATTGTAGCGTATTGTATTCAATTCATCTTCTGCTCGTTGGCTTTTATAAGCAGGCATCCAGTAGGCATAAAGCCATATACCAGTTCCTAGCAGAAGGAATATAATTAGCAGTATCTGTACACGCATAGTAAATAGCTCTTAAATCGAGCCGAAAGTATTATTTACGCCTTATAGTTCCAATTCTTGAAGCCCCATGCGCCTCGGCCCCACCGGGGCTTTTTTGTGCGCGTTGCAACGCTATGCTACCCGGCTGCACTCCCTTAGCTGTATCAATCAACGCTACAGCTTCATGCGCCTCACCCTATTAGTCGGCTTTTTATCGATTCTATGTCGTCCTACCCTGCTGGTTGGCCAAACCCTGCAAGGACAAGTGTACCACGATTCTACCGCCTCGCCCGTGCCGTTTGCTTCCGTTGGGGTGAAAGGCAAGGCCATAGGAACTGTGGCAGATGCCCAAGGGCACTTCAGCTTCTCAGACTCGCCAGACCTTGTAGCGACGGATAGTGTGGTGGTTACATGCGTAGGCTACCAGCCGGCTCGACTAGTGGTACGTCAGTTACGGCAACAGCCCATAACTATCCGGTTGCGGAAGCAGCCGCAGACGTTGCGAGAGGTAGTGGTGCGGCACCAGCAACTAAAGCCACAGGTACTGGGACGCACCGGCACCAGCGGAATAGCCCACTGGGGTGTGAATAGTATTGTGGCGGATAGTACCCGCCGACGCGAAAAGCTCGGCTCGGAGTTCGGGACTTTCCTTACTTCCTCCCGTAACTGCTACGTAGACGATTTCAACGTGTACGTGGCTAGAAATCCGTTCCGGCAGGTCCGCCTTCGGTTGCTGTTCTATGCCGTCCGCGACAGCCGGCCGGCGGAATTGTTGCTGCCCGCCGATATTCAACTGGTGCTTACCGAACAGCAGCACGGCTGGATTAGCGTCGATTTGAGGCCTTATAATCTGCAACTCAACAAAGGTCAAAAGATAGTAGTGGCGCTGCAATGGCTCGACGCGGTTGGAGAAACAGCTAGCTATGATTCCTTTGATGTTCCAGCGGCCTTCCCGACTCCCCTGCATCTGGTCTACACCCGGAATAAAAGCCAGGACCAGTGGAAATTCTACCCCGGACAGCCCAGCCTGTACCTGAATGTGCAGAGCTGGCGGTAGGGGCGCGTTGCACGCGCTCGTCGTTGCTGACGTTGTTTAGGTAGCACGAGCTGAATGAGATAGCGCAACGCGGACGCCTTGCACGCGCCCCCGCTGCCTATTTCGTACCTTAGCCTACCCAAACTACCCACCCCACCCAATTATGCAAACCACCCCCGTTGCCCCCTATAAACCCCAGAATCACGTTCGCATCGTTACGGCCGCTGCCCTGTTCGATGGGCACGATGCGGCCATCAACATCATGCGCCGTATCATCCAGAGTAGCGGCGCGGAGGTGATCCACCTGGGCCATAACCGCTCAGTGCAGGAAATCGTAGACTGCGCCATTCAGGAAGATGCCCAGGCCATTGCCATTACCAGCTACCAGGGCGGCCACAACGAGTACTTCAAGTACATGCACGACCTGCTGCACGAGCGCGGCGCGGGCCACGTAAAGATCTTTGGCGGCGGCGGCGGCGTGATTCTACCCACGGAGATAGAGGAGCTGGAAGCCTACGGAATCGAGCGCATTTACTCGCCCGACCACGGCCGCGCTATGGGCCTACAGGGCATGATCAACGACCTGCTGGAAAAATCGGACTTCCCGACAGGCCAGCACCTCAACGGCGAAGTCAGCCACGTGAAGGAGAAGGACGCCCGCAGCATTGGCCGCTTGATTTCCGCCGCCGAAAACTTCCCGGAAGAATTCTCAGCTGTTAGCTCTCAGCTGTTAGCTGCTAGCTCTTCGTCCACAGAAAATAACGACAAGCCAACAGCTAACAGCCAACAGCTAATAGCTAAAACACCAATACTAGGCATCACCGGCACGGGCGGCGCGGGCAAGTCGAGCTTGGTGGATGAGCTGGTAAGGCGCTTCCTGCTCGATTTTCCGGAGAAGACCATTGCCATTATTTCCGTCGACCCCAGCAAGCGCAAGACGGGCGGCGCCCTACTCGGCGACCGGATTCGGATGAACGCCATCAACTCGCCGCGGGTGTATATGCGCAGCCTCGCTACCCGTCAGAGCAACTTGGCGCTGAGCAAGTACGTGCAGGACGCCGTGGACGTGGTACGCGCCGCCGACTTCGACCTGATTATCCTCGAAACCTCGGGCATCGGGCAGTCGGACACGGAAATAACCGAGCACTCCGACGCCAGCCTCTACGTGATGACGCCCGAGTACGGCGCCGCTACCCAGCTGGAGAAAATCGACATGCTGGATTTTGCCGACGTCATTGCCCTCAATAAGTTCGACAAGCGCGGCGCCCTCGACGCCCTGCGCGACGTACGCAAGCAGTACCAACGCAACCACCAGCGCTGGGACGCGCCCCTGGACCAGATGCCGGTGTTCGGCACCATCGCCTCCCAGTTCAACGACCCCGGCATGAACCACCTGTACCGGGCCGTGCTGCACGTGCTGGAAGAAAAAACGGGCGCTACCTTTGCCTCGCACCTCGAAACTCCGGTGGGAGAATCGGAGAAGATCTATATCATTCCGCCCCACCGCACGCGTTATCTTTCCGAAATAGCCGAAACCAACCGCCAATATGACCAGTGGGTCCACCAACAATCCGCAACTGCCCAGCAGCTTTTCGGACTTCAGCAAAGTGTCGACGCCGTCCGCAGCCTCGGGGCCGGAAGCCCTAGCGGAACCAGCGGGAGCAGCCCAGCCCTCGACGCCGGCGCACTCGTGGCCGGCCTGGAGGCCGCATTCGAGGAAATCAAGCTGCGGCTGGACGGGCAAAACTGGAAACTCCTGGAAACCTGGCCGCACAAGGTAGCCGCGTACAAAGCCCCGGAGTTTGTGTTTAAGGTGCGCGACAAGGAAATCCGCATCCAGACGCACACCCAGAGCCTCTCGGGCCAGCAGATTCCCAAGGTTTCCCTACCCCGCTACACGGCGTGGGGCGACTTGCTCCGCTGGCAGTTGCAGGAAAACGTACCCGGCGAGTTTCCCTACACGGCCGGCGTGTTTCCCTTCAAGCGCGAGGGCGAAGACCCTACCCGCATGTTTGCGGGCGAAGGCGGCCCCGAGCGAACCAACCGGCGCTTCCACTACGTGAGCATGGGCCTACCCGCCAAGCGCCTGAGCACGGCCTTCGACTCGGTGACGCTCTACGGCGAGGACCCCGACCTGCGGCCCGACATCTACGGCAAAATCGGCAATGCCGGCGTGAGCATCGCCTGCCTCGACGACGCCAAGAAGCTCTACTCCGGCTTCAACCTGGCCAACCCCAGCACGTCGGTGTCGATGACCATTAACGGTCCGGCGGCCACGCTGGCAGCGTTCTTCATGAACGCCGCTATCGACCAACAGTGTGAACTCTATATAAAGGAGAACGGGCTGGAAAGTGAGGTAGATGCCAAGATCAACCAGCTCTACCACGAGAAAAACCTGGAGTGCCCGCGCTACCAAGGCGCCCTACCCGAAGGCAACGACGGCCTAGGCCTGATGCTGCTCGGCGTGACCGGCGACCAGGTCCTCCCCGCCGACGTGTACGCCACCATCAAGGCGCGCACGCTCTCGCAGGTGCGCGGCACCGTGCAGGCCGACATTCTCAAGGAAGACCAGGCCCAGAACACCTGCATCTTCTCCACGGAGTTTGCCCTGCGCCTGATGGGCGACGTGCAGGAATACTTTATCACGGAGAAGGTCCGCAACTTCTACTCGGTGTCGATTTCGGGCTACCATATTGCCGAGGCGGGCGCCAACCCCATCACCCAACTGGCCCTTACCCTCAGCAACGGCTTCACCTTTGTGGAGTACTACGTGAGCCGGGGCATGGACGTGAACGACTTCGCGCCCAACCTGTCGTTCTTCTTCTCCAACGGCATCGACCCCGAGTACGCCGTGATTGGCCGCGTGGCGCGCCGCATCTGGGCCAAGGCCATGAAGCTGAAGTACGGCGCCAACGCCCGCTCGCAGATGCTGAAGTACCACATCCAGACCAGCGGCCGCTCGCTGCACGCCCAGGAAATCGACTTTAACGATATCCGCACCACGTTGCAGGCGCTCTACGCCATCTACGACAACTGCAACTCCCTGCATACCAACGCCTACGATGAGGCCATCACTACGCCCACCGAAGAATCGGTGCGCCGGGCTATGGCTATTCAGCTCATCATCAACCGCGAACTGGGCCTGGCCAAAAACGAAAACCCGCTGCAAGGCTCCTTCATCATCGAAGAGCTGACCGACCTGGTAGAAGAAGCCGTCCTGGCCGAGTTCGACCGCATCACGGAGCGCGGCGGCGTGCTGGGCGCCATGGAAACCATGTACCAGCGCGGCAAGATTCAGGAGGAAAGCATGCACTACGAGATGCTCAAGCACACGGGCGAGTATCCCATCATCGGCGTGAACACCTTCCTCTCCTCCAAAGGCTCGCCCACGGTCATCCCGGCCGAGGTAATCCGCGCCACGGAGGAGGAAAAGCAGTATCAAATCACGATGCTGCAAAACCTGCACGCCCGCAACCAAGGTACCACCGAGCAGCGCCTGAAGCAACTGCAACAGGTAGCCATTGCCAACGGGAATTTGTTCGAGGAGCTGATGGAAACCGTGAAGTTCTGCTCGCTTGGGCAGATTACGAATGCGCTGTTTGAGGTAGGCGGGCAGTATCGGCGGAATATGTAAGCCAGGGCGTCTGCTTTAGCTAATATGAAGCGAATAAAAAGTAATGGTTTTACACAAAGATTAACACCCTATTAGTCTTTGTGTAAAACCATTACTTTTTGCGCTAACTGTTACTTATAAATACTTGATATCATGAACACTACTGCAAAAGGAGATGCTTTTGAAGAAAGAGCTTTACGTATCGTTGAAGCTATGATAGAAGAAAAGAGAATCGCTGTAATGGCTGATGCATATACGATTAAAACAAAGGAGCCATATTATTCACATGCCAGAAAAGGAAATATTATTTTTGATTTAACAATAGAAGTTCAGCCCCCTGGTTCTAATAAATATTCTATATTTATATAATAGAATGTAAAGACTATAAAACACCGATATCTATAGACAGGCTTGAGGCATTCTGCAAAAAGATAGAGCAGGTTGCACCTCGAAACTCTAAGGCAGTATTTATTACTACAAGTAGGTTCCAAAAATCAGCTCACAACTTTGCCGAATCTCAAGGGGTGATGCTTGTCGGAGTAAACACAAGTAATCAATATAATATTATATTATACAATAAGCTAAAAACAGATCAATCTATACAGTTTTTCAACAAAAATGTGGTTCATCTCGATCAAGGGGAAAAATATTTAGAAAAAGAAATAGACACAACATTAATAAAAGCTCTTCAGAAAGTGAGCAATATTGAAAACAATATCAAAAACTATTCTAAAAAAGACATAGAATTAATAGCTAACGAAGTTTTAAATCATATAGACACAGGAATATTGAAAGGCGAAAGAATATTATCTATTGAAGATTTAGTAAAATACACAAATAGAATTTTAGGGCTTAAGGTCAAAAACACTGATAATACATCAATTTTTGGATGCTTTGATGTTAATAATCAAACCATTCATGTTAATCACAATCTGTATAAGGAAAAAAGATACAAGTTTGTTTTAGCGCATGAAATAGGCCATTGCCTAATCCATGATGGAGCACTTATAGAAAGTCAACTTATAAACACTTTACCTGACTCTGAGTATAATTTTAGAACAAATAAACACAGCTTACAGAACGAAAAGCAATGGATAGAATGGCAAGCAAATTACTTCGCAGCATGTTTAACAATGCCCAAAGCACCGCTTATGGCAATGCTATTACAATATCAAGGAAGATTTGACGCAAGAGAAGGTAATTTATACGTAGATGATCAACCGAATAATATTAAAATCTTTGTAAAAATTATCAATTCTATGTCTATACGCCTTGAGCTATCTAAGACTTCTATAATAAACAGGTTAAGAGAGCTTGGTAAATTCACTGATAATTCTAGAACTAAACCTATTGGACAGATAATGCATGATTACCAAAACCAACTAGTTATATAATTAACCTAAAGAATCTTATCCACCCTGCCGCACCAGCGGCCAGCCAATACCGCCCCGTCTAGCACCAAAACTGGCTACCTTGGAGCATGAAAGTTCCAGAAAAGCCACCCGTTGCTACCCCGTAACGCTTGTTCGAGCCTTTGGCGTAGTTAGTGGCACGTTGCTGGTGGCGGGCATCGTGATTGGGTCTGGTACCTCTATTGGGTGTTTAGGAGTAGCTATAAGCGGAACTTATACTCTCGCAGCCACAACATGCTAAACGCAAACCGCGCCGCCTGGAGCTATCCAAGCGGCGCGGTTTGCGTTTAGTAGGTAGAGAGGAAGCCCCCCTATTCCTGGCCCTCTTCAGCGAGAATCCGTTGGGCGATGTCGGTGTGCTTGTCGTCGGCCTGTTTGGCTTCTTGCACGGAGGCTTTCAGTTCTTTTTCGGTCTGCGAGAGGCCTGCGGAGGCAGCGTACGAGGCCACCGTGCCGAAGGAAGCTATCCAATAGTGTAGGGCCATTTGGCCGCTGGCAATGATGCCCAGGTCGCGCACGCTGTCGGTTTTGGCTTGCGCCCGAATCTCTTTGCTCACTTGGTAGTGAGCTTCCATAATTTCGTTGTCCTGGCTATCGGCGCCGCCTACTTCTTCGATGGCACGATCAAGGCGCTTGGCCCACTCCTTGGATGTTTCGTTGCCTTCCTTGAGGGCGGCTTTCAGCTCGGGGTGCGTGGCGTCGTCGAGAATTTCGTCGGTTGCTTTGGCGGCTACCTGGCTTCCTGCTTTTTGGGCTGATAAGCCGTCTTTGATGAGTTGCTTTAGGTCGTCGGTTTTCATGATACAGAGGATAAAAGATCGAAGGTGAGAATCACTTGTCTTGCCCTTTCAACGGTCCCCCTGTCGATTTGTTGGCGGCACCGATCAGCAACAAACACCGCGCTTTTATTTGCTATTACTACCTTATTATCAATATTTTGCACTTATAAACAACCTCATTACTTTCTGCGATACGAAGACAAAACCAAGGCCTCCTACCCCATAAATCCTATTGTTGTGACCGCGCTAAGGCCGAGCTTCTTCTTCCGTTTTTCGTCACCAAGCATATAGGTGGCAGTCAACGTTATAGCGTTCTATAAGCCACGAAATTATGCTGCATCAGCATACCTAGCTCCGGTATAGTCAATCGCTCTTTCGTGATACTACCCTGTCTCCTATACATGGGCTGGAGGAGGGTAGAACGTTATCGGCTAGTTCACGACAGCAGCTCAGCAACGTCTTGTCATTGAGGCTGCAAAATGACAATATCCTGTAGGTAAAACAGCCTTGGGCCATGAGCTACGAGGTGGCCAATCAGCACGACCCCAGCCAGCGCGAGGGCGCGCAGCCTATCTTACAGTTGAAGCTACTGCATACGGGCTGTACCTCTAGTGGCATGCAGGCAATCCGCTCCGATTGGGTACAATGCCTACTTGCGCAGGCTGGCCTCGACCTTGGCTACCCTACACAGACGCTACCCGCGCAACGGCTGCTTGTTCTGCCCAGCGCACGGTGTCTTGCAGCCATTCCCGATACAGATGAACACTACCCTGATCGAGGTTGCGAGGCAGCTCGCGTAGGGCGGCTTGCGCCTGCGCGTGGGCACGCTCGGCATCGCCGGCGAGGCGAGCCAGCGCCGCTTCTACGCGCGGCGGTTGGTCGGCTGGGGTGAAGGCGTTGAGCTGGGCGGGCTGCCGTGGCGTCGTGCTCGTAGGCGGCGCTGAAAAACGCGGATTCCAGCCAGCCGCTAGCTTGCAATGCCGCCGGCACTTGAGACAGCTGTTGGCGATAGTGGGCCAGTTGCTGCCCGGCAGCTACCGGGTCGCCCGCGTCGAGATAGTGCAGGTAGAGGTAGTGAGACAGATGGCATTTCAATGGGTGCTCGACGTGCAGGGCAGCGGCGGCTTCCAGGGCCGAGCGGTTCAACTCACGCGGTCGTGTGCCGACCATGCTGCGAATAGAGGCTGTCAGCATGCTTACTTCCAGCTCTTGTTTTGGTCCCCGGCGGCTTAGGTTGAGTAGGCGCATGCCGTCGCTGGCGAAGCCTCCGGTGTGAAAGGGAATGATGGTGACGACGAACAGCAGAAGAGAAATACCACCGCTCAGGACCAGCGCTATTGCCGGCACCGTGCCTTGAGCTGCGGCCGGCAGCAGCGTGTAGAGGCCTACCCCCAGCGCGCCCCATAATAGGCTGGCCAGTGGCCCGCCCGCAGCGAATACGCGGAACCGTTCGCGCAGCCGCACATCGTCGGTGGGCACACTGAGGGCCAGGCCCCCGGCTGTATTCAGGTTGCGGTTCCACTCGAAGCGTAGGTGGCCCGTGGGCTGGCGGCGCCACATCAGCGGGCCTATCGTGAGCCAGTGCAGGCGAAACCCTTGCAGGCGCCCGGCCAGTGCGTGGCCCAACTCGTGCAGACCAACTGCCACCAGCCACGCCACCAGCAGCAGGGCCAACAGCGCCAGTTTTTGCAGCAGGGTCCAGTGTAAGGAGATGGGTGGGGAAAGTAGTCCGTTTCTGGCAACTAGAAAACCTACAACCCCGCCCACTATTGCGAATATAAATAGTCTTAGTTTCTTCATGATAAAGCTGTTTAGGAAGTTGAAAATAGGGAGGTTGAACGTCATGCTGAGCGGAGTCGAAGCATCTTGCGTGCTGACGATAGATAGGATCACACTCGGTTCATCGAAAAGCACGGCCCGAAGCTCCGCAAATGCCTAGCTTTACTCTCATGCGCACGGTTTTCACGATTCAAGGACTACTCTTCTTCTTGCTGTTTGTAGGACTGACTGCCTGCTCCTCGTCGGACCAGCAAACCAGCGACCCGGCCCAGGCCGCAAACCCTACCTACACCCGGCAGCGCATCGTGGTGTCCGACTCGCTGCACCGGGGCCGCATTCTGGATCGGTACGACTCGGTGCTCGTGGATACGCGCCCGCAGTTTCTCCTGAAACTCCCGCGCCGCCTACTCGACACACTGGCGCTGGGTCAGCTGCTGGGTTGGGATTCGGTGACCGTTCGGCAGCGCCTTGCCGATGCCCTACCCTACGGCCTGACCTCTACCGGCTACCCCATTCAACTCCGCCTCACGGCCAAGGAAGCCGCGCGCGTGCGCCGCGACAGCAGCGCCACCAAGCTCCAGAAGCTTGTGCTGACCCAGCGGCGCCAGCGTGTGTACACAACCAGCGCGGGAGCTTCCGTACTGGGCTATCTGGGTGCCGAGGCGCAGGCCTTTTACCGCCAGGCCAAACGCGCCAAGCGCGGCCGCTTTTACCGGCTGCGCAATGGTGGCGTCGAAACCTATTATAATGGGCTGCTTACCGGGCATTGGGGCTATCTGCACCCGCTGGTGGATAAACAGGGCAATCAGCATGGCACCTGGGCGAAGGATACCGTTTTTCAGCAGGGTCAAGACCTGCACCTAACCATCGACGCGAAGTTACAGGCCTACGCCGAAAAGCTATTGGGCGGCCGCAAGGGCTACCTGGTGGCCCTGGACCCACGCACCGGCGAAATTCTGGCCTATGTGTCGGCCCCGGTGTACCCGGCCAGCACCATCACCGCACCCGACCAAGCGGGCGTACGCACCCAGCTGCTGCAAGATGCCGATATGCCGCTGCTGAACCGGCCGGCCATGCTGGCCAACCCGCCCGGCTCAGTGTTTAAGCTGGTGAATGCCGCCGCCGCGTTGCAGTTGGGTGCTATTCTCCCTACCACTGGGTTTCGCTGCGACCAATCGTTGGTGCGTTGCGTGCACCATCACCCCCAAGCCAACAGCCTGACCATGGGCCTGAAGTACAGCTGCAACCCTTACTTCTACCAGGCAATGCAGCAGCTCATCAACCGCGTGCCCGACAGCCTGGCCCAGGATTCGGCGGCGGCCCGCCACGTCAACCTGGCTTTGTGGCGGCGCTACGTCCGGTCGTTTGGGCTGGACTCGGTGCTGGGTGCCGATGTAGCACGCGAGGCACCTGGCTTCCTCCCTACCCCCGCCTACTATGATAAGAGCCGCGGCACCCAAAAGTGGACCTACCGCTCTATCTACTCGCTCAGCATTGGGCAGGGCGAAATCAACCTGACGGGCCTGCAAATGGCCAATATGGTGGCCATTGTGGCTAACCGCGGCTGGTATTACCCGCCGCACCTGGTGCGCAGCGTGGGCAACAGCGGCCCCCTACCCCGCTTCCGGGAAAAGCATCATACCCTGATTGATAGCGCCAACTTTGCGGCGCTGCTACCCGGCATGGTGGCCGTGCTACAGCGTGGCGGCACGGCCGAAGCCTCCAGCCTGGCCGACGTAGGCATTACAGTAGCCGGCAAAACCGGCACCGTGCAAAACGACGAAGGCGACGACCACGCCGCTTTCGTCGGCTTTGCCCCAGCCGACAATCCTAAGATTGCCGTGGCCGTGTACCTCGAAAATGCAGGTTTTGGGGCCACAGCGGCGGCGCCCTGTGCGGTGCTGGTGATGGAAAAGTACCTGCGCGGCAGCATTGCGCCTAAGCGCAAGCGCTGGGAACGGCGGATGCAGAGTAGGGCCGAGAGAGCATCGGTATTAAAGGTACAGCCCCGAAAACCTGTATTGGTCGACAGCGTATCCCACTAATCTTACTCTGCAACAATGCAAGCTTCACCCATCGATTACCAGCCTTTGGGACGCCTGGAAATAGCTGTTCGATTTGCCGATTTACGCCGGCTAGCCCATGAAGTACCACCCTATTTGGCGACTATGGTTGGCACGCAAAACGAGCCGTGGACGCTGCGGACTGCTGTGGAAGACGATTGGGGTGTAGCCGGATTAGATACAGAAGAACTGCTGCTCGCATTTGGAGAAAAGTACCGAGTTGATTTAACCAAGTTCGACTTTACGGGCTTTATTAGCCCCGAAGGCCTCACACCATGGCAAGGATGTGTGGCAACGGTCCTTTTGCCAAGTCTGTTATTTTTATGGTTGATCAAAACGGCTGTAGCTGGACTGTGCTGGCTATTTAACAGGTCGTGGGCTTCTGCTATCTGGCACTTTAGCCTGACAAGTATCGGGTCCAAGCCTCGGCCATACTCTGAGGTACTGACGACGGGCGATTTTGTAGCGTCAGCCGCGGCGGGGCTGTTTGTGAAACGCGAGCGGGTACGGTTCGCACTCGCCCGTCAATAGCCGGCTGCGCTCGAAACTAATTTATAGATGAAGCAACATATTCTGTATCCAACTCTGAAGTGATGGCCGCACCGTTTGCAGGCATTAGGCTTATGAATTAGCCAATACAGCTACTCCGAACTTACGCAGGCCAAGGCGGTTTGCTTGATATCCTCCTGATCAACTAAACCGTCCCTCCTCATGCCCTTCACCATCACCATCGCCTCTAACTCCACCCAACCACTTACCGTCAACCGCTTAGGCTACGGCACTATGCGCCTACCCGGTCCCGATGTATGGGGTGAGCCGGCCAACCGCTCCGAGGCCCTGCAAATTCTGCGCACGGCCGTAGAAAACGGCGTAAACTTCCTCGACACGGCCGATTATTACGGCGAGGACGTCACCAATCGCCTCATCCGCGAAGCCCTCTACCCCTACCCCGCCGACCTGGTTATCTGCACTAAGGTAGGCGCTACCCGTCGGCCCGATAAAAGCTGGGTGCCCTTCAACACGCCCGAAAATCTGCGCACCAGCATGGAGAACAACCTGCGCACCTTGGGTCAGGAGCAGATCCAACTGGTACACCTACGCCTGATGGGCCACGGCGCGGTACCGCTGGACGAGCAACTCGGGGCCATGTTTGAAATGCAGCGCGAGGGTAAAATTCTGCATGTGGGCCTCAGCAACGTAACCCGCGAGGAGCTAGAAACCGGCTTGCAGCTAGGCAATATTGCCACCGTAGAGAATATGTACGGCTACGCCCAGCGCACGACCCTAGCGCACGCGCACGGCCACAACCCCGGCGGGGAGGAAGTGTTGGACCTTTGTGAAAATCACGAAATCCCGCTGATTCCTTTTTTCTCGCTGCTGCACGCCCTACCCAAAGAACTCGATAAAATTAGCGAGGTAGCCCGCCGCCACAACGCCACGCCTGCCCAAATTAACCTGGCTTGGCAGCTGCACAAATCGCCCTGGATTCTGCCGATTCCGGGTACTTCCTCGCTGGCGCACTTGCGGGAAAATCTGGCTGCTGCCGCTATTCAACTGAGCGCGGAGGACATGGCGTATCTGGGGTAGGAAACGGCGGAGCGACATAGCCTAATCGCAAAGTTTGTTTCTTGTAGGCCCGCACCTTTCAACTCTCTGTATGTCGAGAAGCTTCTTCAGCGCCGTTCTACTCTGTGGCTCCACCTGTTTCTTAGCCAGCAAAACCCCCGACTATTTATCTGCCCACCACTTGCCAGGCCGACCTAGTGTCAGCGCGCCGGCGACCCCGCCGAAGCCCTACGGCGCCCTACCCTCGGCCAGGCAACAGGCGTGGCACACCACCGAAGTATACGGCATTGTGCATTTCACGCCTACTACCTTCGAGAACAAGGAGTGGGGCTATGGTGATGCGGACCCGAGCGTTTTCAACCCCACCGATTTTGATGCCGAGCAGATTGTGCGAGCAGCTAAGGCAGGCGGCTTGCGCGGTATTGTGCTAGTAGCCAAGCACCACGACGGTTTTGCGCTGTGGCCCACGAAAACCACGGCCTATAATATCTCGAAAAGTCCTTTCCGGGGTGGTAAAGGCGACTATGTGAAGGAGATGGAGCAGGCCGCCCGCAAACACGGCCTGAAGTTCGGGGTATACTGCTCGCCTTGGGACCGGAACAACGCTGCCTATGGCACTCCCGCCTACCTACCCATATACCAGGCCCAGTTGAAAGAGCTATACGCCAACTACGGGGAGCTGTTTATGAGCTGGCACGACGGCGCCAACGGCGGCGACGGCTACTACGGCGGTGCCCGCGAGAAGCGCTCCATCGATAACACCACCTATTATAATTGGGACCAAACCTGGGGCATCACCCGCAAGATGCAGCCCATGGCCAATATCTTCAGCGATATTGGCTGGGATGTGCGCTGGGTAGGCAACGAGGAAGGCCACGCGGCCGAAACCAGCTGGGCTACCTTCACGCCCCGCCCGCCCGAGGGTAAAAACGTAGCCGTGCCGGGTCAGGCCAACTACCCGCAAAGCCCCATGGGTATCCGCAACGGCGAGTTTTGGATGCCTGCCGAGTGCGACGTACCACTTCGCAAAGGCTGGTTCTACCACCCCACCGAGGCGCCCAAAACGCCCGAAGCGCTGTTTGATTTGTACCTGAAAAGCGTAGGCCGCGGCGCGGCCCTGGACCTAGGCCTGGCCCCCGACACCCGCGGCCAGCTACACGCCGACGACGTAGCAGCCCTCAAAACCTTTGGCGATATGGTGCAGCATACCTTCGCTGACAACCTAGCGAAGGGCGCCCGCCTCACAGCCAGTAACACCCGCCACAACACCTACGCCCCCGCCAAGCTGCTCGATGGCAACCGCCAAACCTACTGGGCCACCACCGACAACGTGCACACGCCCAGCCTGGAAATAGCTTTCACCGCGCCCAAAACGTTCGATATCATCAGCTTACAGGAGTACATTCCGCTGGGCCAGCGCGTAGAGGGTTTCACCCTTGAAGCTTGGCAGGATGGCGCTTGGAAGCCACTTTACACAGGCACGAGCATTGGGGCCAAGAAGCTGGTGAAGCTGGATGCGCCCGTAACGACCACCAAACTGCGCGTGGCCATCACAGCATCGCCGGTTTGTGTCGCCCTGAGCGAGGTAGGAGTGTATAAGCAGAGGCCGTAGATGCAGAGTAGGCCCGGTGAGCACTATACCTCACTGGGCCTGAGATGAAAGCAGGTGGCGGGGCGCTCGAAAGCTCAATGTGTAATCTAGCTTGATAAATGTGAAGCCTCTTATGGCCGTGCAGGACGAATTGCCGTATGTAAGAGACTTTTGCTTCACTTAAAATAGATTTTATTGAATTTTTCGACGCCAACTAATGCGCTTTCCTTTTTCTCCAAAGTAGTTGGTAGCATACTTCTGAATGTTGCAACTATATTCCAGACTGTTGCACAACCCACAGCCACCCCATCTGATACGCTGACTACCCATCAGAAACGCACTCGGCAGCTTGTATTGGGTACTGGCTTTGTAGTGGGCTATGCGGTTTCGCTCAAACTGCTCAGCGACGCGTGGTACAAAGAATATCCTCGCACCCGCTTTCACTTCTACGACGACAGCCACCACTGGAAGCAGATGGATAAAGCGGGCCACTTCTGGACTGCTTTCCACGAAAGCCGCATGGGCGTGGACGCGTTGCGCTGGGCAGGCACCTCCGAGAAAAAAGCCATCTGGCTTGGCAGCCTAGTTGGTCTGGCCCTGCAAACGCCCATCGAAATACTGGATGGCATGAGCGAAGGCTACGGCTTTTCCAACAGCGATATGGTAGCTAATGCTGCCGGTGCGGCGGGAGTGCTGGGGCAGCAGTTGGCCTGGGGCGAAATCAGGGTGATGCCGAAATTCTCGTTTCATAGTACGTCCTACCCCACTACCCGCCTTGAAAGCCTGGGCAACAGCTACGCCGGACAGGTATTGAAAGACTACAATGGCCAAACCTACTGGCTCTCGACGGATATATCCCGCTTTCTACCCTCTAGCACGCGCTACCCGAAGTGGTTAAACGTGGCAGTAGGCTACGGCGCTGCCGGGATGGTGGCAGGCGACCCGGCCCAGAACCGGGCGCTGGGCTACCGGCCCTACCGCAAGTTCTACCTTTCTCCCGACCTGAACCTACAGAACATTCCTACCCGCAGTGGCCTGCTGCGCACAGCCTTCTACGTGCTCAGCATTGTGCGCATACCTGCACCAGCTTTGGAATACAATACCAAGCGCGGGCTCGTGTTCCGCCCGCTTTACTACTAGCACCCCTGACGGCACCCATCCAGGGTAGGCTTACTTCGCTTCGCTTGACAGCTTATCTTTCTTATTTAAATCGAAACGATATTGTAGGCTGATTTGCCCCAGTAGCGTTCCTAATGATGGCGCTTCTTTCGTTGATCGTACAATAGAGCCTGCGTCTGTTGTATGAATGGCCACAAGGTTCGCTTCTGAAGTAGCCAATGGGAGAGCAACGCCTCCTTGAACAGCTGCTTTGAACCCCTTCCAGCGGTAGCCATAGCTTACGGCTGGCTCCAGTGTGATAACCCGTACTTGTTCATAGCGGTACCGGATATACCGCACGTTAGGGTGATTGTCGTAATAAGCGAAATCCTGGTAGTGTGAATAGGCCAACCGCATTCCAAATACTAGGTCGCTGCTCCGTCCCCTCTTTCCTAAGTTAATCTGGCTGAAGGCCGTCCAGTAGCGCGCACGAGTAAACTCCTTGCTATCCGAAAACCTTGTGTAGTACCAGGAATTATCGACGCTGCTGGTCCCGGCACCTGTGTACACCTCTACCCTATTGAGGTAGCGACGGTCGAATTGCTTGAAATAGCCTATGCCGCCTTGCAACACGTGGTTGTTATTACTCTGCACATAGGTACTACCCAGGATTGTGGTGTGGTTGCGCGCACTCCAATCGAGCTTGGCTGCACTGAACAGGGCAATATGATTGGTCAATGAACACGACACGTCTAGCTCATAGCCGCCACCCCAGCCAGCTCTTACTTGTAGCTGGCCTTTTTGATCGTGCAGCGGGGTGAGTAACGCATTCGCTATATAGGCGCCGCGCTGCGCCATTAGTGTCTCTGGAAGAAGTACAGAAAAAAGCAGTAGAAAAAATCGAAACATAAGGATGCGTCATAATTTATTTTCACCTACTGAAATATATCGGGTAGGAAATACACCCCCGAACGAATAAGCAAGTGTATTAGACTACTTACTGGCACAGCTCAAACAACTTATATAGTTACTGTTCAGTATTTTATACCGCCAATTAAAAGACTTTATACCAGACCCGTAAAACCAGCTACACGCACTACACCGGTGTTCGACCTGACGAAGGTAAAAGTATGCTTGCCTACTATTTCTCATAAATACGCTGTATCTTTACCCACAACCAACTGACCATCATCATGCTACCATCCATCACTATGAAAAGAAGCACTGTCGCCGTTTCGTCGTTTCTGTTGCTGAGCAGCCTGGGGTCGTTGAGCTTCCTGGCCTCTCAGGTGCGGGACCTGAACCTGTTTTTTGACCTGCGCGACGGCGAGGAGTTGCATTTCTAGGCTGCTTTTCCATACGGCTAGTTACTACCATGAACCCCGCCTATGGCGGGGTTTTCTGCATTTCAAAAAGTGGCGGAAGGTTGCATTAGCCGTTAAGCTTCTATCTTCACCTCAAATTAGATAGCCAACCTTTCCTCCCAAGCAGGACCTGACATATGCATATGGAAGAGTTTTTCGCATTATTTTTAGAAGAACTAAAGAGTAACTCCAAGCTTACTAGCTACTACAAATTTTTAGAAAATCCCGCCAGTTTCGAGTTTCGGAAGGCGTATGTGGTGCAACGGCTCCAGTATATTCTGGACCACCTGCCTACTACCGATGCCGCTATCTGGGATTGTGGCTGCGGCTACGGCACTACGGCTATTTTCCTGGCCCTGAATGGCTACAAGGTACACGGCACTACGCTCGAATTTTACTTCGCACGTATTCCGGAGCGGCTACAGTACTGGGCACAGTTTGGCGACGTATCGGGCTTCACGTATAGCTACGAAAACCTGTTTGATGTGCCGCCACCGCCGGCGTCCTACGACCACATCATCATTCAGGACACGCTGCACCACCTAGAGCCGTTGCAGGATGCCCTGCGCATTTTTCATCAGGCGCTCCGACCAGCTGGCAACCTCATCATTGTAGAAGAAAACGGGGGCAACGTGGTGCAGAATCTGAAGCTTTATCTGCGGCGCGGCAACAAGCGCATCATCGAAATCTATGATGAGCAGTTGAAGAAGAATATTTTGCTGGGCAATGAGAACATTCGTCCGCTTGCTACCTGGCGGCGCGAGCTGCACAAGCAGCAGCTCACCATTTACCCCGCCGACGTGCAGTACATTCGGCTGTTTCCGCCGTTTATGTTCAAGCAAAACAACACGCCGGAACTGGTCCAGCGGGAGGACCGCATATGGCGCCGCAACGCGCTGCTTAAAGAAAAGCTGTATTTCGGTCTAAACTTCGTGGCGGGTAAAATGCCGGAGGCTCGCAACGCCTAGCTGCGTAGTTCACTCTGCTGTAGGGCAGCTTATTACTTTGCACGTTTGCCCTACCCTGCTTGTCCGGCAGAGCATTTTTGTAGGCTTTTCCGCTACATACGCACTTCATTCTACGGGCTCCGCGAACTGGAGCCTGCTTTTTTTCTGCACTTTCGCGCCCATAACCGTATAAGAGCGGCATACACCTAATCGTTTCTAACCCTTACCACATGGAATTGACTTCGCTCAAGGAGCAAATCAGCTACATTATCGGCCGCGACATGGCCCGCAACTTCTCGCAGCAAGGCCTCGACCTAAACGTAGATGTGCTGGCTCAAAGTATGAAGGATGCCCTGGGCGGCAAGCCCAGCGCCCTCTCCAACGAGCAAATTGAGGCCGCCATGCGGCAGCTCCAGGAGCAACTGGGCGGCGCCGAAGAAGATGACACCCAAGACCCCAACGCCATGAATAACAACAAAGCCGAAGGCGAAGCCTTCCTTGCCGAAAACAAAAACAAGCCGGGTGTGACTACCCTGCCCAGCGGCCTGCAATACGAAGTACTGACTGAGGGCAATGGCCCCAAGCCTACCCCTAGCTCGTCGGTAACCACACACTACCACGGCACGCTCATCAACGGCAACGTGTTCGACAGCAGCTACCAGCGCGGTCAGCCCGCTACCTTTGGTGTGAACCAGGTAATTGCCGGCTGGACAGAAGCCCTGCAACTGATGCCCGAAGGCTCGAAGTGGCGCCTCTACATCCCTTCGGACCTGGCCTACGGCAAGCGTGGCGCCGGCCGCGACATCGGCCCCGATTCCACGCTCGTCTTCGACGTGGAATTGCTGAAAGTGAATAACTGACTAGCTGTTTCCCCGGCACCCGCTGCGTCTTCCGACCCGGCGGCTGTCGGGGAAACGTTTTTCCTGCCTTCTCCTACGGACTTTTCTACTCCTCCCCCTCCTCCCGTCGACTTGCCTACCCTGCGTAGCGAGGACAACCGCCTGGAGCTAACGGCCACAACTCTGCGCGTGCACGACCAGCGCTACAGCCTGCTGGAGCTGGAAGCCGCCGAATTGACGCCTGTTCGGTGGTTGCTGTGGTATATGCTGGGCGCGCTGGTGCTGGCGGGGGTGCTGCTGGCTTTCCTGCAAAACTGGCTGCGCACCCTACCTACCGCGCTAGGTCTGACAGTAGGCGCTCTGCTACTGATTTACGGAAACCGCGGCACCAACCGGCTGCGCCTGCACCGGGCCGGCCGCGAAGCCGCGCACTTTTCCCTACCCGGCGACCCGGCCACTTGGCAGCCCCTACTCCGTGAGCTAAACCGCCGCATTCGGGCCCAGCATGATGCTGCCGCGGCCCATGCCGCGCAGCTGCTAGCTGCCCTCACCCCGCCCGACGCTGCCCCGGAAACTCCACCTACCGATTCGTTTTAACCCGTCCTTGCTTTAACCGCGCATCCAGTGGTTTTGCTTTACCTTTGACGCGTCCGTTTCACTGGTTAATACCACCGTTTTCCCTCCTATTTTTTATGGACTCTAAACACCAGCACACCGCCATTTCTACGGCAGGTTTGCTTATCGCCCTGGGCATTATCTACGGTGATATTGGAACCTCGCCACTCTATGTGATGAAGGCAATTGTGCCGGGCACCATCGACCCAATTCTGGTGTACGGCGGCATCTCGTGCGTACTCTGGACGCTGACGCTGCAAACCACCATCAAATATGTATTGCTGACACTGAACGCCGATAACAACGGTGAAGGCGGCATTTTCTCGCTCTATGCATTGGTGCGGCGCCGGGCGGGCTGGCTTACCATCCCGGCCATTGTAGGCGGCGCGGCCTTGCTGGCCGACGGCGTAATTACGCCGCCCATTTCGGTGTCGTCGGCGGTAGAGGGGTTGGAGGCTATCTACCCCACTATCCCTACGGTTCCTATCGTTATCGGTATTTTGCTGCTGTTGTTCTTGTTGCAGAGCTTCGGAACGCAGATTGTGGGCAAGGCTTTTGGGCCAATTATGTTTTTGTGGTTCAGCATGTTGGCTACCCTGGGCATCTTAGGCATTGTGCAGCATCCAGAAATTCTGAAGGCTGCCAACCCCTACTATGCCTACGACTTGCTGGTGAACTACCCCGGCGGTTTCTGGCTACTGGGTGCCGTGTTCCTATGCACCACGGGGGCTGAGGCGCTCTACTCCGACCTGGGCCACTGCGGCAAGGGCAACATCCGCATCAGCTGGATGTTCGTGAAGCTATGCCTGCTACTCAACTACTTCGGGCAGGGCGCTTGGCTGATAAGCCATGCGGGCGAACAGCTTGATGGTCGTAACCCATTCTATGCTCTCATGCCCGAGTGGTTCCTGATCATCGGCATCGGCATTGCCACCATTGCAGCGGTTATTGCCTCGCAAGCGCTTATAACGGGCTCGTTTACCCTGGTAGCAGAAGCTATCCGCCTGAATATGTGGCCCAAGGTGAAGCTCAACTACCCTACCGATGTGAAGGGCCAGCTGTTTGTCCCGAGCATGAATCGGCTATTGCTGTTTGGCTGCATTGGGGTAGTGCTGTATTTTCAGCGCTCCGAGCACATGGAAGCAGCCTACGGTCTGGCTATCACCCTCACCATGCTGATGACGACGCTGCTGCTCACCATGTGGCTGCGCAGCAAGCGGGTACCCATAGCCGCTGTCGTGCTGTTTGTGCTGCTCTACGGCAGCATCGAGGGGTCATTTCTAGTGGCCAACCTCATCAAGTTCCCGCACGGGGGCTGGGTGTCGCTGGCCATTGGGGCCGCGCTGGTGGGCGTGATGTATGTGTGGCTGCGGGCCTTCTACATCAAGAAGCGCCTCACGGAGTTCGTCAAGATTGACCCCTATATGGAAGCGCTCAAGAACCTGAGCCACGATGATTCCATCCCCAAATATTCCACCCACCTGGTGTTTATGACCTCGGCCGAGCGGGCTTCCGAAATTGAGTCGAAGATCATCTACTCCATCTTCCAGAAGCGTCCCAAGCGTGCTGATATCTACTGGTTTGTGCACGTAGATACCACCGACGAGCCGTATACCATGGAATATAAAGTGGTGGAACTAGCGCCCAACGATGCCTTCCGCATCACGTTCCGACTGGGCTTTCGGGTAGAGCAGCGCATCAACCTCTACTTCCGCAAGGTGATTGAGGACCTAGTGCGCAACAAGGAAGTGGACATCACCTCGCGCTACGAGTCGCTGAGCAAGCAGCACGTGACGGGCGACTTCCGCTTTGTGGTGTTGGAGAAATACCTGTCTGTCGAAAACGACTTCCCTACCGTGGAAAAGCTGGTGATGCAGGCGTATTTCTACATCAAGCAATTCATTGCGTCGGAAGACAAGTATTTCGGCCTCGATACCAGTTCGGTGAAGGTGGAAAAAGTACCGCTGGTGATTGCGCCCGTTCGTGACGTAGCCCTCAAGCGAATTCAATAAGTACGGCTCGCCTACCTGTTGCTATGCCTTTACTAACCCGCGACGATTTTTCAGAGCTGCTAGCGAAAGTGCAGCAACGGGGGGCAAGTTATCTTTTCTCAAAGCTGAACCCTAGTGCCTTAGCCCGCACCCAGCGCACGTTCGACGACCCGACGCTGCAAACGGCTAACTGGTGGATTGTGCCTGCTGTGCGGGCGCGCTGGAATCAGAGAATCACGGGCGACCCTACCTTCCCCTACGAGCCCTACGTGGTAGCAAAGTATCTGCGAAACCGCACGGGCCTGTCGCTGTGCTCGCTGGGAAGCGGCAGTTGCAGCCACGAACTGGCTTTTGCCCGCCACGCCACATTTAGCCAAGTAGAGTGCGTAGACATTGCTCGTGCCCTACTGGACCAAGCTAAAATTCAAGCTCAACGCGAAGGGCTGCATAACATGCACTTCGTGGTGCGCGATATCAACCGCCAGCACTGGCCGCAAAACACCTACGACGTGGTGCTGTTCCACTCAGCCCTCCATCACTTCCAACATGTGGACGACGTGCTGGACAATGTGTGGCACGCCCTGCGCCCCGGCGGCCTAGTGGTCCTTTATGATTATGTAGGCCCCAACCGCTTGCAATGGAGCGCTGCGCAGCTATTCGCTGCCAACGAGTTGTTGGCGACCCTACCAGCCTCGTATCGGCGGCGCTACCGCAGCCAGCGTCTGAAAACGCGCATCAGCGGCCCCGGCCTGCTCCGGATGCTGGTTTCGGACCCTTCGGAAGCTGTGGAGAGTGAACAGATCAGAGGAGCAGTAAAGCAACGCTTTACGCTGCTGGAGGAAACTGAAGTAGGCGGCAATTTGCTTGCCCTCGTGCTCAAGGACATTGCCCATCACTTTCTTGCTAACACGCCACAGACGCACCAGTTATTGGCTACGTTGTTTGCGGCAGAAGACGTTTTCCTGACTCATCATCCCAGCGACATTCTGTTTGGGGTGTACCAGAAAACCTGAGCTTGCATTTTGTCATAATGCAACGGCCCCGCTGAATCTTTCAGCGGGGCCGTTTGCAGTTAAAGGACGTTGGGTTAGGGAGATATAATAGGACGAAATCGTACAAAAAGATTATTGTTTACTTCTCCTACTGTCTGTAACCTACTGCCCTACCGGCAGCCACTTGCGCAGCACTTTCAACTGCGCTTCGGTGGGGTTTTCTACCTGCTCCACGCGGTAGCGCTGGGTGGTGCCGGCCAGCAGCGGGAAGCTCACTTCCTTGATCTGGCCGTCGCGGTTTACCAGGAATTTGACGGTGGTACCGGCCGGCCGGCCAGTGAGGGCCGTGTTGGGGTCGGTGGTGATGCGGCCGCCGTCGAGGGCCAGGATTTCGTCGTTCACGTTCAGGCCGCCTTGCCAAGCGCTACCGTCGCGCACGACCGTCGTGACGGTAGGCGCGCCGCTGCGGGTACTGACCACGGCGCCTAGCACACCATCGGAGGTAGTAGGCGTGTTGGTGAGGCGCAGGCCCGCGTAGCCCAGGGCCGTGTTGTAGGGTAGGGTTTCGGTACCGTACACGTAGCGACGGAAGAAGTCGTCGAAGCGTTGGCCGGCTATTTTGGCCACGGCCGCTTGGTATTCTTCGTCGGTGAAGCCGCGCTTTTTCTTGGTGTAGTACTCCGAGTAGAGGTAGCGCATCACGTCGTCGAGGCTTTTCTCGCCCTTGGTGGCGTTAATCACCATCAGATCCAGCACAGCACCAATCACCTCGCCCTTATCGTAATAGCTGATGCTGGTGTTGTAGGAGTTTTCGTTGGGCCGGTACTGCTTGATCCAGCTGTCGAAGCTCGACTCGGCGGCTGACTGCACTTTGTTGCCAGGCGTATTTTCTACGCGGGTAATCACGTTGCTGAGGTCGGCCAGGTAGTTTTCGGGCTTCACGAAGCCGGCGCGCTGGGTAATCAGGTTGGAGAAATACTCCGTGCCCCCCTCGCTCACCCACAGCATGTGCGTGTAGTTTTCCTTATCGTAGTCGAACGGCCCGAGTGCGATGGGCCGGATGCGCTTCACGTTCCAGAGGTGGAAATACTCGTGCGCCACCAGCCCCAGGAAGCCCTTGTAGCCACCGGGTGTGTTGTAGGTGGTGCGCGACACTTCCAGGGTAGTCGAGAACAGGTGCTCCAGACCACCGCTGCCGCGCTCCAGGTTATGCACAATGAACACGTAGCGGTCCAGCGGATTCTGGCCCACCACGCGGTGCGCTTCCTCACACACCTTCTTCATATCGGCCAACAATTGCTGCTCGTCGTAACGGGCTTCGCCATACATGGCTACCGTGTGGGGCGTGCCGTTGGCAGTGAATTGCAGGATTTTCTGGTTACCGATTTCAATGGGCGAGTCGGCCAGCTCGTCGTAGTTGGTGGAGCGGAAGGTGAAGGGCGCGCTGCCGCTCACCGGCTTTAGACTGGTGCTCACCTGGCTCCAGCCAGTGGCGGGCTGCACCGTAAGGATACTCTCCAGCGCTTTTCCCTCGGCCGGATACATAAACACGCTGGTGCCGTTGAGGTAGCCGTGCGAAGCGTCCAGGAAGCTGGTGCGCACGCTCAGTTCATAGGCGTACACCTTATATTTAACGGTGAAGTCCTTGGATTTCGGGTGATACACGCGCCAAGTGTTTTTATCCACCTTATCGACTTGCAGCGCCTGCCCGCCGGCCGTTGCTACCATGCCCTCCACGTTTTTCTCAAACTCCCGCACCAGGTAGGAGCCGGGTGCCCACACGGGCATTTTCACGTCGGTGTAGGGCTTATTGAATCCTCCCAAGCTCATTTCCACCTCGAAATAGTGCGTTTGTGGAGCGGGCATCGAGAGGGTGTAGCGCAGGGTAGGCGAAGCGGCAGCAGCCGTGGCGGCCGTCAGCAATGACAGCGCCCCGGCGGCCACCAGTGTGCGGAAACGGGTAGGCAGCATGAACAAAAAATAATAAGTAGAAAAGCAGGAGTACACCCGACCCCAAAAGGCAGCCGGGGTTGCAAAGTACAGCCGATTTTTGAGCCTACCTACTCGTCCGCGCCTACCCCGTCGGAACCCCTACCCGCTGGTTGCCGTTAGGCTGCTTACTTCCCTACCCTCTTATGCGCTACGTCTGGATAACCTTTCTGAGTTTGGTAGCCGTGCTACTGGCCGTGTTTCTCTGGCCACGCCCGGCAGCTCCTTCTGCTCGCGTGGCGCCTACCCAAGCCGTGCCGGTGGTAGCCGTTGTGCACCGCACGCCCCGCGCCCCTACCCCCGTAATGAGCGACCGGGCTGAGGCCATCATCCGCTTTGCCGAGCAGCAGTTGGGCACGCGCTACTGCTACGCCGGCACCACGCCCGCGGGCGGTTTCGACTGCTCAGGCTTCGTGTACTACGTATTCAAGCAGTTCGATATCAGCGTACCGCACTCCACCGCGCAGCTCATCAGCGTGGGCCGGCCCGTGGAGCGTAGCCAGGCCCGCCCCGGCGATATTGTGGTGTTTACGGGTACGGCTGCTACTTCCACCACGCCCGGCCACGCGGGCATTGTGCTCTCGGAGCCCGGCGAGCCGTTGCGTTTCATTCATTCCTCCTCGGCCCGCCGTGAGTCCGGCGTAAAAGTCAGCCAGGTAGAAGGCTCCGGCTACGAGCGCCGCTTCATGCAAGTGCGGCGGGTGCTTTAGAATAGTGAAGGTATGAGATGGTGAAGTTGTGAATAGGCAAGCGTCTATCATCCTGAACGCAGTGAAGGACCTTATGCCCCAATGTTACGCTTGTCGTTCTCACGTGATAATGCCGTGATAAGGTCCTTCGCAAGCTCAGGATGACAGACGCCTTCTTATTATACAAACTCAAGTACACTTCTCTACCCCACAAACTCTCAACTTCACCATTCTAAAAAAGCGATGCCCGGTACTGCCTGTGCAGGCCTACTGAAAGGCTGCTGGGCAATACCGGGCATCTAATCCTTCAAATCTTACCAAGCGACGGGTCTGGGGTACAGCCCCGCCATCCGTGAGATAAGACCTTGCCAGAATGCGGGAGCACGCCCTGCTGGGCTAACAAGTGCTCCGCGCGAAAAGCTGTTATTACGCGCGTCCGGCGGTGATGCGGACTACATTCGACAGGCTCGGCAGGATTTGGTTGGGACTACTAGACATTTTGTACCTCCTTTCTTTACGTTCGACATAACCGTTGTTCGCGCGGCCCAGCACCTTAGGGCTGCTTGAACAGGGCTGTAGCACTCGCTACTGGTCTGTAAAGTTAAAAGCCCACCGGATGGTTCAAAATAAAAACCCTACTATTTTACCCCCTGAAGCTACTGCCCTGAGCATCAGCACGTTTTTTTCAGAAAAAAGATGTCTTTCTTTTTGCTATCGTCTGATTGGTAAGCTGGCGTTATGTTTGCATCCTAAGCATGGTACTCTGGCGCGGTCTGTTTGCACTCAATTGCTTTGATCGTTTCATGGTTTTCCTCTATCTTTTTTCCCCGAACCCACCACTCTCTATTATCACCATGAAAAAGATGTTGTTTCTCTGCCTGGCAATGCTGCTGGGTTTCACTACGCTTGCTACGGCCCAAAGCCTCTCGCCATTGGGCATATGGACAAACTCCGAGAAAAAGGCCACGTTTGAAATTTACAAGTGCGATGGCAATAAGCTATGCGGCAAAATTGTGTCGTTGACCGTACCCAACGACCCTAAAACCGGCAAGCCCAAAACCGATACTGTAAACCCCGACCCTAAGCTGCGTAGCCGCCCCCGCCTGGGCATGGTGTTCATGCAGGGCTTTGAGTACGACTCCGATAATAAGTGGGACGATGGCAAAATCTACGACCCCGAAAGCGGCAAAACGTATTCCTGCTACATCAAAATGCTGAACGCAAATACCATGGAAGTGAAGGGCTACATCGGCTTTTCGCTGATTGGCCGCTCCCAGACCTGGACGCGGGTGAAGTAACCGACGAACTTATTTAGCAGGCAGCGGCGTTTCCAGCGGAACGCCGCTGTTTTTGCTTATATTCAACCGGTTACCGCCCTGGCGTAGCTACACTCTCTTTTCTTACGTAACCAGTTTGTTTCCCTGCGCCTATGCCCATCCTTCCCCGCCCCATTGCCAGTGCCGTTCCTATGTTTTCTATCTGGCTGCTCTGCCTGGGCATGTTGCTACCACTGATGGGTCAGGCGCAGGCACTGTCGCCGGTGGGGATGTGGGAAGACGACTCGGGGGAGGCCCGCGTGGAAGTGAGCGTGCGCGACGGTGAGCTGACGGGCCGCCTGATTTGGATGCATCACGCCATTGACCCCAAAACCGGCCAGCCCCACCTCGATGGGCGCAACCCCAACCCCACGCTGCGCACCCGTCCGCTTCAAAACTTGGTGGTGCTGTACAAAATGCGCTATAACCCCGACTCGGGCCGCTGGGAAGACGGCGAAATCTACGATCCGCACAGCGGCCACTACTATTCCTGCTACCTGCACATGGAGTCGCGCGACCGGCTGGAGGTGAAGGGCTATATCGGTTTTTCGCTGCTGGGCCGCTCCCACTATTGGCACCGCCTGAAACCCGGCACGGCGCTGTAATTGCGCAGCCTTCCGACGCCCCTACCCGGAAACTATTTGCAAGGTCGAGTGTTCTTTTGAAACTCCGAACTTGCTTTCCTTCCACCCTTGCGTCGTTTTTTCAAACAGCTTTTTGGTTCTACTGCTGCTGCCTGTCAGGCCGAGTGGCAGCCGTTGGTGCGTACCAATGTGCAGCAGCAAGCCTACGCCCGCTGGGTGGAGCAACGGGTGTACCTGAACTGGATGGGGCCATTTTTCAAGGCCTATCACTTTCAGAAAACCAACGTGCGCGGCCGGGGGCTGCGCGTGCAATTGTTGAGTGAGGGTGGCCGGCAGGGGGCTCTATTTTTCTATGATCCCAGCATTGGATCTAATTTTCAGCACCTGTTCGACTTCATTCGCGACCGGGTGCTGGCGCTGGGCTACCACCTCTCTACCTCTGACCGGCGCCGCCTACCCCACCCCGAGTACACCGAAACCATTGAGAAGCACTTTCTGAAGCCCACGCCCGGCGACTGCCCCGATACGGGCCGCTGCAACCAGCGCTTCGGCAACGTGACGGTGGACCTGGTTCGCATCAACGACCAGCCAGGCTTTATACGGTTTGTGAGCAACCCCTACCACGATACCATCTTTGCCCCGGCGCATACCTTCGATGAGCTGCTGGATGCCGTGTTTAACCTACCCGCAGCCAGTGCAACTGAGCAGGCGTGCGCCCAGCAGTTTCTTAAATAGCACCAGCATCTGGCCTATTATGATTTGCCGCGCCGAAGCAGTATCTTTTCAAGGAAAAATATCCTTGTCTTAAGATGGTGCTATGGCTTGTTTTCTACGCTTGTTAGGGAGTGGTGGGCTGCTTATGCTGTTGCTGCTGCTGAGCTTTTCAGCAAGGGCCACGCACATTGTGGGAGGAGAGATGGACCTGCAATATGTATCGGGCAACAATTACCAGCTGACGCTCACGCTCTATTTCGACGCCATCAACGGCAGCCCTGGCGCACTGGATAACGACCTGACGGCTGGTATTTTCGACAAAGCCACCAATGGGTCGATGCAGAATGTGGTGCTGCCGCTGGTGGAGAATACGTACGTGGCCTACACCAACCCGGCCTGTACGTCGCCCTCGCTTAGCACACGCAAGCTGGTGTATCGTAGTGTGGTGCAGCTTTCGCCCAACGTGTATACCGGCGCCCAGGGCTACTATGTAGCCGTGGAGCGGTGCTGCCGCAACAACGGCATCAGCAACATTGTGAGGCCGGGCGAGTCGGGCCAGACGTTTTACCTGGAGTTTCCGGCGGTGCTGCGCAACGGCCAGCCCTTCCGCGACTCCACGCCCCGCATTTTTCCGCCTCTGAGCGACTATGCGTGCTTGGGCGAGTTGTTTTACTACGACTTTGGCGGCCAGGACCCCGATGGCGATTCGCTGGTGTATGAGCTGGCCACGCCGCTCAACGGCTACTCCTCTACGCGCGTACCCAAGCCGGCCACGGCTACTTCAGCGCCCTACCCCACCATCAGCTGGGGTCCAGGCCGCAGCGAGCAAAGCCAGATACCGGGCGCGCCTACCCTCACCATCAACCGGCGCACGGGGCGGTTAGAGGTGCGTCCTACCCAGCTGGGGTTGTTTGTATTTGGTATCAAATGCTCGGAGTACCGCAACAAGGTGAAGATTGGCGAGACGCGGCGCGACTTTCAGTTGAAGGTGATTACGTGCCCTACCAATGCCGACCCGACGATTACCGCGCAGGCCCAACTTGGCAACGCTACCTACCTGCCCGGCCGCGACACCATCCGGCTGGTGCCGGGCGGCAACCCTTGCGTGCGCCTGCGCTTCACCGACGCGGATAATGCCTCGGCGCTGTCGCTTTCCTTGCAGCCCGTCAACTTCACGGGACCCCTACCCAGCATATCACTCCTACAAGGCATGGTGCGCGCCACTGGCATGCCCGACACCCTCATTTCGCAGTTGTGCTTTCCTACCTGCTTCGACACAAAGGGCCAGGTGTATTACCTGAACGTGATTGTAGCCGACAACGGCTGTAGTCTGCCCAAGCGCGATACAGTGCAACTGGCTATTCTGGCCCAGCCCGCGCCTACCCATACGCCCGAGTTAACTTCGGTGCCTACCTTGATGCAGGACAACAACACGCCCCTGGTGATACGCGTAGCCCCCGGCAGTGTGTATGAGGCAAACCTCACGGCCACCGACGCCGACAACGACCCCCTGACCCTTACGGCAGCCGGCACTGGCTTCGATATGGCAGCGGCCGGCATGAGTTTCGTGCCGACGAATGGTAAGGGGCGGGCTACAGGCGTGTTTCGGTGGGAGGCGTCTTGCTCGGCGGCGCTCCTGCAACAGATGGAGGTCACCTTTCGGGTGCAGGAAAGCACGTGCTACCCGCAGCCCCAGGTGCAGGTGGTGCGCTTTGAAGTAGTCAGCCCCGACACCCTGGCGTTTCTGCCGCCCAATATCATCACGCCCGGCAACCACGACGGCAAAAACGACGAATTCACCCTACCTACTCTCCCACCTGACTTCTGCGACAACCGCTTTGCTAACATCAAGATTTTCTCGCGTTGGGGCAACGAGGTATACAGCTCCGCCGACCGCAACTTCCGCTGGGACGGCGGCGGCCGCCCCGCCGGCGTGTATTTCTACCTGATTGAGTACACCAACAAGCGCCGCTTCAAAGGCATGCTGACGCTGGCGCCTGCCTATCAGTAGCGAGGCTTTGATAATCTACTAGCAAAATCCCCGATCGTGCAGCACGATCGGGGATTTTGTTTATTAACTCACTTCTATCACTTACTCTAAGGCTTAGCCGGTGGGGCCGAGCGGTAGGCGGGTTCTTTCGCTTTCTTCTCGGCCAAGGTCTTCTTGGCTTTCTCGAAGTCGCCGGCTTCCACGAATACCAGTTTGTTGTAGTCGAGGTATTTCTTCACGGCGGCATTCACCTGCTCGGGCGTGAGGGCGGCTACTTTCTTCTCGAAGTCGGCGTCCCAGGCCAGGGTGCGGTTCAGGTCGAGGTAGGAGTTCAGGCGGCCGGCCAGGGCATCGTCCTGGGCCCGCGATACGGAGCGGCTTTGCAACCAGCCACTCTTGGCCGCTTTAATTTCGTCGGCCGAAAAGCCAGTTTTCGACATCGTAGCAAATTCCTCCTGAATGGCTTTTTCCAAACGCTCGTTGTTTTCGGGGTTGTAGATGGCGTACACCATGTAGGAGGCCAGCTTGTCGCGCGAGTCGGCACTCACCTGCGAGCCGATACCGTAGCTGATGCCTTCTTTCTGCCGCACCCGCGTAGCTAGGCGCGAGTTCAGGAAGCCGCCCCCGAACAGGTAGTTGCCCAATACCAGCGCGGGGTAGTCGGGGTCGTCGTCGCGCATGGGTAGGTTGAAGCCGGCCACGTACACGGCGTTGGCCTTATCGTTGGCCTGCACCGACTGTTTGCCGGCCTTCACATCCTGGTAGTTGCGCACGATGCGGGCGTAGGGCTTGTTGGCTTTCCACTTGCCCAGGTCGGTTTTCACCAGCTTCTGCACGGCTGCTTCGTCGGTGGCGCCTACTACGGCCACGGTGGCGTTTTCGGCGCCGTAGAAGTCTTTGTAGAATTGGCGTACGTCGTTTACCGTCGTGGCTTTCAGTGCGTCAATCTCTTCGTCAAAGGTCATCACGTACAGCGGGTGGCCCTTGGGGTAGGGATTCAGCACGCGCTGGCTCGTGTTGAACGCAATGGCATCTGGCTCCTGTTTCTGCGACTCCAGCGAAACCAGTCGCTCCTGCTTCAGCTTATTAAACTCCGCCTCCGGAAACGTCGGATTCTTCAGGTAATCGGTTACAATCTTCATCACGGCCGGCAGGTTTTCCTTCGAAGCTTCCACCACCACCCCGGCCGACTGGCTGCCGCCGTACACGTAGGCGCGGGCTTTCAACTTGTCCAGTTCGTCGCGGATTTGCTGATAGGAGCGGGTTTTGGTGCCGCGCTCCAGCATGGAGGCCGTGAGGCTGGCTAGGCCGGGTTTGTTGGCCAAGCTCTTTTCGTCGCCGTAGCGCAGGGTGAGCTGCACGTTCACGCTGTTACCGCGGGTGCTTTTGGGCAATACGGCGTATTTGGTGCCTTTGCCCTCCTCGCCGCGCTTGGTGCGGGCCTCAATGTTGGCAGGCGAGGCATCGAAGGCTTCGCCGGCGGCTACGGCTTTCTCGCCCTTGTAGTCCTTCACCAGCGCCAGCACGTTGGGCGTTTCCGGGATGTCGGAGCGGTCGGGTTTCTGCTCGGGGATGAAAGTGCCGACGGTGCGGTTCGAGGGTTTCAGGTAGGCGTTGGCAACGCGCTGCACATCGGCGGGCTTCACCTTCCGGATGTTGTCGCGGTAGAGGAACACCAGGCGCCAGTCGCCGGCCGCAATCCACTCGCTTAGGTCCAGCCCTACCCGGTCCGTGTTCTTAAACAGCAACTCAATGCCCGTGAGTAGCTTGGTTTTGGCGCGGTCTACCTCCTCGGCCGTGGGCTCTTTAGCAGAGGCCATATCCAGGGTGTGCAGCATGGTAGTGCGGGCCGAGTCCAGGGACTGTTCCTTTCGCACTTCGGTGTAGAAGAAGGCAAAGCCGGGGTCATGCAGAGCGGGCGTCCAGCCGTAGGTATAGGCAGCTTTCTTGCTGTCGATGAGCGCTTTATACAACCGGCCCGATGGCTCGTTGGTCAGCACGTCCATCAGCACGTCGAGGGTAGCATAATCGGGGTGGGCGCCGGCAGGGGTGTGGTAGGCTACGGCCACGCTCTGCGCGTCGCCCACGCGGCGCAGGGTCACGCTTCGCTCGCCGTCCTGGGTAGGCTCGGTGGTGTAGGCCTGGGGTAGCTGCCGGGTAGGCTTCTGAATGGGGCTGAAATACTTATCCACCAAAGCCAGCGTCTTGGCCTCGTCCATCTTGCCGGCTACCACCAGCACGGCATTGTCGGGCTGATAGTATTTCTGGTAGAACGCCTTCAGGTTGTTAATCGGCACGCGCTCAATATCTTCCTTCGAGCCGATGGTGGACTTACCGTAGTTGTGCCATATATAAGCCGACGACAGCACGCGCTCCATCAGCACCCGGCTCGGCGAGTTTTCGCCCATTTCAAACTCGTTGCGCACCACCGAAAATTCCGTGGCCAGGTCCTTCGCATCGATGAAGCTGTTCACCATACGGTCGGCTTCCAAGTCGAGGGCCCAGTTCAGATTTTCGTCGGTAGCCGAGAAGGTTTCGAAGTAGTTGGTGCGGTCGTACCAGGTAGTGCCGTTGGGGCGGGCGCCGTGCTCGGTCAGCTCCTGCGGGATATTTTTGTGCTTGGCAGAGCCCTTGAAGGCCATGTGCTCCAAGAGGTGCGCCATACCCGTTTCGCCGTAGCCCTCGTGCCGCGAGCCTACTAGGTAGGTGATGTTGACGGTGGTAGTCGGCTTGGAGTTGTCGGGAAACAACAGCACGCGCAGGCCATTTTTCAGCTGATACTCCGTGATGCCTTCCACCGATGCTACGCGGGTGAGGCCTTCGGGCAGCTTGCTTTGCGCCGCCGATGGCAACGCAGTTGGTAGGAGCGCAGCCACCAGGGGCCACAGTCGGATAAAAGAACCAAAACACCGCATAAGATAGTAGTTATGTGAGTAGGTTAATACGCTGCATACTACTTACTATCTATCTAGAAACAAACACTATACGGCAATATTCATATACTATTTGAAACAGTCTATTTCTTCCGCAACACAGTGTCTTTTTCGCCACTAATCAGGCACGCCACCTACTCACACAAGCGCTTTGCGCAGAAAGTAGCGAGTGAAGCCGGTGGGGTAGTTTTCGAGTTGTCCGAACACGGTGTAGCCTTGCTTCAGGTAAAAGTCTTTGGCTTGAAACCCGAACGTATCGAGGTGGGCGTGTTGGCAACCGCGCTGCTTAGCGGCCTGCTCGGCCTCTTGCAGCAGGCGGGCACCTAGGTCTTGGCCGCGTAGCGCCTCCGGCACAAACAGCAGTTCTACAAACAGCCAATCGTAATAGGTGCGCCCCCACAAACCGCCGATGGTTGCGTCTTGCTCATCGAGGAGCAGCACAGCCAGCAGTTGCGATTCGCCAGGCACTTGCTGCCGGTTGTATTCCTGCAATCCTGCCAGAATTGGCTGGCGGGTGGCGAGGTCAGGATCAGTAGTCAGGAGCAGGCGTGGTGGCATGGAAGCGTGTTATAACTAGTTACCACAGGACTTCCGAACGGAGTCGTGTACTAAGAAAGGGCCTTAAGTTAGATGAACGAATCGTTGTTACGTCGGTCGTTCATCTAACTTAAGGCCCTTCGCGTTGCTCAGGATGACAAATAACTAATTTCAGCCTAATACAAGAATAGGAACGCACAGAATAACAGCACCCACAGCCCATCCACAAAGTGCCAGTACGTGCTCATGAGCTTGAGCTGCAAGCGGCGGTACGGGTCGCGGATAAACAGCAGCGTGCGGATACTGTCGCGGGAAGCGTGCTGGGCGCGCAGGAACAGCAACATCAGGAAGAGCACGCCACCCAACAGGTGCATGACGTGAATAGCGGAGATGAGGTAGACGTAGGTACCGCTGGGCTTGTCTCTGAAGAAGACGCCCTGCACCTGCAAATCATGCCAGCCCAGCGCCTGCAAGCCGGCAAAGGCCAGGCCTAACAGCAGCGTAGCCCCAAGGCAGCGCGCCAGATTCGTAACGTCGTCTTCGCGGTAGAGGCGTTGGGCCTGGCTGAGCGTGTAGCTGCTGGCCAGCAATACCACCGTACTGATGGAAAAGTAACGCGGAAACGGGTGTAGCCCCGCCGGCACCCCGCTGGTGTAGCGCGTGTGCGCGTAGGCCGATATCAGCACCACAAACAAAACCAGGCTACCCACCAGCCCCAGGTAGAGCAGCAGCAGCGACAGGGGCACCCGGGCGGGACGGGTGGAGGGGGTAGGGCGATTGGCCCCGATTCGTCCCTGGCGTTCTTTACCGAAATCAGAATTCATTACAGAGCAGACGTAGCAGCATACGGTTGGGCAAGTTATTTCAGGGACCTTTAGTTCCGTGGCAAACCCATTGAGCCTTTTGCCAATATAAACAAAACCACCACGGATTACCGCTTGTTTTCGTCGGCTTAGCTGCGAAAGAACGACCCGATTTTGCCCAGCACCGCGTGAAAGGTGATACTCGGGCGTTTCCCTTGCCCAAACGTAACGTAGGTTTTGCCGCTCACGCGCAGTTCCAGCACCAGTCCCAGCCGTTTGGCCAGCTCATGCAGCTGCTGCAAGGGGTCGGGTTTGGGGCCGGGGGCGCGCGGGGGGGCGTTGGGGTCTTTGGGTGGTCCGCTGGTGAGCTTGTCGAGGACGCGCTGGCTGGGCACGTTCAGGATGAGGTAGGTGCCGGAGGCTGCCAGTTGCAGCTCGTCGCCCTCTATCGTAACGGTCAGGCGGGCGTCTAGTTCGAGGCCGCTAGCCAAGGGACGAGGGCGTGGAGCCGGGGGTAGGATTTTCGCCGCGCGTGCGGATGCGCAACGAGCCATTGATGCGCCAGGTGGCGGGTGCGCCGGTAGGGTTTTGTGGGTTCGGCACCTGCACTTCTATTTGATCGAAAGCGCAGGACAGCTCGACCCCGCCCGAGAGCTTAGATAATACGGAAGCAGCCATATCGGCCCAATTGGTGGTAGGAGCGGCAGAATCAGCCATATAGATTTTGGTAAGAAATTTGGGTAGAAGCGTATTCGAGACACGTTGGCTGTAAGCTACGGCCCTGCCCCGGCAAACGCAAAACACCCCACAGGGTTGTCCCAAGCGTAACTTTCGTCCCCCCGTCTCGCGTATGGAGCATAACAGATAGCCTCCTACCCATATTGTATTTTTCCTCCTTCTATGCCTTTCATTTTCACGCGTCCGGCCGCGCTGTTGGCACTCCTGCTTGGTGCCAGTGCCTTCGCCCCTACCCGCCCTCTTTTGGAAGGCCCTACCCCCTTCCGTCTCGCCGATAACGTCGAGCTGGTATATAACTTGTTGGATGCGAAGGGCAAGAAAACCGGCTATATCACCCAGCGTGTGGTGCTGCTCGGCTCTGAAACCAACAAAAAACAAACGCTAACTACCACTACCGCCCTACTGAAAAGCGGTACCTACGACGCCAAAAACCGCTTGGTGCGTTTGCAGGACCTCACCTATGCGGCGCACCGCGACACGTCCTTCACAGATGGCACGGCCGAACTGCCACCCGATGCGTTGCGCCGGTTTCGGGACCGTATCTACACCTATCAGCCTACTCGCTTGGCCTGGCCCGATAACCCTACCGTGGGCTCGCAACTGCCCGATGGCGGGATAATGGTGCAAGTCAGCAGTTCGGCGGTAGACATTGCCAAAGTACAGGCCATGCTCAAAAACCGGCGGGTTGTGGGCGGGCCCCAACCCGTGACCACGCCCGCCGGCACCTTTCAATGCTACAAGGTAGAAGCCGAGCGTGACCTGACCACACGGGCGCGTGCCGACATGGCCATTCGCAAAGTGGAGCGCGAAGTAACGTATTATGATCCGGCCGTGGGCATTGTACGCACCGAGTACTACGATCGGGATAAGCTGCGCGAAGTGAAGGAGTTGGCGAAGCGGTAGGCCAGCACCTGTGGCGCGCTGATGTGCGGTTTGTTTGCTATTTTGCAACAGTATGTCCTGATCGTCAGCCTTTCTCCTATACAATACCCGGGCTATGGCGGTGGCGGTTTCACCTTACTTTTCATCCCACTCCCGATGCGCTTTTTGCTTGTAGCTGCCTGTAGTTTGTCTTGCACCCTGGCCGTAGGGCAAGTCGATAAATCGTCTAAAACCGCCAAACCCAGCACGCACACAGCGCTGCTGGCTACCACACAAGCGCATACCTACGGCACGCCCGTGACGCCCGCCGGCGCCGTGCCAGTGCAGCAACTCAAAACCGTGCTGGCCGGCCGCGACTCGGCCCGCGTGAAGCTGGTAGGCCCCATTGCCGACGTGTGCAAGGCCGAGGGCTGCTGGCTAACCATGCAGCCCGCCCCCGGCCAGATGATGCGCGTGCGCTTCAAGGACCACGCCTTCCTTGTGCCCAAAGACATCAGCGGCAAAACGGCCGTGATAGAAGGCATAGTAGTGCACGAAACCGTATCGGTGGCCCAGCAGCGCCACTACGCTGAGGATGCTGGCAAATCGAAGCAGGAAATTGCGGCCATCACCACGCCCGTGGAGCAATACAACTTCATTGCCGACGGCGTGCGGGTGCAGTGAATGGTGAAATTGTGAGGTGGTGAAATGGTGAGTTTGCCGTTTTTGCGACGCAACTTGCAGTATCTGCGCGGCGAGAATTTCAAACTCACCCTCTCACCACTTCGCACTTTTCACTACTATGCCTAGTATTCAGGAACAGATAGCCACCCTCACGGCCCGCCTGCACCACCTTAATTATCAGTATTACCAGAACGACGTGTCGGAAGTGCCCGACCAGGAGTTCGACCAGATGCTGGCGGAGCTGGCAGCTCTGGAAAAAGCCTACCCCGAGCTGGCCCTACCCAACTCGCCTACCCAGCGCGTGGGCGGCACCATCACCAAGCAGTTTCCGACGGCCCTGCACCGCTACCCCATGCTCAGCCTGGGCAATACCTACTCGGAGGCTGATTTACGCGACTTCGACGAGCGGGTGCAGCGCGGCCTGGAAGGCGCCGAGTACGCCTATGTGTGCGAGCTGAAGTTCGACGGCGTGGCCATGAGCCTCACCTATAACAACGGTCAGTTGACGCAGGGCGTCACGCGCGGCGACGGCACCCGTGGCGACGTGGTGACCAGCAACGTGCGCACCATCAAAAACCTACCCTTGCACCTGCGCCACGCCGGCCCCACTCAGCCCGAGGAGTTTGAGGTGCGCGGCGAAATCTTTATGCCTCAGCCGGTTTTTGCGGAGTTGAACCAGGAGCGCGAAGCCAACGGCGAAGCCCTGCTGGCCAACCCGCGCAATGCCGCCAGCGGCGCCCTCAAGCTGCAAGACTCGGCGCTGGTGGCGGCGCGGCGGCTGCGCTTCTTCGCGTACAGCTACCTCAGCCAGGGCCGCGACTTCCCTACCCACAGCGCCGCCCTGGAAGCACTGCGCTCCTGGGGCCTGCCTGTGTCGGACACGTGGCGCAAGTGCCACTCGTTGGACGAGGTGCTGGAATTTATCCATCATTGGGACAAGCACCGCTTCACCCTCCCCGTGGCTACCGATGGCATTGTGGTGAAGATAGACGACCTGCGCCAGCAGGAGCTGCTGGGCTACACGGCCAAAAGCCCGCGCTGGGCCATTGCGTATAAATACCCCGCCGAGGCCGGCCGCACCCGCCTGCGCGAGATACAGTACCAGGTAGGCCGCACCGGCGCCGTGACACCAGTGGCCCTACTCGACCCCGTGCCGCTGGCTGGCACCATCGTGAAGCGCGCCTCGGTGCACAACGCCAACCAGATTGCTGCCCTCGACCTGCGCCTGGACGACACGGTATTTGTGGAGAAAGGCGGCGAAATCATTCCCAAGATTACCAGCGTCGACCTCACGGCCAGGCCCGCCGACAGCCAGCCCATTGTCTACCCCACGGAGTGCCCCGCCTGCGGTACGCCGCTTATTCGGCCCAAAGGCGAGGCGCATTTCCGCTGCCCCAACGACCGGGGCTGCCCGCCCCAGCTGAAAGCCAAGCTGGAACACTTCGTGTCGCGCAAAGCCTCAGATATCGATGGTTTGGGTGCCGAAACCGTGGGCCGATTCTTCGACCTGGGGTTGGTGACGGATGCTGCCAGCTTATACGAGTTACCTGGCAAGGCCGACGAACTCGCTCAGTTAGAGCGCATGGGCGAGAAATCAGTACAGCGCCTGATTGCGGGCCTGGAAGCAAGCAAGCAGGTGCCATTTGACCGGGTGCTGTTTGGCCTGGGCATTCGCTACGTAGGCGAAACGGTGGCCGAAAAGCTAGCCGCGCACTACCGCACGGTGGAGGCGCTAGGCGCGGCTACCGCCGAGGAGCTGGCCGCCGTGCCGGAGGTAGGCGGCGTCATTGCCGAATCGGTGGCGGCGTGGTTTCAGGAGCCGCAAAACCGCGAGATGGTGGAGCGGCTGCGGGCGGCAGGGGTACAGTTGGCCCTCACTGGCGAGGCGCCCAAGGCCCAGAGCGACCGGCTGGCCGGACAAACCTTCGTACTGTCGGGCGTGTTTGAGCAGCACAGCCGCGAGGAGCTGCAACAACTGATTCAGCAGCACGGCGGCAAGGTAACGGGCAGCATTAGCAAGAAGCTGAGCTACTTGGTGGCCGGCGACAAGATGGGTCCTGCCAAGCGCGAAAAAGCTACAGAATTGAAGGTGCCCATCATCTCCGAAACCGACCTACTGGCGATGCTCCCGGATGCCGCTACCCTCCCCGACTCCGAGGCCGAAGCCGCCGCCGATTCGGCGCTGGATGCCCTCGCTGCCCCGACCCTACCGCAGGGCGGCCAAGGGTCGTTGTTCTGATTGGCATAAGTGACGCGTCGCTATACAGCAGCTCTGTCACTAAATGTTGATCAGTATCACGTATAGCATTCTGAACCTTGTTGTTACTAAGTTTTCTTATAGAAGTTGATTTAGAAGTTGTTTGAGTTAGTTGTTGCACGATGT
>NZ_JAHWGL010000200.1 GCF_019334315.1 Hymenobacter profundi
GCTCAGGATGACAGTCGTGCTGGCGTTCTGAGCAGCTAGGTTGCCTTTTCAAATCGTGTGTTAAGAAAACTTAACAATGCCCTACGCTGCCCAAAAGGCATTTATTATCATTCTGATAAAATTTTATACATAATTCATATCAATAGATAATTCGATATTCTATATACTTGCCATATACTTCAGCAAGTCACATTTTTTCTAACTATAATTCAAGCTTATGCGCGTTTTCTACTCTCTCCTCCTTTGCCTCTTTATCAGCGTTGGTACAGCCGTAGCAGCTAAAGCACCACGCAAACGGCCAGATTCGCATCGGCACCGCACAGTGAGTGACATGTTTAAGCCCCGTATGAGCCACTTCGGCACCGGCAAGCCCTTGATTCCCTACCACAAGCGCGTGAAGCACGCGAAGGAGAAGTCGTTGACCTTCTAAAGGGACCCATTCCTACAAAAGAGCCGGCCGCATGCTATGCGGCCGGCTCTTTTGCGTTGTTTACCGTGTGCGTGTCAGGCTGCTTCCAGCACCTCAGCGTCGTTGTGCGCGGGCGAGTTCACGCGGGTGGTCACGGCGTATTCCTTCATGCCATCGGTGGGGTAGGGTACGAGTAGCTGCTGATGGTCGGCGGGACTGAGGGTGTCGGCGAGCCAGGCTTGCTCGGCCTCTGGGCCGGGGAGCAGCACGGGCATGCGGGTGTGCAGGCGGGCCATCAACTCGTTGGGCTCGGTGGTGATGATGGTGAAGGTAGGCAGCACCTCACCGGTCTGGCGGTCGAGCCACTCGTCCCATAGACCGGCGAAGGCAAACGGTTGCTCATCGCGCAGCATAATCCGGTGCGGCACCTTGCCCTGGGGCGTCTGCTGCCACTCATAGAACGAATCGGCCAGCACCAAGCAGCGCTTGCGCTGGAGCAGCTGCCGAAACGAGGGCTTGTCGGCCAGGGTTTCGGCGCGGGCGTTGATGGGCTTGACGGCCTTTTTCAGGTCTTGCACCCAGCCCGGTATCAGCCCCCACTGCACCAGTTGAATGGTGTCGGGCGCGGCGTTGGTGATGATGGGTAGGCGCTGCGACGGAGCAGCGTTGTAGTTCGGCTCGGTGGGTTCGGCAAGCGTTGCGCCGAAGCGTTTTGCCAAGCCCGCGGCAGGTGTAAGGGTAGTGTAGCGACCACACATACAAGCAAATCAAAAAAGAGTGGAAGTAACGAAAGGGTAGCTGCCGTTTGGAAGCTAGAAATTGGCGGCCGCAGAAAATAGTAGCGTATCGCCCGCACCTGTTTACGTTTGGCGATTGGTTAGGTGATGCGCTACGCAACGAAATTCTGCTGTATTACTAATAGCAGTTTCTACGTTGTTATCTGTTTAGGCTACCTAGTGAACGGTGTAGAAACGCCTA
>NZ_JAHWGL010000201.1 GCF_019334315.1 Hymenobacter profundi
GTTTTCGTAAATGGCAATGTCATCCAGCCCCAAACGCCCATTCAGGATGGCGGGCGGGGCGCTGGTGCCCAGACCGAGCTTGTTGATGCGGAAGCGCACCGGCCCTTCTATGTTCATCAGGAAGGTGATGGAGTGCTGCCAGCTACCGGCGTCGGTGATGGTAGGGCCGGTTTGCTGCCAGGTAGCACCCTGGTCCTGCGAGTATTCCAGCATCCAGGAGCTGGAAGCGTCGTTGTAGTAGGCGCCGTAGAGGAGGGTCACTTTGCTGGCCCCGTTGGGTAGGTCGAACTTCATTTCGGCCACGGCCGGCACGGTTAGGTTTTGCTGCATGCGCAGGCCCTGGGTGCCGGTGTATCGGTCGCGGCCGGCGGTATTGCCCAGAATGGTCTGGTAGAGCTTCCAGGGGCCGGTGCCGAAGGTCACGGTGTTGTCGGGCACGGCGGCGGTGTTCATGTTGTAGCTGCCCTTGGTGCTCTGCGGCACTCCCTCGAAGCTCTCGGGAAAGCCCGCATACACGGGGCCGCTGGGGTCGATGGCGTCGGCAATGGTGCGCAGCCACAACTGGGGTAGGGGCTGCCCATCGGCACCGGTAACCGCCACCGGAATGCCCTGGAAGGTGGCGCTGGCCGGCACCCGGCGACTGGCAAACGCGGCCGCGGCCTCGGTGTGGAGTACCAATAGGTTGCCGGAGCCGTCTACCAGGTTTTTGTCGCCGCTGTAGGTGACGCCCCCGGTAGGCGCGGGCGTGATGTTTCCACCCGTGACGCGCACCAGCGTGGCCTCGTAGGTGCCAGGCGAGGCGCGCAGAGCCTCGATGGTAGCCGCCTGCACCACCGGCTTATTGCCGCTACTTACTTTGGTGATGTTGGCCGGCGACAGGCCCGTAATCCGCAGGCCGCCGCTCTGGCTAGTGAGGGTAGCCCCGCTGATATCCACCACCACCGAGTCGCCCACGGCGTAGTTGAGGGAAGCGCTTTCCGGCATGGGCAGCACCAAGCCGCGCACCTGGCCCTTGCGGCGGTTTTGCACCACTATGGCCTGGGGGCCACCGGGCACGTTGCGGCCGCTGGCGTCGGAAATCACGAGGCCCGCAATCTGGCGGGCACCGGACAGGTTGCCGTTGTCGAGCAGCACGTCGGTGCCTTTGTAGAGGTTACGCACATCGGCAATGGAGATGGTTGGGCTGGGGATGCCGGCGGCGTAGTCAGGGTTGTCTTCGAGGCAGCCGCCTAGCGCGAAAGCGCTGAGCAGCAGAGCGAATGGTAGGGTGCGTTTCATGTTTTGAGCTGTTAGCTGATGGCT
>NZ_JAHWGL010000202.1 GCF_019334315.1 Hymenobacter profundi
TGAGGTGGTCGGGTAAATCTGGACAGAATAGGGTCTTATCTTTCGAGAGTCATGAAAGACAGCCCTCACCCTACTAAACGCCGTCGCTACGATGCGGCCTTCCGCGCCGAGGCTCTGCGCCTGGCTGGTGAAAGCCGCTCGACGCAGGCCGCCGCGCGCGCCCTGAACATCAGTCCTAAGCTGCTCTACAAGTGGCAAAAAGAGGCGCTCACGCCTATCGCAGCAGCCCGCGAGGCGGAGTTAGATCCGGACACGGCAGCCGAATTGCGGCAACTGCGGGCTTTGGCTCGGCGGCAGGCGCAGGAGTTGGAAATTTTAAAAAAAGCCATCATCATCTTCTCGCAGACACCGGACCAATGAGCCGTTACCGCTTTATTGCGGCGCAGCGGGGCCGCTACCCCGTGCGCCTGCTCTGCCAGGTGGTGCAGGTGTCGGCCAGCGGCTACTACGCCTGGCAACAGACTCGACAGCAGGCCATAACCCAGCCGGATCCGGCGTGGGAAACGGCACTGGTCAAGGCCTTTGGCGTGCATAAACGCTGTTACGGTACGCGTCGGCTCCGGGCCGAACTGCGCCGCAAGGGTTACCAAGTGGGGCGGCAGCGGCTACGCACGGCCATGCGCCGCCGGGGCCTACGTGCGCTGCAACCCAAGGCCTTTACGCCGCGCACGACCAATTCCACCCACGGGTTGCGTTGCGCGCCGAACCGGCTGCTGGACCAGCCCAAGCCCACCCAGGCCAACCGGGTCTGGGTCAGTGATATCACGTATCTGCCGCTGGCCAATGGCGAGTGGGCCTACCTGTGTGCCTTTCAGGACATGGCCAGCAAGCAGGTGGTCGGCTGGCACGTCATGGCCACCATGCCCGAAGAATTGGTGACCACGGCGTTGCAGCGGGCGTTTTGGGCCCAACCGCCCACGCCGGGGCTGCTCGTGCACTCAGACCGCGGCGGGCAGTACTGCGGCAACGCCTACCGGCAACTGCTCTACGACCACCAGGCCGTGCGCTCGCAGAGCCGGCGGGGCGACTGCTACGATAATGCGCAGGCCGAAAGCCTGTGGTCCCGGCTCAAAACGGAGGTACTCGAAGTCCGCGAGCGGCCCGTTTTTGCCGACCTGGCCGATGCTCGGGCCAGCGTCGCCAATTATTTTGACTACTACAATCACGAACGCCTGCACTCCAGCATCGACTATCAGACACCCTATCACACTCATCAACAGCTCCTTCCACTTAGTGCCCTAAACTATCCAGCCTAACTGGACCACCTCA
>NZ_JAHWGL010000203.1 GCF_019334315.1 Hymenobacter profundi
GTTGCCCGCTGAGCAAGCCTTGGCCGAGTTACGTAAGCTCGTGCAAGGATGGGCCGGGGTAGCGCAGAACAGTGTCATTGAGCGCATCCTACGGCACGACCGAAAGGAACGTGAGACCAACTACGAAGCCTACCGAGCGCGGACGGGGCTTTATTAGCGTAAGTGTAAGCGTAAGCCGTGCCTCTAATCGTAAACAATAAGCGTAAGTATTTCCCCTTAAAAACGCGAATTAGCGTAAGTCACAAGCGTAAGCGAACGGTGCGGAAAAAACAGCGGTATAACCCACTATACCGGACTACGTCCGGTGTGGGGCCTGCAGCCTGCTCTACGCGGTTTGAGTTCTTTCTTTCTCTTTTGTTCCCCACTGCCCCATGCCCTATGCCATCCTACGCGTAGAGAAAATTAAGACCGCTCAGCAAGGCGCCGCCCGCACGGCGCACAACTACCGTCTGCGCGAAACGCCCAACGCAGACGCTGAACGCAAAGACCTTAACCACGAGTATTTCAACCCCGCCCAGCGTAACTATTGGGAGCTGGCTACCGAGCGCATTCAGGAGGCCGGAGCCAAGGTGCGACCGGATTCAGTGCGAGCGATGGAAGTAATTCTAACGGCCAGCCCGGAGGTATTCAAGAAGGATGCTCAGGGGCAATCGGTGGACATGCGGGGAAGCAAGTGGGCGGAGGCCAATGTTGCATTTCTCCAAGCCAAGTTCGGCAAGGAGAACGTGGTTGCGATGAGCTTGCACCAGGACGAGCTAACGCCGCACTTTCAAGCTATCGTGGTGCCTATCACGGCAGACGGGCGGCTCTCGGCGAAGGATTTGTTTAACCCAAAGACCTTGCGCGCTCTACAAACCGAGTACGCCCAGGCCATGAAGCCGTTCGGACTGGAGCGAGGAGTAGAGCATAGTCGAGCCAAGCACGAGACGATGCGCCACGTGTACGGGACCCAGGAGCGCAGCCGGGGCGAAGTAGGGGAGTTAGGCGCGCCGACGCCCGCCCAGCGCCTGAGCATTGAGGGGCCAGGGCCGCTTGACCTAGTGAATCTGAGCCGGTGGAAAGCTGAGCAGGAAGCGAAGCTGAACGCGGAACTGACCCGGCAGCTCGCCGCGGCCAACGAACGGGCCGAGAAGGCGGCTAAGATTGCGCAGGACAGCAGCACGGCCCGCGACCGGGCGCAGACCCTGCGCCGGCAATTGGCGAGCGTAGAGGGCACGAAAGCGACCGCGTTGGGGGAACGGGAC
>NZ_JAHWGL010000204.1 GCF_019334315.1 Hymenobacter profundi
TGTACGCTTCCCTATTGAGTAAGCCAGTGGTTAGTAGAGGTTAAGCCGCTTGTTTAAATTCGAGTGGGGTCATAAAATTCAAGGCTTGGTGGGGCCGTTGGGTGTTGTAGTCGAGCATCCACTCGTCCACTAGTTGGCGAACATGAGCCAATGAGCGGAACAGGTGCGCGTCAAGCAGTTCACGCCGAAAGGAGCCGTTGAAGCGTTCGATATAGGCGTTTTGGGTCGGCTTGCCGGGTTGAATCCAGTGCAGGACAATCCCCTGCGCCTCGCACCATTCGGTCAACCGGGTGCTAATGAACTCGGGACCATTATCGGTGCGCAGCTGCGTAGGGCGGCCATGACACTCGACTAGGCGCGTCAGTACCTGCACTACCCGACTGGCAGGCAAGGAGAAGTCGATTTCCACGCCTAACAACTGGCGGTTGTAGTCATCGAGCACGTTCAGGGTCCGAAACCGACGCCCATCCGTCAGCACGTCACTGGTAAAGTCGAGTGACCAGCACACGTTAGCCGTCGTGGGCACCGCTAAGGGCTGCTTGACGCGGGCTGGCACCCGCTTTTTCAAACGCCGGGGTAGGTGCAGGGCCAGCGCCCGATAAATACGCAGGGTGCGCTTATGATTGATTATCAAGCCGTTTTTGCGCAAGCGGTGGTGTAACTTCCAAAATCCCCAGCCGGGGTGCCGACCCGTCAAAGCCCGCAACGACTGCTCTACGGGCTCATCCTTATGCCTCCGTGCCACCCCTCGATAGCTGCCACGCGAGAGCCCCACCAGGGCGCACGCCCGCCGCTGACTCCAGCCTGTACTTACTAAGCCCTGCGCTGCCTGGCGCCGCGCCGCAGGGCTACTTACTTTTTTCGCAGGATCTCCTTGATCGCCTGATTCTCTAGGCTTAGGTCGGCGAACATCTGCTTAAGCTTTCGATTCTCTTCTTCTAAGTGTTTGAGCCGGGTCAGCTCGGCCACACTCGCGCCTGCATATTTGCTCTTCCAAGCATAAAAGGTGGCTTCGCTCAAGCCGTGCTCGCGCACAATCTGGGCGACGGTCTGCCCACTGGCTTGTTGTTGCAGAATGGCCACAATCTGGGCTTCGCTGAATCGTCCCTTTTTCATGTCTCAGTTGTCAGGTAGTGAAAATACGCTTTTCTCTGCTCACAACTGGCTCCCTAAATGGGGAAGCCTACAA
>NZ_JAHWGL010000205.1 GCF_019334315.1 Hymenobacter profundi
ATTCCGCCAACCTCGTCTGGACTCAAGCCCGCCAGTATCCAGGGCAGTTCCACTGTTGAGCAGTGGGCTTTCACCCCGGACTTAACGGGCCGCCTACGCACCCTTTAAACCCAATAAATCCGGACAACGCTCGCACCCTCCGTATTACCGCGGCTGCTGGCACGGAGTTAGCCGGTGCTTATTCCTCAGGTACCGTCAGTTGAGGACGCATCCCCTTTTTCTTCCCTGAGAAAAGCCGTTTACAACCCAGAAGGCCTTCATCCGGCACGCGGCATGGCTGGGTCAGCCTCTCGGCCATTGCCCAATATTCCCTACTGCTGCCTCCCGTAGGAGTCTGGCCCGTATCTCAGTGCCAGTGTGGGGGATCAGCCTCTCAGCTCCCCTAAGCATCGTCGCCATGGTGAGCCGTTACCTCGCCATCTAGCTAATGCTACGCAACCCCATCCTTGACCAATAAATCTTTAACGACTAAGAGATGCCCCTCTATCGTCTTATGCGGTATTAATCCGCCTTTCGGCGGGCTATCCCCCAGTCAAGGGTAGGTTGGTTACGCGTTACGCACCCGTGCGCCACTAAGGGTATTGCTACCCTCCGTTCGACTTGCATGTATTAGGCCTGCCGCTAGCGTTCATCCTGAGCCAGGATCAAACTCTCCATTGTAAAAAATCTTCTACACTAGGCCGAAGCCTAGCTGATGTCAAGTGCTGATCCGACTCGTTGTTGTGACGAGTTCTCTTCGTCTGTTACGCTTGTCGTGGACCGCCCGAAAGCGGCCCTTACCATTTGTCTTTTCCTGTCATTCAAAGAACGTGTGCCTCACCCTGTTGGTGAAACCCTGCGCCACTCTCGTGGCTTGTAACTCCCTGTGCTTTCCGGCCTTCCTGTCGAAGTGGGCTGCAAAGGTAACTGCTTTTTCTTACTTCGCAAGCCTTTCGAAAAAACTTTTTTCTTTCCAGTTGTCTTGCCATCCCTTCCAGTTGAAGTGGGCTGCAAAGGTAACAACCTTTTCTTACTTTCCAACTACTAAAGACAACTTTTTTTTCGGTGTCCTCGTAGCAGCTGCTTCCGGTGGAAGCGGGGTGCAAAAGTAAG
>NZ_JAHWGL010000206.1 GCF_019334315.1 Hymenobacter profundi
TTTCGTACGGTCCTTCTACTTCGCCGCCGCGCCCATGACCTACCCTACCCCTACGCTACCCTTTTCACGTTTGCCAGCCTTTGTTGCCCTGCTGCTGCTGATTCTGAGCAGTTGGCTGCCAGCTACGGCCCAGTCTATCCCGCCGCGGCCCAATCCGCCGCGCTTGGTGAATGACCTGGCAGGCATGATGAGCGCCGACGAGGTAGCCCAACTGGAGCGCAAACTGGTAGCCTACGACGACAGCACCTCCTCCCAAATTGCCGTCGTCACGGTGCCTACCCTCGGCGGCGATGATATTGCCAACTACGCCCAGCAGCTCTACGAAAGCTGGGGCATTGGCCGCAAAGGCGACAACAACGGCATCCTAGTATTAGTGGCCGAGCAGGAACACCGTGCCCGCATCCAAACAGGCTACGGCCTAGAAGGTGCCGTGCCCGACGCTCTGGCTAAACGTATCATCAGCAACACCATCGTACCCGCCTTCAAGCAGGAGCGCTACTACGAAGGCCTCAACACCGCCACCGACGAGCTCATTGCCCTGGCCAAAGGCGAGTACAAAGCCGACCCCAAAGACCAGCGCCGCAACCGCGACTCGTCGGGTTCGGGCTTTCCATTTTGGCTGATTATCCTAGCCCTGGTGCTGTTCTGGTTCCTGAGCCGGCGCGGTGGGGGCGGTAGAGGCGGCCGCCGTAACCGGGGCAGCGGCGGCATGTTTATCCCGCCCGTCATTTTCGGCGACTTTTCCGGCGGCCGCGGCACCTTTGGTGGCGGCGGTGGCGGTTTTGGAGGGGGCGGCGGCTTCGGCGGTTTCGGTGGCGGCAGCTCCGGCGGCGGCGGCGCCAGCGGCAGCTGGTAAGTGGTGATTTTATAAAGTTGTAAACGCGAAAGCGCCTGTCATCCTGAGCTTGCGAAGGACCTTATCACGCTAGAACGATGCTCGTAGCAACGACTCGTTCAACTAGCAGAAGGTCCTTCGCAAGCTCAGGATGACAGGCGCTTTCGCGTTTACCACTTTATAAAACCACTACTCCCTATCTTACCT
>NZ_JAHWGL010000207.1 GCF_019334315.1 Hymenobacter profundi
AAGGTCCTTCGCACGCGCAGGAGGACAGCCGTATTTCACTGACAACTCACAACGCACAATGAAGGAGTTTGGACTGATTGGCCGCACGCTGAAACACTCGTTTTCGCAGACCTATTTCACCCAAAAGTTTCAAGACTTGGGCCTCGAAGACTATCGGTATGAGTTGTTCGAGCTACCCGAGGCCGCCGATCTGGCGCAGCTGCTGGCGGCGCGCCCGAACCTGGCCGGCCTCAACGTTACGATTCCGTATAAGGAACAGATCTGGCCTTACCTTGACGAGCTGGCTTCTTCAGCTGCCAGGGTAGGGGCCGTGAATGTGGTGGAGTTTACAGCCGATGGTCGCCGTGTGGGCCACAATACCGACGTTACAGGCTTCCAAGAGTCGCTGCGGCGCTTCTACCCTCGCCGCGATGCGCCCGACCGCGCCCTGGTGCTGGGCACCGGCGGCGCTTCCAAAGCGGTAGAGGTAGCACTGCGCGACCTGGGTATTAGTTACTGGCTGGTGTCACGCAATCCCTTGGCGAATGGCCTCACCTACGACGACCTCACGCCCAAGCTGGTAGCAGCGCATCCGCTCATCATCAATGCTACGCCCTTAGGCACTTTTCCCAACGTAGACGACTGCCCGTCGCTACCCTACCACGCCCTCACCCCCCAGCACTACCTCTTCGACCTCATCTACAACCCCGCCGAAACCAAATTCATGCAGCACGGCCTCGCCGCCGGCGCCCACGTCCTCAACGGCTTCGAAATGCTCTGCCTGCAAGCAGAAGCTGCATGGGAGATTTGGAACGGGTGAGTAGCGAAGTTGTGAGTTTGTGAAGTTGTGAAATGGTGGATTGAAAAACGTGTGTCATCCTGAGCAGAGCGAAGGACCTTATCACGTCAGAACGACAAACGTACAACGACTCGTTCAACTGGCATAAGGTCCTTCGCTCCGCTCAGGATGACATACGTTTTTCAATCCACCATTTCACAACTTCACAAACTCACAACTTCGCTACTCACCCTCCCTGCTGGCCGCTGCTGC
>NZ_JAHWGL010000208.1 GCF_019334315.1 Hymenobacter profundi
GTCCTTCGCAGGCTCAGGATGGCAGAAAAGTAAACATATTACTTCGTCAGATTCTTAAACACCTGTTCCAGCGACTGTTCTTCCTGGCGCAGCCCTAATAATATCCAGCCCTGCTCGGCTGCCAAACGTGAGATGCTGCCGCGCAGGTCGGGGCCGGCGGCGCGGATGCGGTAGGTAGCGGGCGCTGCCTCGACCTCCACGGCCAGAATGCCGGGTAGGGCGCGCAGCGGCGCGGGGTCGATGGGCTGCTCAAACTCAGCGCGGATGAGGGTTTCGCCTTTCGTGCCGGCGGCTAGGTCGGCTACGGGCGAGTCGGCCACCAGTTGGCCGCGGTTGATGATGACTACCCGGCTGCACAGGGCTGTGACTTCGGGCAAAATGTGCGTCGAAAAAATCACCGTTTTATCCTCTCCTACTTCCCGAATCAGGGTGCGGATTTCGCCGATCTGGTTGGGGTCGAGGCCGGTGGTGGGCTCGTCGAGGATGAGCACGCCGGGGTCGTGGATGAGGGCCTGGGCCAGCCCTACCCGCTGCCGGTAGCCCTTGCTCAGGGCGCCGATTTGCTTGTTCTGCTCGCGCCCCAGCCCTACCCTATCCACCATCTGCTGCACGCGGCGGCGAAGCTCGCTGCCCTTCAGCCCGTGCACCGAACCAATGAATTCGAGGTACTCGTGCACGTACATGTCCAGGTAGAGCGGGTTGTGCTCAGGTAGGTAGCCCACGCGGCGGCGCACCTCCAGAGGCTGCTCCGTCACATCGAAGCCGGCCAGCTTCACGGTACCGGCCGAGGGCGGCAGGTAGCCGGTGGCAATCTTCATGGTCGTGGATTTGCCCGCGCCATTCGGCCCCAAAAATCCCAGGATTTCGCCTTTACCCGCCGTGAAGCTGATGTTGTTCACGGCGTTTTGAGCGCCGTAGGTTTTCGTGAGTTTCTCGACCTCTACCATGTACTTTGTTGAATCTTATTCTTAGCCGTCATCCTGAGCCCAGCGAAGGACCTT
>NZ_JAHWGL010000209.1 GCF_019334315.1 Hymenobacter profundi
AGACTTGTTCCCAAATAGTATTTTTGGGAATGCTTGATGTGAATACGATAACCGATGACCGGCAAATGCGGGCCTTAACCGGGTTGGACATGGCCGCGTTTTGTGACCTAGCCGAGCCCTTCGCCCAGGGTTGCCAACAAGAAGCCGATGCGCGCTTTACTGACAAGCGGCCCCGCAAGCGGAAAGCAGGCGGTGGGCGTAAAGGCGTGCTAGTCAGTTCGGAGCAAAAACTACTATTTATTTTGTACTACCTTAAAACCTATCCTACCTTTGATGTGCTAGCCGCCACTTTTGGCCTGTCCCGTTCCAAGGCGTGTGAACGCGCCCACCAGCTGGCCAAGGCCTTGGCCCACGCCCTGCGCACGCAGGGCGTGCTCCCCGCCCGCGCCATCGACTCGCTGGCGCAGATGCAACAGGTTTTTGCCGACGTGCCCGTGCTGCTGCTCGATGCCACCGAGCGCGCCCAGCACCGCCCACGAGCTGTCGTGGACCGGGCGGCTGACTACTCCGGCAAAAAAAAGGCTGACGCGTAAAAACACGCTTATCGCTGACCCCAGCCGCTATATTCATTACCTGGGGCCAACTACTTGTGGGTCCACCCACGACTATCAACTGCTTAAAAATGAATTTGATACTAACCTAGGCCTACTTGACCTCTTCGACTTGCTAGCCGATTTGGGCTACTTAGGCTTGGTCACCGACTACGACCTGCCGCCTCAAAGTCTACCGCACCGCAAGCCGCGCCGCAGCAAAAAGCGCCCCGACGCGGCCTTGAGCGACGCGCAGCGCGCCGAAAACGCGACCCACGCCCGCCGCCGTGTCAAGGTCGAACACGCCATCAGTGGGGCTAAACGTTTGGGCTGCGTTGCCCAAACCTGCCGCAATAAGTCGGCTGCCTTCAACGACCGCCTGTTGGCCCTGGCTTGCGGAATCTGGAATTGGCATCTCAGAAAACGAAAAGAGATTATTTAGGAACAAGTCT
>NZ_JAHWGL010000020.1 GCF_019334315.1 Hymenobacter profundi
TGTGAACGAGTCGTTGCCATGAGATTCGTGCTGACGTGATAAGGTCCTTCGCAAGCTCAGGATGACAGGTGAAATGGGCTGAATGACAGCCGCATTTACAATACATTTGTTTGATGCCTACTACCCCCGCCAGGCCGCTTCTCAACGCCACTTCCGTTTCCCGCGAAACGCGGCTGGCCTACGTGCTCCGGCATCTGCGCATGGCCTACCCCACATTGCCGGACATCAGCATTGGCTACGCAGACTCTCAACCTCAACTAACTGTAACGGAGGCCTCAAACAGCTTCTTCGAGCAACAACAGCCCTACCCTGCCGCTCCCAACTACCGCAAGTGGCTGGGCAGCAAGATTCCTTTCTTTTTCGACCCAAACCCCGAAAAACCGCTACTGGAACTGCTACCTGATGGCCGTGCTCTCATCCATGCGGATATCATTTCGGCGGCGTTCTACCTACTCAGCGGCTGGCAGGAATACCACTCCGAGGAGCGCGACCAGCATGGCCGTTTTCCCTACGCGGCCAGCGTGCAGAAGCAGTATGATTTCGTGACAGTGCCGGTAGTGAACTACTATTTCGACGTAATGAAAACGGCCGTGGAGCACGCAACCGGCCAGTCCCTACCCCCGCGCCGCTGGGCTAATAATGCACCCTTCGCCGCCTGCATTACCCACGACGTTGACAACCTCTACAGCGCCTGGAAAGCGCCCGCCAAAGCCGCCTGGCAGCGCCGCGACTGGCTGGGTTTTGGGCGGCAGCTGTGGCGGCATTTCACCCGCAAAGATGCCTGGGACAATTTAGAAGAAGTGCAGGAGGCCGTGGCGGCATATGGGGCCAAAAGCACGTTTTTTTTCCTCACCGAACACCGCGAAGCGGCTGATGGCACGCCCAATGCTGACTATAGCATTCAGCGGCATCTACCTCAGTTGCAACGGCTAGCTGCAACAGGTGCCGAAATACAATTGCACGGCAGTATTGGCACCAGTACTGATGCGCGTCGGGTGATGGAGGAAACATCGGTGCTGCCTATTAACCGGGCATTTCCTGCCATTCGCTTCCACTATTTGAATTGGGAACCGCGCACGACGCCCGCTTTGCTGGAGGATGTCGTGTTTGAGTATGATTCGACCTTGGGTTTTGCCGAGCATTTCGGCTTTCGTAATTCGTGTTGCCTACCCTTTCATCCGTTCAATTTTCAGTCCGGTGAAACCTGCCGCTTCCTCGAAATCCCCCTCAATGTGATGGACACCACGCTCCATCACCCGCGCTACCTCCAACTGTCCCCCGACGAAGTATTATCCGCGCTGATTCCGATGCTTCTGGAAATAGAACTGTTTGGCGGGGTGTGCACGGTGCTCTGGCACAACCAGAACTTCGACCCAGCCAACATGCACAACGGTCCGCGCCAGTTCCACGAGCTGATGCGCTACCTTCGCAGCCGGGGCGCCGCCTTCCTGACGGGCACGGAGGTGAGTACAGCCATGTAGGGGCGCCTTGCAGGCGCCCGCCGCTGCATGTCTGCGCCTACCGTATCAACCACACATCAGCAACGAGGGGCGCCTTGTAGGCGCCCCTACATTTCACCATTTCACCGCTTTGGGTATCGTTCGGCGGCAGGGGCTGCGTAATACTATCATTTCCTACTTCGGGCTGGGGCTGGGGTTCGTGAACACCACGTTTCTGCTGCCACGGTTTCTGGAGCCGGGACAGTTGGGCCTCACGCAGGTGCTGGTGAGCATCGCCACCATTTACGCCCAACTCTCCGCGTTTGGGTTTGCCAGCGCAGGCATCCGGTTCTTCCCCTATTTCCGCGATGCCGAGCGGCGCCACCACGGCTTTCTACCGTTGCTGCTGGGTGTACCGTTGCTGGGCTTTGGGGTGATGACGGCGTTGTTTTTTCTCGGCAAGCCGCTGCTGCTCAGCCTCTACACCGAACGAGCCGCCATAGCCACTTACTACCCCTGGATAGCCGTACTAGCCCTCTTCACGCTGCTCTATTCCTTGCAGGATGCCTACCTGAAAGGACTGTACCACACAGCGTTTTCGTCGTTTTTGCAGGAGGTGCTGCTGCGCGTGCTAATTGCGGGTGTGGCCTTGCTGTTTGGGTTGGGCTACCTTTCCTTTCCGCAGTTTGTACTGGCTTATCTGGGGGTGAATAGCGGACTTACGCTGCTACTAACGGCCTACCTCGCCTATATTAGAGAGCTGCATTTGCAGCCTACGCAGGAGGTACTGCACGTGCGGCCAGTGCGCGAGCTGTTGGGTTTTGGGGCGTTTGCGCTGCTCTCGAATATTTCTGGCACCGTTATCACCACCATTGATGCGCTAATGCTGGGCTCCAAGGAAAGTTTGGCAGCGGCAGGCATTTACGCCATTGCCAGCAACATCAGCATTGCGTTGGTTATTCCTTCGCGGGCACTCAACAAGATTGCGTTTCCCCTGCTGGCCGATTACTGGAAAGACGAGGACCTACCGCGCATGGCGGCTTTCTACCGCAACACCACGCGCTTGCTCACGGTGCTGGGCTGCTGGTTGGCGTTGGGCATCGGCCTGAACTTGGACTTTATTTACCACTTGATCCACCGGCCAGCCTACGCGGCGGGCACGGTAGCGGTGCTTCTACTCTTGGGAGGTCGACTATTAGACAGTATCACCGGCCTCAATGGACTAATTGTCGTCACCTCCCCGCGCTACCGCTACGATCTGATTTTCAACGCGTCGCTGGCACTTGCTACGGTCGGATTGAACCTGTTGCTGATTCCTCGCTTCGGGCTGACAGGCGCGGCGATGGCGGCCCTACTTTCCTTAGCGGGTATCAACCTGGCGCGCACATGGTTTGTGTGGCATAGCTACCGTATGCAACCATTTACATGGCGAATTGCTGGGGTTCTCGTGGTTGCGGTAACAGCTGGCGCGGCGGCGTGGGCGGTGCCTTTCGTGCATTCCTACCTCCTCACGATGCTCTTGCGCTCTGCGGTGCTCACGGGGCTGTATGGGGGCTTGTTATTGGCACTGGGCTTGGTGCCGGAGGCCGGGCCGTGGCTACGCAAGCTGCGCGGCCGCTGAGTTTTGCGGTGCTCAGCCGCTCTTTCATTCCTATTTTATCTGGAATGCGATGCTTCTCTTCTTCTGAAATACTACTCTTCTACTCTGTCATTTCTTAATCGGATAGGCACTCATTACCTTCGCCCTACCCTTTCATCTCATCAACTACCATGTCTACTACGCCTACCCTGCAAGAACTGGAAAAACAAGCCGCCGCTACTGCTGCCCTCCGTTGGGTGCGCGACGGCATGCTGGTAGGCCTGGGCACAGGTAGCACGGCGGCGCCTTTCATTCGGGCACTGGGTGAGGCAATGCGCACCGGCCAGTTGCGGGTGCAGGCTACGGCTACCTCCGAAGCCAGCGCGGCTCTGGCCCGCGAAGTAGGCATTCCGCTGGTGCCGCCCCAACGCGGCATGCGCTTCGACCTGACAGTGGATGGGGCCGATGAACTGGACCCACAGCTGCGCCTGATTAAAGGCGGCGGCGGGGCACTGCTCCGCGAGAAAGTATTGGCTACGGCCTCCAACTACCTCCTGATCGTAGCCGATTCGTCGAAAGCGGTGTCGCAGTTGGGCAAGTTTCCGCTTCCCTTGGAAGTGGTGCCGTTTGCCCTACCCTGGGTGATGGATGCCGTGGCGGAGCTGGGTGCCAACCCTGTGGTGCGCGTCAGCAAAACCGACACCACGCAATACGTGCTTTCCGACCAGGGCAACTTGTTGGTAGACTGCCACTTTAATCAGATCAACGACCCACAACAGCTCGCCACGCAACTCAAGACTATTCCTGGCCTGGTAGAACACGGGCTGTTTTTGGGTCTGGCCAACGCCGCCCTGGTAGCCTGCGGCGAGCAAGTGCAGGTACTGCAAGCCGGTACAACGCCGATGCCCGTAGCATCTTTCACCGACTTTCCGGGGTAGCAGGAAAACAGATAATAAGAAGTTGCCGCGTCTTATTATACAGCCACCCCCGAGAGTGCAGATGCAGAAAGCGACCCAGGAGAGCGAAACTTTACCTCTCGTAGCCAAGCATACGCCGACTCCACATCATCGAACGTGACCACCACAGGACCATCTATCTGATACATAGCAACATTAGTCCAGAACTGCGTTTCTATGTTGGGCGAGTACGTCCAAGCAAGGTATTCGATGGTGGACAGCTTTATGCGTGGTAGGCACTCCGTTGCCAACCACGAGGCCACTTCCGGCGACAGGCTGGTAACGCTGGTATTATCATTGAGCACGCGCACGTAGTTTTTCCGCAGAAAGCACCGTGCCACGGCTATGCAGCCCTCCTGAACCGATTTTCGGGTCAGGTCGCCTTGCCAATCCAAGTACAACCAATCATTCTTCACATCGTGGAAAACAGAAAGGGCTGATGTAGTAGCGAGTAACTGTAGATGCATAGGGTGGATGTAGGGTGAGAAAAGTAGCGGAGAGCAGCAAACGCGTTTAGAATAATTTGATTATCGCCTCTTTTCAGGATCAGAGCAAAAGGCAGGCCTTTAATACAAGTTTTGTTTCGCACTTGCGTGCAATAAAGCAATATAACAGTAGAATAAAACAAGTAATAGGCAGAATTTACCCGCAGATGCAGCCTTTTACTTTTTTGTTCCATTCTAATGCAGAAGACAAAATTTTATACCACTCGTAAATCCACCCATAACTTCTACTTCGTAGGTATAGGCCTCATAAAAAAAGCACTCTCGTGGCCCAGTCCAAACCAGCCGTAGAAAATCTGTTCCAAAATGAAATTTATTTAGAGGCCATCCTGCGCCAGCAGGCGCAGCAGATGGTAGGGCGCCCTGGCTGGCCTGATACAGTGGCCGCCATCTATCAGTGCTTGCTCAATCAGATTGAAGCCGATGTATCGGCTGGCCCTTGCCCGCGCTAGTCAGCGGCTGGCTCTCTAGCTCCTTCAACCAACGCAGGCGGTAGCAGTAACGAGCCGTGCTCCCCAGCTGTTCTAAGAGTTTATAGTTAGCAACTGCGCCCACCGCAGCCCCTACCACCGGGAGCAGCTGTGCCAGCTTGGCCAAATCAATATAATCCCGGTACTCCTGCTGAAACGTACGCCAATCGAACTCAGCCGCTGTAGGTGGTAGCGTTTTCGCATACGCATCCCAATCGGCCAGCCGGCGATACACTGCGTTGCGCGTATGCTGGCTGGAAAACGTGAGTTGGAAGATGTGGAGCAGGTAGAGCCGCTCTGGGTAGGCACGTACATCGTGCCCGTAGAATGCCGCTATATCGAACAACAGCTTCAGCTTAATCCCCAACAGCAACGGAAAATCGGCTAGCCCGAGCAAAAATCCGCCGGCGCCCGTGGCAGCGCCTTCCACGGTAGCCGCGTGGCGGTAGTGCCGAATGCGCTTATCTACCAACGTTTCCCGCTCTTGCAAAGAGGCCGCCAACAATGGCCGACGCGTGATGTACGCAGAGCCCGCCAACACGCCGCGCACCATGTGCTTGATGGTGGCTGTCACAGCCTGATGCACGCGCTCGGGCAACAGGCCATTCAGCCGGGTTTGTACACGGTGCGTTAGTCGGTTCAGCCAGGAGGGCGGCCGTTGCATCCGTTTCTGCCACGCTTGCAGCTCGGCGTAAACTTGCTTTTCGTAGGGCGTCATCGTCATATAGCCGTCCGTTGGGTTCTCTGGCTATATACGGACGCGGACCTGCGCGGGCCGTGGCGCTCTACCCTCGCAACTGGTAGATGCGCTCTATTATCTCCACTACTTTCACGCCATCCGAGGCGTTTGTCACCACATCGGCGGGATGCTTTACTGCTTGCACGATGTCGTCAATCACTTGCACGTGGTTGGCGGCGCTACCCTGGTAGGCGCCGTAGTGGTTGGCTGGATTAGTAGGCGGCAATGGGGGCAACTCATAATTGCGCAGGTGACAGGCAGCCACCTGATCCAGATACTGGCCACCCAGGCGTACGCTACCGTGCTCGGCTACCACGGTCAGGGAGCTTTCCAGGTTCTGGTCCCACACGGCCGTGCTGTATTGCAAAGTGCCCGCGCCACCGCGCACCAAGTCAAACGTCACCAGCCCTGAGTCTTCGAACTCTGTGAGCGTTTGATGGTTGAAATCGTGAAAGCGGGCCGCGATGTTGGTGATGTCGCCGAACACCCAGTAGAGCAAGTCTACGAAGTGGCTGAACTGTGTGAACAGCGTGCCGCCATCCTGCGCCTGCGTGCCGCGCCAGCTGCCAGGCTGGTAATAGCGGGCGTCGCGGTTCCAGAAGCAGTTGATCTGCACGAGGTATATCTGCCCAAGGTGACCTTCCTCGTAGATCTGTTTCAGCCAGCGGGCAGGGGGCGAGTAGCGGTTCTGCATCACCCCAAAAGCCAACCGGCCTACCCGAGTGGCGGCATCTACCACTGCCTGGGCATCGGCGGCGTGCAGGGCCAGGGGCTTTTCTACCACCACGTGCAAACCATGCTGCAAACCAGCCAGCGCCTGCGGTGCGTGCAGGTGATTAGGCGTAGCTATGGTCAGCACATCGGCAGCGGGGCCGGCTGCCAGGTAGGCATCCAGCGACGCGAAAAACGGTACGTCGGGAAACTCAGCCGCTACCGAGGCCGGCAAGGCCGGATCGATATCGATGAGGGCAACCAAGTGCGCACCGGCCTGTCGGGCAACCAGCGCCGCGTGGCGGCGGCCGATGTGCCCCACTCCACAAACAGCGAAACGGACGGCGGCAAGAGATTCAGCCAACGGGGTGTAGGAAAGAAGCTAAAGAGCCGCAAGCTGCAAAAAAACGTGGGGTTTTGCACGCTCGGCCCTACCCCACATTTTTGCGGCTACCCTGTTGGCAAATGTCTACTATCTATAGAATGAATGACCGCAAACTGAGCAGCCGCTTACAGTAGCTTCTGTAGCTCTAGGAAGTTGCTATTACTCACCGTTTTGCCTGTGCAACCAAGCCGCTGGGCGCTTTTTTGAATGTTGATGACGCGTGAGCCAGGGTTGGGGTGAGTGCTCAAAAACTCGGGCGTGCTGCTGCCGCCTTGCTTTTCGGCTTTAATGAAAAAGCCCGCCGCACCATCGCAGGAGTAATAACGCGTGCCGTTGAGGTAGATAGTGGAATACTTATCCGCTTCCGTCTCGAAGCCCCGGCTGAAGCGCAGCTGGCCCAGCCCGGCGGCAATCTGCGCCAGCTGCCCCGGATTCTTACCCAGCAAAATATTGGACAGTAAGCTGATACCGAACTGCTGCTGCAATTGCTGAATGCTGTGGCGCCGGTCGGCGTGCGCAATTTCGTGGCCCAGCACGCCCGCCAGCTGATTTTCGTTGTCAAGGAATTTAATAAGCCCCGAAAACACGTAGATGTGGCCGCCAGGCGTGGCAAAGGCATTCTGCGTGGCGTCGTCCTTGATAATTTGCACATCCCACGGGAACTGCTTGCGGTACTTGAGGTTGCCATTATCGAGCACGCGATTCACAACGCCATCCAGCAATTGATAGGCGCGTTTGTTTTTGCTGCGCTCCAGCAGTTGGCCCTTGGCGCGATAAGTGGAGTCGGTTTGCTGAGCTACCTGGGCACCTAGTGCAATATCTTGCTGAACAGGCAGCAAAATAAAACCCTGTTTGGGCTGATTGATGGCAGCAACTGCTACCGCCGAAACGATGGAGAGAGGCAACCAGAGCTTAAGGAAAGAACGGCGCATTGCGAAAAAGAAAAGAGGACTAAAGAGAGGTGAGTAGTACGAAGCAAAGAAAAAATGGTGCCAGCTCCACTCACCACGCTTCTCTCTTATTCTGCTTCACTTATGTTCACTTCTCAAATCAACAGTGCCCAATACCCCAAGTAAATCATCGGCAGCAGACTACCCCAAAAAGCCACTACTCCCCAGGCCGTTAGCGGCTTCCCGGCTAACCGACGACGTACCAAGGCTACTAGCCACCCGCAAAAAGGCAGCACCCAAAGCACGAGCAACAGCATCATAAATGGTATGAGCAAGGCCATGCTACAGTGAGGTGTTGCGTTCCGAACAGGCATTGCGTGTTGATAGAACCACCCAGCATACCCTACTACTACGCTTGAAAGCACGAGCGTTACAATTAAGTAAATGCCCTCTTGATAACGCCACCACGGTTGCCTAACCATTTTTACGCTTAATCCGACGTATGTCCTTCCAGTAACCCAGCCCGAACCGTTTCGGCAATATAGTCTACCTGCTCTTCCGTCAGGGTAGGGTGCACGGGTAGCGCCAGCACCGTGCGGCATAGTTGTTCTGCTACCGGAAACTGCCCTGTGTGGTAGCCCAGGTAAGCATAGGCTGGCTGCTGATGCACTGGCAATGGATAGTACACCGCCGTAGGCACGCCATGCAAGTGCAGGTAGGCCCGCAGCTGGTCGCGGTGGGTTTCGGTAGGTAGGGTGATGACGTATTGGTGGAAGGTATGCGTACTCTGTGGGTCGCGGGCAGGCGGATTTATCCCCGGCATATCCGCGAAAATCGCATCGTAGCGGGCGGCTATCCGCTGGCGGGCAGTAGTCCAGGTGGCAAGGTAGGGCAGCTTCACGCGCAGCAGCGCCGCTTGCAGCGTATCGAGGCGGGAGTTGAGGCCGATGTGTTGGTGGTGATACTTGCGCACCTGGCCGTGGTTGGCAAGCTGCCGTAGCAACTCAGCCCGTGCCGTGTCGTGGGTGAATAAGGCGCCCCCGTCGCCAAAGCCCCCAAGGTTTTTACTGGGGAAAAACGATGCGGTCCCTACCTCCCCTACCGTACCGGCCGGCCGCACCTGCCCATTGCCGAACGTGTAGGCAGCGCCCAAGGCCTGTGCATTGTCTTCGAGCAAGGCTACCCCATGTTGGTCGGCTAGTGCCCGTAGTGCTTCCAGGTTGGCGCATTGCCCAAACAGGTGCACCGCCACGATGGCACCCGTGCGGGGCGTGAGGGCCGACGCTACAGCTGCTGGATCTAGATTGAACGTACCGGGCAGCACATCGGCTACCACTGGGTGTAGGCCCAGCACGGCAGCGGCTTCCAGGGTAGCCACGTAAGTGAAAGCCGGCACAATCACCTCCGCGCCGGGCGGGAGTTGTAGGCTCATCAGGGCCAGTTGCAGGGCGTCGGTGCCATTGGCGCAGGGTACTACCGCGGCCCCTTCCAGCTGCTGGCTTAGCTCGTTGGCAAAGGCTGCTACCTCGTTTCCCTGGATGAAATCGCCTGCCGTTAGCACCCGCTGGCACGCGGCGAGCAGGGCAGGTTGCAAGGGCGCGTGTTGGGCCGCGAGGTCCAGAAAGTGAATCGGTAGCATAGCTGGCAAGTTAGTGACGATCAGCCAGCCACCGACACGCCTGTATCTCGTCTATTCGCAACCCTTATCTATCTATCAGCGTTAAAATTAGCTAATCCCATCGGGTTCAGCACCCTACCAGGCGACTGAGCCGCAACCCTCACTCCTATGCTGAAAAGAACTTTCTCCACCTCTGCTCTCGCTGCCAGCCTATTGCTGGGCGGCCTTACGTTCACGCAGGTTAGCTGCACCGAGAACCAACAAAAAGAAGTGTCGCAGGAAAGCGACCAAGCCTATAACGATTTCAAAAGCTTCGTTGACGAAACGGAGATGAAAGCGCAAAACGTTGCCAACGAAACCGAAGCCGACTATGAGCGCGAAACTGCACAACTGAAAGCTGATTACGATACCAAAGTAGCCGCCGTAGACCGCTATGCCGACAGCTACGACGACCAGCGCAAGCAGGAGCTCGACCAGCTGCGTAGCCGCTACACCACGGCTTCGGATGCCCGCACGACCGCCTGGACCAGCCGCCCCGCCGTATCTGCCGATGGCAGTGCTACCGTGGCGACCGATGGAACTAGCGTTAAAATGGGCAAATATTACAAGCCCATGACGTCGGAAATTGCTGTGATGACGCCGCAAAATGCCCAGGCGAAGTATAACGCCTTCGTGAACATGGTGGACCGCAATAAGTCCAGCTACGATATTGACGATTGGAACAACATCAACGCTGACTGGCGTGCCATGGACGCCCGTTACGACCAAATTAAAGACCAAATTTCGGCTGCCGATAAGCGTCAGATTGCCGAGGAAAAAGGCAAATACGCGGCCTTCAAGTCAGTGGATAAAACCAAAATCCGAGCGGAGCAAGGTGCCAACGCGGTAGCTAACACGGCCGAAGACGTAGCGCATGGTGCTAAGGAAACAGGCAAGGACATTGGGCAAGGGGCAGCCAAAGTAGGCAAAGATGTTGGCCAAGGCGCCAAGGAAGTGGGTAAGGATATTGGCCAAGGAGCAGCCAAAGCCGGTAAAGCCGTAGGCGGTGCCGTGAAAGGCGTGTTTAATGGTAAAGAAAACGAATAGTTCGTTTTCTTTTGCTAAGTCCTGAAGGGCCGGCTGCTTATGCAGCCGGCCTTTTTTTGTGTCTTGCTTTCTCCACCCTGGTCAACTCTTGTAGCACCCAATACAGCTTTAGCAGATCAAAATACACTAGGCGGGGCGTGGCCGAGCATAGGTTGGCGTGCAGGTAGGGGCGTAGGCGCCGAAGTAAGGCAGCTACTGGCCGGCGCAGGCCTACCCGTTGCAAGCGTAGAGCCGTGCGTAGCAACTGACTATCGGCCCCTACCCCATCTTTGTGGTACAGCAGCACCAGGTTATAAACCGCTGCCCGCGACTTGCGCAGAAATTCAGGTGCCGGGTCCAGCCCGTCGTGCACCACGGGGTTGTCGAGGTGATGAATGGAGATGCCGGCCTGAGCCAGCTGCCACCCCAGCTTGCTGTCCTCGTGGCCGTAGCGGGTCAGGGCTTCATCGAAACCGAATAGCCGGAACACTTCGGCCCGAATAAGCAGATTGCTCGGAATAAGCTGGGCCGGCGGTAACAAGCGGCGACGGGCGGCGGGCAGCGCTTCCCGCTGCTGGGTGTAGTACCAACGCAGACGCAAGTTGGGCTCGGTGGGCAGACTAGTGGCGCAGGTGATACCGCCTACCACCACCGACGCCAATGCCCGGGTGTCGTCGTAGCGGGTCAGAAACTGTGCATCGGGTAGCAGAACATCATTGTCGAGCATCAATAGCCACTCGTGGCGGGCAGCGGCGGCCAACTGGTTGCGGATGGCCGCGCGGCCTACGTTGCGCGGAAGCTCGTTGTAGCGCACGTTGGGCAGTAACCCCAATGGGCGGTTTTCAGCCTGAATTTCGGGTCGGGAGGCATCGTCCAGCAGGCATATCTCGACTGGTCCGTCCCAATCGGGCAGCTGCATACGCAGCTGCTCTACCAGCGGCGCCACCGCCCGGTTATACACCGGAATCAGGATAGACAGACTGGATTTCAATTAAAAATTAAGAAGTAAGAATTCTTTTTTCGCCTACTCCCCTGTTTGAAAAGCAGCAGCCGTAGAATCTAGCAGCTGGCCGTCTTGGCAGCGCAGCACACGGCGCGGGTATTGCTGAATAATCTGGTAGTTGTGCGTAGCCATGAGCACGGCCGTACCAGCATTGTTGATTTCCACGAACAGGCGCATAATGCTGTCGGCCACGTCGGGGTCAAGGTTGCCGGTGGGCTCGTCGGCCAGTAATAGCAGGGGCTCGTTGAGCAGAGCGCGGGCAATGACTACGCGCTGCTGCTCGCCTCCAGAAAGCTGGTGCGGCATTTTACCAGCCGCATTGGCCAGCCCTACCCGCATCAGCACTTCCGAAATGCGTTGCTTCTTGCGGGCTTTTCCCCGCCAGCCGGTGGCATTCAGCACAAATAGCAGGTTATCGGCCACTGAGCGGTCGAATAACAATTGAAAATCCTGAAAAATGATACCCAGCTTACGGCGCAGGTAGGGCACCTTGCTGGCCGCCAACTTCTGCAAAGGGTAGTCGACCACGGCAGCCATGCCGCCGCCTAGCGGTAGGTCGGCGTAGAGGGTTTTCAGCAGGGAGCTTTTGCCCGAGCCAGTGCGTCCTACCAGGTAGGCAAACTCCCCCTTGCCCAGTGTGAACGTCACGCGCTGCAACACGGTATTAACGTCTTGCATAATATAGGCATCGTGAAGCTCAACAACGGCGGACATAAGAAGCAAAAGTTAAAAAGACAGCGTTTAGACGTATTCACGCTCTCTCTGAGAGTTCAAAAAAAGCAGTTTACTACACTGCGCAAGTTACACCTCCAGCTTTTGCAGCTTCCCGAACGAGAGGCCTTCGATAACGGCAGCCAGCGGCTCTTCTTTGCCAGCTAGCCCGTAGCGGTGCAAGTCTTTGAGGGGTCGGTCGGCACGGAAGTAGGCAATGAGCACAAATTGCTCGTCGCGCAGCTGGATATAATCCGGAATTTTCGCCTTGCCTTTTACTTTGATGATATACATGAGGAATGACTGGCTGAATAGCTGACTCTACCGGTCTGGCAGTGATACGCTTACTTTCACTGCGGCGTTCTGTTCCTACCCGCCGGAAAGCAACAATGCCCCAAAGCTACCGGTTTGCGCGGTATGGCGCTACGGGGCGTTGGGGCAAGGACAAAAAAAAGCGAGCCAAAATCGCACCGCTCAACCGCCTACCCTTGCTACCTTCCGGTCCTGGGGGAGTTCAGCAGGAGCTGGTCGTTCTGACTCGCCGGTGCAAAGATACGCACACTATCCGGTTTTGCTGCGCAACAGGGCAATATTTTCTTCGCAACAAGCCCTCTTAGCGCGCAGTAGCCTGATTGTCACGCTGAAAAAATGCTAATTATAGCTAGTTGCGCTTGCCTTTGCCGTTCCAGTCCTTGTACGCCTTCTTGCCTTGTTTGCGCAGTTGCTTCTTGTATTTGTCGATGGGGGCTAGCGACACAACCGCTTCTCCTGCTTGGGGTACGTCGGCCTGGTTTTCCTCGTAACCGGCACAGTTCACGATCAGCACGGGCTGGGGTTGCCGGGTGGTCAGCAAAAACATGCCTTCTTTGTTGGTAATGGCCGTATTGTCGCGCTGGTCGCCGCGCACCATTACTGTTGCTCCGGCCAGCGGCGCCCCGGCTATGGTCGTTACCTTACCCGTAAGGGTGTAGGGTGCGCGGGCAGTTTGGCTGGCCTGCGCCAGTGCTGGCACCGTGCTAAAGCTGCTCAACAGGAGCAGAAAAAAAAATACAAGATAAGCGGGGCGGGAAATTGACTTGGAGAAGGAACGCATGTGAAATGGGGTAAGCAGGTAGCACAATGAACTGATATTAAATGTATTATTCCTGCATGGGGAATCCTATACGCCAGTTTACGTACAGATCAATTATTTTCTGATTAGTTACCAAATTCTGCGCCAGCTATGCAATCGTTCCATTCTGCACAGTACCTTTGAGCCCATGCCCGAACAGATTCTGATCCTCGATTTTGGCTCTCAGTACACGCAGCTCATCGCGCGACGCATTCGCGAGCTGAACGTCTACTGCGAGATTCATCCCTACACCCACGCCCCGCTCCTCACAGAGGATATCCGGGGCGTTGTGCTTTCTGGCTCGCCCTGCTCTGTGCGCGAGGCCGATGCTCCCAACCCCGACCTGAGCGCCTACCTAGGCCAGGTGCCGGTGCTGGGCGTATGCTATGGCGCGCAACTGCTGGCCCACCAGAATGGCGGCGAGGTGCTACCCGCTACCATCCGGGAGTATGGTCGTGCCCGTCTCACGCATATCAACCAGCACCACCGGTTGCTGAACGGCCTGGAGCCCGGTTCGCAGGTGTGGATGTCGCACGGCGACACCATCAAAACCCTACCCGACGGTTTCCTGGCCATTGCCGGCACCCCCGACGTGCAAGTGGCGGCCTACGAAATTGAAGGCCAATCGACCTACGGCATTCAGTTTCACCCCGAGGTGACGCACTCCACCGACGGCAAGCAGCTGATGAAGAACTTTGTGGTGGACGTGTGCGGCTGCCAGCAGGACTGGACACCCGAGCACTTCGTGGACGCGATGGTGACGGCCCTCCAAGACACCATCGGCGAAACCGATCAGGTGATTCTGGGCCTCTCCGGCGGCGTCGATTCGTCGGTGGCGGCGTTGCTGTTACACCGCGCCATTGGGCCGCGCCTGCACGGTATCTTTGTGGATAATGGCCTGCTACGCAAAGATGAGTACGAAGGCGTGTTGGAGGCCTACAAAGTACTGGGCTTGAACGTGCGCGGCGTAGATGCCTCGCAGGAGTTCTACGCCGCCCTAGCCGGCCTCACCGACCCCGAGCAGAAGCGTAAGGCCATCGGCCGCACGTTTATTGAAGTGTTCGACCGCGAGGCGCAGAAGGTGGAAGGCGCCCGCTGGCTGGCACAAGGCACTATCTATCCCGATGTGATTGAATCGGTATCGGTGAAGGGGCCAGCCGTGACCATCAAGAGCCACCACAACGTGGGCGGCCTACCCGAAAAGATGAACCTAAAGATTGTGGAGCCGCTGCGGGCTTTGTTCAAAGACGAGGTACGCGAGGTAGGCGACGCGCTGGGCCTGCCCCACAACATCCTGCACCGCCACCCCTTCCCCGGTCCCGGCCTGGGCATCCGCATCCTGGGCGACATCACCCCGGAAAAAGTAGCCATCCTGCAACGCGCCGATGCCATCTTCATTGATAGCCTGAAAGCGCACGGCCTCTACGAAAAAGTATGGCAGGCCGGCGTGATGCTCCTACCCGTGCAAAGCGTGGGCGTGATGGGCGACGAGCGCACCTACGAGCAGGTAGTAGCCCTGCGCGCCGTAACGAGCGTAGACGGCATGACCGCCGACTGGGCCCACCTCCCCTACGACTTCCTGGCCGAAGTCAGCAATAAAATCATCAACCAGGTGCGCGGCATCAACCGCGTGGTGTACGACATTAGCTCCAAGCCACCTGCTACCATTGAGTGGGAATAGAAGGTGAGGTTGTGAGATGGTGAAATTGTGAGTATATAATGATAGAAGGCCGCTGGTAGGGTACCAGCGGCCTTTCTTTGCTTACTATGTCTTCTATTTCTCTCCTACCTCCAGCAACATCTGGCCGCTGTATTCATAGAAGATGGTGTCTTGCTTTTTGTTCCGAGTGAGGTCTTGTATGAATAATTGTAGCTGTATTTGGTCCTTGGCTGCCTGCAAGTGCAATGGACGGTCTATACCCTCGTTTCCAGAACCGTACACATGCGCTAATGAATCAGCTAGGGTGCCAGGTGAGAGTGTGAGCTGCGTTTGCCAGCGGTGGTCGGCTTGCCTTTGCTCCAGCAGCAATTGTCGGCCACGGGCGTGAGTGCGCAACCGGAACGCCCCTTTTTGCGTGGCAACTTCAGTCAACACACTGTCTTTTTGCAAAGCATAGCGATATGATTCCACGCGTCCAAGCCAGTAACGCCCTTGACCTAAGTCGTGATGCTCGGCGCTGTTATAGAATCTGGCAGTCTGTTGCTCGTTATCAGCAGTGGTATACTGGCTGGTACGCGGCACGCCACTCACCGCAAACGGCTGTTCCTGGTACCATTGACGTTGCTTCCACTCATCCTGCTGTTGTAATGAATCGGGCAAACTGAGGGAAGCTGCGAAAAACGGCTGTAGCTGCGTGGTAGCCTCACGGTCGGCGAAGAACTCGAAGATGGACGTAATGCGCTGCCGGACTTGCAACGACAGTTTTGGCACGCGCTGCCCCGCCCCGTCCAGCTTGCCATCCTTCAGCAAGCCATATTCTGAGCTGATTTCGCGCAGTTGGTTCAGTTGGCTGCGCCGGGCAACGGCAAATGCGCTCCACGGTCCGGCGGCCGACAACAACGCCACCACTGCCAGCGAGGCCGGAATCCAGATGATGCCCTGGCCGCGCCGCACCAGAAAGTATACGGCCATGCAAAACAGCCACGCCGCCAGCACCAGCACAAAGTACCGTTCCTCGGTGATGCCGTAGTCGCGGATGCGGGTACCGATGGCCACAGCCAGCAGCCCCAGCAACGGAAACAGCGCCCGGTAGAACCAGCGCGCAAACGTGCGAATCCAGGTGTTTTCGGCGGCGTGACGGATGGGGTGAATCAGCAACAAAGCAAAGATACCCGCCACCGAAAACGCCAGAATCAGGATGGATACCCAGCCTTTGGGCAGCGTCCAGAGTACCACAATACGGCCCAGGTAGGCGTACAGAATAACCAGGTAGAGGACTACTAGCGGCAGCAGCACAAACTGCGTGAACAGCTTCAGTCCTTTTGGGTAGGGGGCTGTCTGCTCCAGCTCAGCAAAGTTGTGCGGTATGCCGGCCAGGAAAAACCACGTATTAAACACCGTCGCCAGCGTCACGAACAAATAGCCATAGATGTGCTCATCCAGCTTGACATCGAACAGATTATCAATAGCGACCAGCGCCAGCGCACACCCCACGAAGAGCACCCCAGAGTAGACGCCGGCCAGCAGAATGCGCAGAAACAGCGTTTCGTTGTAGCGCCAGAAGCCGGGCGTATCGGCCATACGGCGCAGCTCGGGCAGGTAGGGGCCGGCGGCTACGGCCAGGTGCATTCCCAGCAGCAGCAGCGCCAGCCGCATGCCCCACTCCAGGTTGGGCTGGGCAGGCGCCAGGGCGTACCACAGCACCAGCAGTGCCACCACCACGGCCTCCGCCCCCCAGCGCCCCGCGGGCCGCCAGCGCCACCGCTCGGTGGCCAGGGCTACGGCCAACGTGCTCGAAAGGCCTAGACCCGCCGCAGAGAGGGTAGGGAAAAGCCAGTCCAGCTGTTGCTGTGCCTTGTTATCCAGATGAATGACATAGATGCCTACCCCACACAGCACAAATGCACAGAGCAAGGTAAGTGGAAAGCGGCGCACCACCCGCACCGCTTCGGCGGCCAGGTGCTGGAGGGAGGGTAGTTTCACGGGGTAGGGATAAAAATAGCGACAATGCAATATAAGCGGTTGCTACCGTGTAGCCGTCTGCTTTCCTACCTCCTCTCAATGAAAGCAGCCCTTTTGCACAGCCGACAAGTGGCTGTGCAAAAGGGGCTGCTTTCTAATGTTAAATCCGATTGTCATCCTGAGCGGAGCGCAGCGGAGTGAAGGACCTTATTACGCAAGAGCAACAAACGTAATAAAGGTCCTTCACTCCGCTGCGCTCCGCTCAAGATGACAACCGGTTTACTTCTTGGCCTCTACCGGCCACTGGTAGGTAAACTTATCGTTGATGGGCGCGCCGAAGTAGTTCACGTTCAGCAGGTCCAGGCGCTTCTTGTGCACGTCGAGGCGGCGGTTGAAATCGGCGTAATCCTTGTCCTTTTTGGAAGTCCAGCCTACTTCGGCCAGGGCAGTAGCGCGGGGAAATACCATATACTCCACGTACTCGGGCGTGAGCATATACTCGGTCCAGACGTTGCCTTGCACGCCGATGATGTGCTTGGCCTGGGCTGCCGTGAGGCTATCAGGGGTAGGCTCGTACGAATACGACTTTTCGGTGGTGAGAAAGCCGCCGATAGCGATGGGCTGGGTTTTGGGGTCGGCCTGGTAATGGTCGAGGTAGCAGAACTCGCCGGGCGTCATGATGGCGTCGTGGTTTTGGCGGGCGGCGGCTAGGCCGCCTTCGGTGCCGCGCCAGCTCATCACGGTAGCATTGGGCGAGAGGCCACCTTCCAAAATTTCATCCCAGCCAATCATGCGGCGGCCTTTGCTGGTGATGAACTTATCGATGCGGCGAATGAAGTAGCTCTGCAACTCGTGCTCGTCCTTGAGGCCTTCCTTACGCATCAGCTCCTGGCAAAAGCGGCTTTCCTTCCACTGCACCTTGGGGCACTCGTCGCCGCCGATGTGGATGTACTTGCTCGGGAATAGGTCCATCACCTCCGTCAGCACATCTTCTTCAAACTGAAACGTTTGCTCGCGCGGAAACAGCACGTCCTCAAACACGCCCCATTTGCCGGTCACGGGCACAATCTTGTCGGGGTTGCTGCCCAGGGCGGGGTAGCCCGCCAGCACCGACACGACGTGGCCGGGCATTTCAATCTCGGGCACCACCGTCACGAAGCGTTTCTGCGCGTAGGCAACCACGTCGCGGATTTCGTCCTGGGTGTAGAAGCCGCCGTAGGGCTTATCGTCGAACTTGTTGTCGGCGTAGCGGCCAATCATGGTGTGGTCGCGCTTGGAGCCGATTTGCGTGAGCAACGGATATTTCTTGATTTCGATGCGCCAGCCCTGGTCGTCGGTGAGGTGCCAGTGGAAGGTGTTCTGCTTGTGCAGGGCAATCAAGTCAATATACTTCTTCACGAAAGCTACCGGGAAAAAGTGGCGGCTCACATCGAGGTGCATGCCGCGGTAGGCAAAGCGCGGCTGGTCCTCGATGGTGCAGCACGGCACAGCCCACGTGACACCTGCCACCGGGGTAGGGCTGAACACTTCCACCGGCATCAACTGCAACAACGATTGCATGCCGTAGAACAGCCCCTGCGGCTCGCTGGCCGTGATGGTAATCTGCTTTGGCGTCACGCGCAGCTCGTAGCCCTCGGCGCCCAGCTTGTTCTTCTTATTGAGGTCGAAAAAGACACCCTGTTTGGCGGAGCGCTTGCCGGTGGCAATGCTAGGCCGACGACCGGTAGCGGTACCCAGCTGCTCGGCCAGCAACTCGGCCACTTGGTGCATCTGCGCATCGGTTTCAGACACGGTAATGGTGAGGTTGGCAGGCAGCGCGAAGGTGCCCGTCTGCTCGCGCAAGTGCGTGGGCTTGGGAATGATGGCGTAGCGCGCCGACGACTGGGCGCAGCTTAGCTGCACAGAGAACAGCGCCACAAGCAGTAGCAAAAGAGAAAATCGCATAGAGTAAGGTGCGGTTGTAAGAAAAGAGCGCCCTAGTATACAGCCTTTTGCCGACACTACCCATTTTGGCGCCTACCCCAGCAAGGCTTCTACCTCTAGCAGCAAGGCCGTATTTTCCAAGATTTCGTGCAGCTGCTCCAGCTCCTGCCAGCTGAGTACCAGGGCCATACGCTCGGTGGGGGTGCGCAGGGCAATGCAGCGGGCTTCCGGGTCACGGTAGGCGGAGTAGTTGCGCTCGTGTTCCTCCTCAATAAAGCGCCGAAACTCCTGGAACTCTGCCGTGGTAGCCACCAGTGCCAGGTTGCCAAAGCACAAGTGCAGGTACCGGGTGCGCGGGCACCGCAGACAGTAGCCAAATGCGTTATGATGAAAGAACTGCGCCATACGCAACGTGAAAAAGTACGCGAGCTAGATCGTGAGTGGGAAATCAAATCTATTTAGATTATTTCTAAATAAAAAACACAAACTTTTTTGTCCCCTTATTGCTGAGCTGACCACTCCTACTTTTTTTGCGTACAGTTGCACAGCGCTGGCTACCCTGATATTGCTGCTCTTTGCCTGCCCACTACCTATGAAATTTTCCACCTTCTGGCGGCTGTTGGCGGCTGGCTTTGTGCTACTCCTGTTGTTGTTGCTGGGTGGCGTGTGGCTGCTTGGGTCGACGTACGGACGGGAGCAGGCCAAAAGGCTGCTACGCCAGCGGGTGAGCGAAAACACAGATCTGGTGGTGTCGCGGTTTGAGGTGGATTTCTCGCCCCTGCGCGACTTTCCGCACTTCACCATCTCGGTGCGCAACTTTGGGCTGACCGATACGGCTCATCAGCAGCTGGTGCCCGTGCTGCGGGTAGGCCGCGCCGATGCCCGTTTGGAGCTGAGTCAAATCCTGCGCGGCAAGGTTCGCGTGACCCGCTTGCAGCTCACCGACGTATTTTTTCATCAGCAAGTCGATTCGCTGGGCCGCCAGTGGGGCCTACGCGGCAAACGGCGCCACGAGGCCGGCTCTGGTCCGCCCCTCAACTTCAAGCTGGACTCGCTGGTGCTTCGGCGTCTGCACCTCTCCACCCGCAACGACTACAAGCACAGCACCTTTGCGGCTGTGATACATCAGGCGCGCCTCTCGGCGGTGGTATACGATGGGCAGGCCCGCCTGCGCGGCACGCTGGCCGGGCAGCTGCAATACCTGCGCACGCGGGGCAACACGCTTTTTGCGCAGGAGCCAGTGCAGGCGCAAATCCGCTACCGCTATGATTTTCGGCAGCGCCAGGGCAAGCTCTGGCAGACCTACGCTACCCTCAACGGCGACACTGTGCGCGTGGGCGGCACCCACACCGCCGCCACCGACCGCGAAACCGGCTCGCGTCTCAACCTGCGCATGGTGGGCCAGCAGCCGCTGCTGGATGTGTTGCGCACTGCCCTACCCCCCAACCTGCACGCCTACTTGGCTGATGCGCGCAGCCCCAGCAAGGCGCATATCCGTTACACCATTCAGGGCTTGAGTGGCCCTACCACCCGGCCCCACAACGTGCTCACGTTTCGGTTGCGCAACGCCCGCGTAGTGTGGCCCGATTCAGGCCGGGCCATCCGGCGCTGGGACCTGCTGGGCCGCCTAGACAATGGCCCGGCCCACGCCCCGGCTACCACTACCCTCTCCCTACCCCGTTGCCGCATCTACTCCTCAGCCGGAAAGCTGGATGCCGAGCTAACGCTCCGCAATTTTGTGCGTCCCTACCTAGTGGGCCGGGTGCGTGGCCAGACTGAGCTGCGCAGCCTGGCCACTATTGTGGCTCCGGGCTTGTGGCAGGCCCAGCAAGGCACTGCTACCCTAGATTTGCGTTTGCGCGGGCCGCTGCCTACCGGGCCTAATCCCGCCCGTGCCCTACCCGCCATGCGTATGCACGGCACCATAGGGCTGCACAATGCTAATTTCGTTGTACCTGCCCGCCACGCCCACATCACCAACCTGAACGTGCAACTGAGCCTACAGGACAGCCTCTGGACGCTGCGCAACTTATCGGGGCAGTTGGCCGGGATGCGCTTCCGGGCCAATGCCCGCACAGTGCATTTGCTGGATTATCTCACCGACCAGTACCCAACTACTACTGTGTCGGGCCGGTTTGTGGTGGAGGAGTTGCACGTGCCGCGCCTGCGCTACCTGCTGGCTAGGCCGGCACAAAAACGCATTAAGGCGGCTGGCAAGGGCAACGCAGCCAAAGCTATGACCCGTTATGCTAACCTGTTCCCGACGGGCCTGCACCTGAATGTGCAGCTACGCTGCAACCAGCTAACCCTACCTTCCGATACCCTGCACGACCTGGCCGTGCAAGTGCGCCACGATGGGCGACGCGTACAACTCACCAACCTGACAGGACGTGTGTGGGGTGGGCAAGTCAGCGGACAGGCGAGCTGGCCCACCGATACTACCGGCAAAATCAGGCCCGTGGACGCGCAGCTGGCGTTGCGTTTCGGGACCATCAATTACCGCCAACTCCTCACGCGCCTGAGCCGTCCCGCAGGACAGAAACGCGCCGCCCGCCGCGCCGCCGGTGCTGACCCTGACCCTTCGCTGCGCGAGTTGTTGCTGGAGTCGAGCGGACAGCTCACGTGTGAAATAGACCGGGTAAATCTGCTTACAGGTGAAAATCTACGCAAGCTGCGGCTGCGCTTCGATAAGCAGGGGCCGAGCTTGCGTGTGCCCTACCTCACGTTTCGGACCAGCGACGGGGGCACGGGCCGGGCACAGGCCCGCGCCGACATTGAAGGGTTGCGCCTCACCTCAGCCCACGCCGACGTTGATTTCACCTACCGCACGCTCAACGTACAGCGGCTGCTACGGCTGCTGGCGGGCCTCAACCCACCCGACGACTTATTTGCCCCGCGCAGCCCGGCCAAGCGGGCGGCCCGACGCGCGGAGCCCGCCTGGGGCGTGTCGCCGCTATTCGATGGGACCATTACGGCCCAGGTGCGCGTACGCGCCGACCGGGTGCGTTACGCCGTGTTGCAGGGCACCCAGTTTCGGCTGCGCTCTACCCTGCAAGCCGGCTCGGCGCGGGTGGAAGAGTGCACGCTTCAGGCTTTTGGGGGTGATGTGGCACTGCGCGGCCGCCTGCGCACCGATGCTGAGATGGGCCACCATCCCCTGCATGTGCAAACCCGCCTGCGCAACGTGCAGCTCCCTGCCCTGGCCGAGGTAGCCGAAGTACTTAATCTAAATGTCCTGAGCAGCGCCAACGTGCGCGGTACCATGCAGTGCGAGGCCGACCTGCGCACCGACCTCGACGCCGAGTTCCTACCCCACCTCAGCCAAACCCTAGGCTACCTCAAAACTGACATCCAAAACCTGGAATTGCTGAACGTGGTGGTGTTGCAGGATGCGCTTAAGCTCATCAGCAAGGAGCGGGCCGGGCACCTGTACTTCGAACCTGTGAAAGCCGAGTTTTTCCTGGACCGGGGCCGTATCCTGATTCCGCACCTACCTCTGCACAGCAACCTTACCAGTATGTCGGTGAGTGGCACGTACTCGCTGAATGGCCCGGCCAACCTGTACGTAGGCTTGAACCCCTTTCAGGCGCTGTTTGGCAATAACCAGAAGCGAGTAGCACGCATTCAGGCAGGCAAGCGGGTGCGGGCGGTACGGCAGTTGCTTTATGTGAACCTGCGGCGCGAGCAGCCTGGCCCTTTCAAGGTGCGCCTGTTCAAGAAGAAAGAACAACGAGAGCAACAAGCTACTATTGAGCAGGAATACCGCACCCTCCTGCGCCAACAGCCGCTGGATACTACTATGCAATTGTTGCAGTAGAAATCTTTCGCCAGCCAGAAAAAACCGCTTCTTTATGTCCTATGCAACGTTTCGTATTGATTCTATCTCCGATAATTATTCACCTCTTTGTTATCTAATATTCCTATGGTCAAGTATTTTCGTTTCGCAGGCGTTGGGCTAGTATTACTGTTGCCTGTGTCTGTGTTGGCTCAAACTGCGCCAGCAACTAAGCCGTCCTACCTACGTTTGGGCGTAGGCACTGCATACGATATGAGCGGCTATTACCGCTGCACGCGTTTATCGTTGGAGTACGCCCCTACCCTATCCCGGCATTTTGGAGCAGCAGGCCGGGTAGTAGGCGTTTTCGGCAAGCCCGACAATAAGTTGGAGCGACAGTTACCCAATCAAGATTACAAAGCTGGCTTTGTGGAAGCAGAAGGAATTTACTACCCCTTCGGCACCGACAAGCGCGTATTATTTGGAATAGGTGCTGGTGGCTTTGCGGGCTACTACCAAAAAGATAGCTACTCTTATTTGCAGGCCACATCGGGTCAGGTAAATGCGTACGAACTGTATTCTTACCGAGGCCCATACGCGGGCGGCCTCCTTTCCCTCAATCTCGACGCTGCGGTTGGTGCAAGACAGCTGTATCGTGTAGGCGCGAAAGCCACCGTGCAAAACGGTATAAATGGCGGCAGAACGTCTACCTACAACCTCACGCTGGCCCGGCGTCTGTGACCTAGCTTGCCTTTCTAATAATAGGCTGTGGCGATACTTAAGTATCAAAAGCCTACTCCCCGCTGCTATTCGCACAAATGCAAACAGCAGCGGGGAGTAGGCTTTTGATGGTTCTGGATCTGTTAAAAATTGGCTGTTTCGTCGCTACGAAGCTGCCCTAACTGCCGCACCGTGAGGTAGCCCAGCAGCAAAAACACGCCGTAGAGCAGCGTGACGCCCCAAGTCCCCAAGTGAGCAAAAGGATGCAGGATGCGGCTCATGATATCATAGAATAGCATAAGTGGATTAGTAATAATATCCCAGCTATTGAAGCGCAGGTAGCGGCCCAGATACACGCCGAAGCTACTGAGCAGCAGCGCTACGGTAGCAAATCCCCAGCCCACGGCCGCACCCAGGCGGCGCTGCACCAGCATTTGCATATCCAGCAGGGAGGCGTAGGCCAGCATCAGGCCGTTCCAAGCGCAGGAGAGCAGCAGGGCCAGGTCGTACCAGTAGGGCACTCCGGCGCGGGGCGTGAGGTGGAACAGGTCGGTGAGGATGTAGGGTGCGTTGGGGAAAAACAGCAGCCACACCGCCCCTACCGGCAGCAACACCCGCGCCCGCAGGGGACGGTCGGTGAGGCCCAGCAACATGCTCAGGCCAAACGGTATAAAGGCCAAAAACAGGTTCCAGAGCAAAAACACGAAGGTCAGCTCCCGGGTATATACCACGCGGCAAGCAATCAGCATAAAGCTGAGGGCCAATGAGATGCCCAACAGTAGAATGAGCCCGAGGCGCCGACGCAGAAACGGCGCGGGTGCGTGTAGAGTAGTTGTGGCCATACGCTAAAGACGGCGCCGAGCCTATGGCGCCGCGGCCGGCTACCTGCCGGCTTGTTTTCTCCGAAGATACAACGCCCGGCTCGAAAACCCGGCGTAGCACCGGCCCGACTTCTGTAATACCTTTGCGCCCGCTTCCGCCGTACACTCCGGCAAGCTTTCTCCCTTTTCCCTGATTTCTGCTATTTCGCTATGCGGCCTTTTTCTTTTATTCGACTGCTTTGTGTGCTGGGTAGCGCCTTGGCACTTCCCAACGTAGCCCACGCGGCCTGGGGAGCGCCCTTGCAAACGCCTACCCCTGCCACCCCCGAGCAGAACACGCGCTACCAAAACGGCAAGCTTCTCCTAGACCAGGGCAGCTACTTGCTAGCCATGAAAGAGCTGGAGCCGCTCACGCCGCCCGCTGCCCGCTTCGAGCGTGCCCCCGAAGCCGCCTACCTCTACGCCGTGGCCGCCACTCGCCTGAAAAAGTGGCCCGAGGCCGAGCAAATGCTCAATCTGCTGCGCACCGAGTACCCTACCTCCGCGCTGGTGCCCGACGCCCTGTACCTGCAAGGACAGGTTTCGTTTGAGCAAGGTGAGCCCGACAATGCCTTGCGCACCTTGCAGCAGCTACCCACCGGCAAGTTGAAGGCCGAGCGTGAGGCCATGGAAATCAACTACCTGGCGCGCCTTAATGACCGCGCCCTGTTTCAGACGCTGTTGCAACGCTATCCGCAAAACGCTACCCTCGGCCGCGTCTACGCCGACAAGCTGCTGGGCGGCTGGTACACACCCGCCGATAAGGCGACACTCGCGCGGCTGGTGGAGCAGTTCAAACTGGACCCTACCCGCTACACGCCCCGGCAGGTAGGCGCTGCCAAAAAGAACAGCTACAACATTGCGGTGCTGCTACCCTTTGAGTTCACTGATGTTGCTCAGGCCCGCCGCACGCAGTTCGTCACGGACCTGTACGCCGGCATGCGCCTGGCCCAGGACTCGTTGCAGCGCGAGGGCCGTCCGGTGCAGGTATTCGCCTATGATACCGGCGCCGACACCTTGCAGCTCAAGCGGGTGCTGGCCCTACCCGAGTTGGCTTCGATGGATCTGATTATCGGGCCGGTGTATAAGTCGGGCAGCAAGATTCTGGCCCGCTACGCCCAGCAGAAGCAGATTATCACGGTCAATCCGTTGTCGCAGGATGGGGAGCTGGTGCAGAACAACGCCTGGCATTACCTCTACGAGCCCAGCTCTACCACCCAGGGTCAGCAGGCGGCCCGCTTTGCTCTCAACACCTTCACCAACCGCACCGCCGCTATTCTTTACGACAACACCAGCGACGACGCGGCCTTTGCCCAGGCCTACAAAGCGGCCTACGAGGCGCAGGGCGGCAAAGTGAAGCTCATGCGCCGCGCCATAGGCACCAGCACCGATTCGGTGTTTGCGCAAGGTTTCGTAGGCTTCGATCTGAAGTCGGTGGGGCACTTGGTGGTGGCCTCTACGGGCCGGCGGGCGGGACCGTACACCTTCAAACGCTTGCAGGCCCAGAAGGTAACCATGCCTATCATCACCTACGCCGCTTGGCTTGACAATCCTAGCGTTGGCCTCAACCAACTTGATGCCCGCGACGTGTACATGCTCTACCCCCACTACCTCGACCCCGGCGCCGTGGGCGTGCGCCGCTTCCAGCAACTCTACGCACAGCAGTACAACCTGCCGCCGTCGGTTTTTGCCAACATGGGTTTCGAAATGCTGTACTACTTTGCCCAGCGCCTGCACAATGCCGGCCCGGCTTTTCAGCAGCAATTGTCTGATTCCGGCCCGGTTTCGGGCGCGCTGTTCCAAGGCATCGGCTACCCCGGCGGCGCCCACGACAACCAGTACGTGCCCATTGTGAAGCTAGAGCGCATGAACGTGGAAGTGCAGAACCCAGTGGGTCAGCAGTAGTATTACTCTTTCTATCTATCATCCTGAGCTTGCGAAGGACCTTCTCACGGCTGAATGAGTCGTTGTTTCGATAGTCGTTCAGCCGTGAGAAGGTCCTTCGCAAGCTCAGGATGACAGATGATGATGGAGCGACACGAATGATAAATAGCAACCTTTTTCCCTTTCTACCCGCATCTTTCCGGCCTTTTGGCTGTTCTACTTCTTTTGCCACTACACGGGCTTCGGCCCTTTTCTGATTCTATGCTTTCTTCTGATTCAACGATTTCTCCTACCCTGACGCATACCCAAAGCGCGGCTCTGTTTGAGCAGGCCAAGCACCATATTCCTGGCGGGGTTAACTCGCCGGTGCGGGCGTTTCGGGCAGTGGGCGGCCATCCGGTGTTCATGCAGTCGGCGCAGGGCGCGTGGCTGACGGACGTAGACGGCAACCGGTACATGGACTTCATCAACTCCTGGGGGCCCATGATTCTGGGCCACGCGCCGGAGGTGGTGCTCACGGCCGTGCAGCAGGCCTTACCCCACTCGCTGTCGTTTGGGGCGCCTACCCGCCGCGAGGTGGAAATGGCCGAGCTGATTAAGGAGATGGTACCGAGCATCGAGAAAGTACGCCTGGTAAACTCCGGCACCGAGGCCACGATGTCGGCCATTCGGGTGGCGCGGGGCTACACCGGCCGCCCCAAGATTCTGAAGTTTGAGGGTTGCTACCACGGCCACGGCGACTCCTTCCTGATTGCGGCCGGCTCGGGTGCCCTCACCCTCGGCACCCCCGACTCACCCGGCGTCACCAGCGGCGTGGCCCAAGATACCCTTACCGTACCCTTCAACGATCTGGAGGCCGCCCGCCAGGCCATTGAAGCCAACCCCGAGCAGATTGCGGCTCTCATTCTAGAGCCGGTAGTCGGCAATATGGGCTTGGTGGCCCCTGCCGACGGCTACCTGCAAGGCCTGCGCGATTTGTGCACCCAGCACGGCATCGTGTTCATTTTTGATGAGGTGATGACTGGTTTCCGCCTTGCGCCGGGTGGTGCCCAACAGCGCTACTGCATTGTACCCGATATGACTACGCTAGGCAAGATCATTGGCGGCGGTATGCCTGTAGGCGCCTACGGTGGCCGCCAGGACATTATGGACCAGGTAGCGCCAGCTGGCAAGGTGTACCAGGCGGGCACTCTTTCCGGCAACCCTATTGCCACAGCCGCTGGCCTAGCGCAACTGCGCTACTTGCAAAACCACCCCGAGGTATACGAGCAGCTAGAGCGCACCACCACCCGCCTCGCCGACGGCACCCGCCAGATTGCCGCCGAGCTGGGCCTCAACTACACCGTGAACCAGGTAGGCTCTATGTTCAGCCTATTCTTCACCGACCAGCCCGTAACAGACCTCGAAACTGCCAAACAAGCTGACTTAGAAGCCTTCGGGCGCTACTTCCGCGCCATGCTCAACCGCGGCATCTACCTGGCCCCCTCACAGTTCGAGGCGCTGTTCGTGTCTACCTCTATCACCGATGAGCTAGTAGATCAGTACCTCACCGCCTGCCGCGAGTCCTTGCGCGAAGCGCACGGGATGTAGGGGTGGTGAAGTAGTACGTAGTGAATAAAAAGTACGTCTGTCATCCTGCGCTTGCGAAGGACCTTATGTCAGTGGAACGACAAGCGAAACAACGACTCGTTCTACGGTGATAAGGTCCTTCGCAAGCGCAGGATGGCAGACGTACTTTTTATTCAACACCGCTACTTCACAATTTCACCACTTCACCTCTCTCCATTGCCTACCTTTGCGGCAAATCTGCGCCGCTATGTTTCAAGTCCGTTGTTTGTTTTTAGTTGTATTGCTGACGTGGTTGGCGCCGGTGGTGGTATGGGCGCAAGTTGAAACACCTGCTGCGGCCAACAAGCGCCTGTTCGACCGCACTGTGGACGAGTTGAATTTCCGCACCATGGAAACCGTCTACGACAAAACGTTTACGCGTCGCAAGTTCCCGGTGTCGTTGCGCACGCAGCAGCAGCGCAGGCAGTTCGACGACTTCAACGGTAATGCGGACCTGAAAAAGCTGTTCCTGAACTACAACGACTTGTCGGAGCGCTTCAAAAACCGCTTTGGAAAAGGCCGCACCGATCTGGCCGAGTTTGAGCGCCAACTCAATGGCTTGCTGATCGACAAGAATTTCGAGTTCTTCATTAGTGTCATCCCGCGCGACGAACGCATTGCGCTTATTCGCGCCGAGCAGCGTATCATCAAGCAGGCCACCGCTCAGTTCAACGCCTCGCAGGACCCCACGCCCGATGAACTGGCCACTGATGCCGCTACCGTGCCACCGGCTGATGCTACTACCCTACCCTCCGGCGATGCCTCGGAGCTAGAGGACGTAGCGCCCCAGCCCGAGGTAGTAGTACCGAGCTCCGGCGGCCCCATCATCCGCTCGGCCGACGTTCCCAGCACCCACGACTGGTTTGACTATCTCACGCTAGCATTGGCCTTGGGCAGCTCCTTAGGCCTGCTCTATGTGCTCACCAGCGTGCTGCCCGAGATGCGCGCCCGCCTCAACGAGCTAGATCCTACCCACGCCACCCGCTCCTCCGACTCACTTCCCTCCGACCGATACGAGGACGAATAGCTTTAATTAATAATTGAAAATCAGAAAGTAAAGGATGAGACATATATGCTGTTACAACAGCCATTTGACTGTCTTTACGCTCTCCATTCTTAATTATTAATTCTTAATTTTTAATTGAAAACATGATTCTTACCGATCAGCAGATTCTCGCCGAGATAGAGCGGGGCAATATTGTCATTGAACCGTTTGAGCGCAACTGCCTCGGCACCAACTCCTACGATGTGCATTTGGGCCGCTATTTGGCCACGTACAAAGACAGTGTACTAGATGCTCGTAAACACAACGAAATCAGCACGTTTGAGATTCCGGAAGAAGGCTTCGTGCTGGAGCCCGGCGTGCTGTACCTGGGCGTGACGGAGGAGTACACCGAGAGCCACGCGCACGTGCCCTTCCTGGAAGGCAAGAGTAGCGTTGGCCGCCTTGGCATTGATATTCACGCCACGGCCGGCAAGGGCGACATCGGTTTCTGCAATACCTGGACGCTGGAAATCAGCGTGTCGATGCCCGTACGCGTGTACTACGGCATGCCAGTGGGCCAGCTAATTTACTTTGCCGTGCAAGGCGACGTGCAGACGTTTTACAACCGCAAAGCCAACGCCAAGTACAACGACCGCACCGATAAGCCCGTGGAGTCGATGATGTGGAAAAACAGCTTTTAGAGGACATCACTACCCAATAATTGCCTGTCTACTGGATGAAGCGCAGGCTTGAGCGCTACCCATTGCAACCCAGTTGTTTGCTACTTCAGCTAAACTACTTCGCGCCCGTATGCGTTAGAAAGAACACGCTGGCGGGTAGCGCTTTGGCTATACTGGCTGGTATTTGATGTTGAACTGCTCCTACTGTATACTCATGAAAAAGCAAATTGCTACCGTTGCGCTGGTCTTCGTAGCCGCTCTTGGCGCGCAGGCGCAGCAGGTTTCTACGGTTATTCCCCGCGATAAAACTCAGAGTACGCCTCGCCTGAACGCCCAGGAAATCAAAGCTGACCGCCTCTCGGCCCAAATGGCCCGCGACCTACGCTTGAATGGTTACCAGTCGGGTCGGGTACAGGCTATTAATGCTGCTCAGGCCAAGAAAATGGCCACTATTGCGCAGCAAAACGCGGGTAACCAGAAGGCTATTGATCAGCAGTGCGACGAGGTGTGCCGGCAACGCGACGCCGCTTTGCGGGGCGTGCTGAGTAACGATCAGTACACCGACTACTATGGCCAGCGCGCTGCGTACAACAAAGTCGCGAAGGATTTTGCCATGCAAAACGCCGATGCTCAGTTTGTGAAATCAGTGCGCGACCCGGCACCAGTTAGCTCCAATGGCGCCACTATTGGTCCTGCTAAAAGCACTACGGATCCGCGCCCGGCCGCTACCCGCGCCCGCGGCGCTTCCAAGGCCGATGGCAGCCGTTAACAATCGATACTCCATCATACAAAAGGCCCCGCCAACTACATGGCGGGGCCTTTTGTATGGTAGGTATGATAAGATAGAGCAATGGGCGCAACACTTACTTGGCTTTGCGCTCTTCTTCTTCGATATGGTCCATCAGCTCACGACACACTTCGCGGATGCGCCGGGCCATTTTATCATCGCTGGTAGCGGTTTGCAGGCTCTCAGCCATGGCACCCATCGTATCCACGTAGAAACGCTTCATGTCGTCTACGGGCATGTCTTTGGTCCACAGGTCAATCTTCATGGTGCCGCGCTCGTCCCGGTCCCACAGGGCAATATTGATAGCCTTGGCAAAGTGAATGTTTGGCCCCGCATCGGTGGCCTGCCAGCTAATGGCCTCGGGCACCTTTTGGTCGTCGAGGGCAATGCTAAAGTGAATTTCGGACTTCTTCATAGTGAATGAGTAAATGATTGAATGGCCAAATAGTTTTCTATTCGGTCGTTCAAAAGAAAAAGCAGAATGGTTTAATACGAAAAATGGTCAGCCGTGCGTACGACCAACCATTTAACAATCAAACTATTCAGCCCTTATACATAGTTGTTCAGCATCACGGGCATCACCAGCATTAGGATGTTTTCGTTGTCATCTGGTGTGGTGGGCATCAGCAGGCCAGCGCGGTTGGGCGTGCTCAACTCCAGCGTAATCTCCTCAGAGTCAATATTCGACAGCATCTCTTGCAGGAAGCGGGCATTGAAACCGATTTCCATGTCTTCGCCGTCGTACTGGCAGGCCAGCACTTCTTTGGCTTCGTTGGAGAAGTCCAAGTCTTCGGCCGAAACCGTTAGCTCAGAGCCGGCCAGGCGCAGGCGCACCTGGTGGGTGGTTTTGTTGGAATAGATGCTGATGCGCTTTACCGTGTTCAGAATCTCCTGCCGGCCGATGATGAGGCGGTTGGGGTTGCTCACCGGAATTACGTTCTCGTAATCGGGGTAGCGCTCATCAATCAGGCGGCACACTAGGCGCATCTGGTTGAAGCTGAAGAAGGCGTTAGAAGTATTGAACTCCACCGTTACGGGCGTAGCCTCCGAGGGTAGGGCGCCTTTCAACAGATTGAAGGCCTTGCGCGGAATGATGATGTTGGCAGTCTGGCCCGCACCCACATCGGAGCGACGGTAGCGCAGCAGGCGGTGGCCGTCAGTAGCCACAAAGGTCACCTGGTTGTCGGCCAGCTGCACCAGGATGCCCGTCATGGCCGGGCGCAGCTCGTCGGTGCTTACCGCGAAGATGGTCTTGTTAATAGCCCGTGCCAGCGACGACGACGGAATTTCTACCGGCGCCGAGCCTTTCACCACCGGCACGCGGGGAAAGTCGGTGGCATTCTCACCGGCCAGCTTGTAGCGGCCGTTTGAGCTAGCAATTTCGATGGTATAGGTTTCCTCATCCAGCGTGAACGTCACGGGCTGGTCGGGCAGGTTTTTGAGCGTATCGAGTAGGATGCGAGCCGGGGCGGCAATGCGGCCGCTTTCGCGGGCCTCCACGGGCAGCTCCGTTATCATCGACGTTTCCAGGTCAGAGGCCGTAATCGTCAGCTTGCCGTCCTCAATTTCGAAGAGAAAGTTCTCCAAAATAGGCACCACGGGGTTGTTCGTGACTACGCCATTGATGCTCTGGAGCTGCTTGAGCAAGGCGGAAGACGAGACGATAAATTTCATATCGGCGGGGTGTTTGGGCTTTAGTAAGTAGAGAGCAAAGATAGGAAACCGCTACCGGAGTTTTCTACTTGCCGGAACGTCATTTCATGTTGAACGTCATTGTGTGCAGCACCTTCTTTTAAATCGAACGTCATTCCGAGCTTGCCGAGGAATCTCGCGTGTTGATGTGAGATAGTATCCACCATCAACACGCGAGATTCCTCGGCAAGCTCGGAATGACGTTCTTCTACCCTACCGCTTGTTCACATCCACCGACTGATAGCCAATGAGCAGATCGGCGCGGGTGCCAGGTGGGCGGTAGTACACCAAGAGGTCGTACTGGTTTTCGGTTTCTTGGTGCGAGCCTTCCCACATCACGCTATTGGGTCCTTGGGGAGTTTGAGTGGCGTAGATGTAGTTATAGTAACCCTGCTTCAGCAGCACGGTTTTGGTGTAAAGCTGCGCTGCGGCATCGTACGTCAGCCGGAACTCGTCGCGCAGTTGCCAGTCGGTGAGTTGGCCCAGCACGTACACCGGGCCGGGCGCGGCCTGCTCAGCGTGCAGTTGAAAGGTGACGTTGGCGTAGTCGGCATTGGTGTCGCCGTTGCCGTACTCGCGGCTCTCAAACAGGCGCTGCCCGTTGATGTCGGGGTACCGGGTGTAAGCCTCCCCGGCGCGGCTGGCATCAGGGTTGAGCAACACGGCTTTCGGCACCGATTGCTGGTCCAGCTTCAGCATCCCTACCCCCATCACCTGCAAGGAGCGCATATCAAACGGCCGAAACTCGCTAAGCCCTGGAAACGTGTTTTCGAAGTTAAAGTACTGATACTCCAACCGCTGCTCCGCGTCCCGCACGAAGGTAGGGCGCAGGTTGTACTTGGCATTGTCCCACCGAAAGTTCTGGCGCAGAATCACTTTCAGCTCCTGCGAGGGGTTGATGATGGGGTAGCCCGCGTAGCTGATGCCGAAGTTGAGCTGTTGCAGGGTATAGCGTTCAGCACCCGCCGCAATAGGGCCCGGCTGCAAAAACAGCTGCACGTTGGTATCATACACTAGCAGGCGGCGCGAGAGCAGGGGCGTGTTGCCAGGACCCTGCACCACCAGCAGGTAGTTGCCGCTGAGCTTCACGCGCGGCACTTGCAGCTTGTAGTGAAAGTAGGGCACCTTCGTGCCTACCGACGTGCGGTAATCGGTAATAAGCTGGTCGTTGATCTGGTCCAGAAACTGAATATCCGTCAGAAGCGACGGCTTCCAGTCCACGTCGCAGTGGATGAGCTTGGCCGTGAGGCGTTGGCTCTGGCTGCCCAGCACATCAAACTCCAGCAAGATGGGCAGGCCCTGCGACAGCGGCACCACGGGCGGCTGGAAGATGTCGGTGTTGCCGCTGGTGCCCACGTAGCACTGCACCGAGCGCACGTTGGGGTCGTAGATGTAATCCTGATAGCGCAGGGTTTTGTCGGCGTAGTACTCCGGCGTGGTTTGCTGGCCGGGGGTAGGCGCGGCCTGGCGCGTGGTATCGGTGCTGGTAATAGGCGTGCCCAGCGGTACGCAGCCGGCAGTCAGGAGTAGGGAAAGCAGAATCGGAGAAAGGCGCATAGTGCGAATGTACGGCTGGGTGGGCATTTTGCTGTTGCAAAGGCTGCCGCATCAAAAGGGAATCACTTCTCCCTCAAAAAGCGAAGCCTGATAGGGAGGTGCTCAGAAAACGAAAAACACAGCACGCCAGGTAGCACCACGCAGCTACGTTCATCAATTTCAGAGGTTATTTCAACCGGACCTCCACCAGCATATCGTTCCTTAACGCTCGCTGTAGTACAACCTTACCCTGTTGGACGACCTTTACCTGGAGCTTACCTCTTACTCTGCGAAGGTCAACATCAAAGGTCGTATTGAACGCTTTCACTTGGCTGATAGTCAGATGGTCCCACGTAGTTGGCAGGTTTGGGCGTAGGGTGAAGGAATTGAACCCCGTTGGTTCGAGGCCGAGTATGCCTTCGGTAAAGATTCGGCAGTATAAGGCGCTTTCGGCGGATAGGTGGGCCATGCCGTTTTCCGGCCAGGCTTCCACAGCATAGGGTACCCGAAAACCAGTTAGCCGCGTGGTGGAGTAGGACATTAAGCGCTCCAAAGCCCGATCTGCCGCGCCCGCCTTGAACGCTCCCCGAAACGCATACAGGCTTCCTCGGTCCCAAAACACTTGCGGGGAATTCGTCCCTGGTTTCCGTTCGGTCAGGACGCCGTTGGCCGACCACAATTTACCGAACAACGCATCCAGCGTGCCGGCTTTACGTTGGGTTAGGCCCACCACCAAGGGTAGGCAGATCCAGCTCCTTAACGTCGTATTTTCTTTGTAGTATTTATACGTGTGCAGGCCTTCTATCTCCGCCCCAAAATGCTTCTCAATAGCCGTTGCTACTTGCTGCGCCCGTTGTTGATAGGTTGAGCTCAGGGCGGCAGGCTTCTGCATGGCTCTCACTAACCGAGCCGCTTGAATCAACGCCCCGTAGTATAAGGACGAGGTGGAAAGATTGGCTGAGCCAGAAGGAAAACGACCTTCCAACTCGTCGCTTTCCGACGCTACAATGCCCTCCGACGTGGTTCGTTTATGGCAGTAGTCCAAGCACCACGTAATCAAGGGCCATAGCTCCTCAGCTTTTTTCTTATCGCCTGAGGCGAGCAGAAAGTGCGTGGCGCCAAACGCAATCATCGCCGCGTCGCCGCGGTCACGCTCTCCGAAGGGAAAGGTGACATCCATTTCAAACGAAGCCCAGATTTTGCCTCCGTCTTTGGGCAGGTTGCGCTGAAAGATGCGGTAGGCGTTCATGGCGGCCTGTACGCCGGTTTGATACCCCAAATAGGGAAAGAAGGGGCCACTGTACTCGGCCTGGTCATTGGCCCAGATCCCGACGTAATAGTTGCCGCCGCCCGGCGAATGGACCAGCCCGTAGCGGGAGCGAAAAATGCTTTCTGCGGCCCGGATTTTGGAGAAATAGAACAAGGTGTTGATGACCTTGTCGGGCGAGTGCAGATGCAGATTGGTGGCGATGCTATCCAGGAACGTATCGCGGCTTCGCTCGATTGCAGCTACGGAGACGGGTGGCTCTGCTTCGTCGTTTAGCGTTGCGAGGAAGTAAATACCAAAGTCATACTGCTTTCCGGGTTGTAAGGTGACGCTGCGCTTGGCATCGGTGAAAACCCTGCGGTGGTACGTGCCGTGCCAGCCTGCCTCTTCTTGTTTGAGTTCAGTGGCTCCAATCCCTACCGTACGGGGCGTCTTGCCAGTGTTGAGCAAGGTCCACTTCTCCACCAAGCAGCGGTCTTGCATCGAAGGAAAGAACGAACGAACCACGGTAAGGCCGTCTCGTTCCTTGAAATAAAAGCTGATTTTGCCGTTGATCCTGACGGAGTCTAACACCCCGGTTTCGTACTTTTTGTCCGCCAGCGTGAGGACGGGCAAGAGGTCATCGGAGTAGGTATCGCGTAGGTAGGCGCGGTATAGCGACTCGTTCGATTTGGTGTATTTGCGCAGTTGCGGAAAGAGAATGTCGCGGGTAATGTGCAGCTGCTTTTCCTTCGTGACCTCGTAGCGGATGATTCCGGAAACCTGCGTACCCGATAGTTCAATATTGTCGTTGTGGGGAAGCCTCGTTTCACGGGTCAGGTCCCAGGTGATACCATTGTCTGCATTCGGGCGCCAGAATAGCTCCTTTTGGTGCTGAAAGTCTTGTGCCTGACTTTGGGTGACACTACCAACAGTTAAAATAAACAGGATGGCTCTATAGGCTTTCGTACTCATCAGATACGTTGTAGTAGGAAATGTCATAAGGTGTTTGATTCTATATACTGCCTCAAGATACTGAGAGAACTTGTGCCGCTTAAAGCAGCACCTTAGCGAGTGCAGAATAGTATCCGACCGGTAACAGTGGCGGTGTAGGCGATTCGGCGGGTTTGCATACCCGTGTCAAGTCAACACTACTAAAAATTAAAAAGCCCCGCCAGAAGCATAACGCTTCCGGCGGGGCTTTTTAATAGCAGCAGATAATTACATTTCCGCCAGCATTTCCCAACGGTCATTCAACTGAGCCAACTCCTTTTTCACCTGCTCAAATTTGAGGGTAGCGTCTTTTAGCTGGGCGGCGTTCTGGTAAATCTGCGGGTCGGCGAGTTGGGCTTCGTATTGCGCCAGCTCCTTTTCCCGCTCGTCAATTTTCTTCTCTACCTCGGCCAGCTCGCGCAGGGCTTTTTTCTGGTCGGGTGAAGGCGTTTTGGCGGGGGCGGCGTCGGCCTTCTTCTCCTCCTTGGGTAGGGGCTTGGGGGCCGAGGGCGAGGGTAGGCCGGCCTTTTTGGCCTCCTTCTCGCGGTCTTCCTGCCACTGCTCGTACTCGGCATAGGTGCCGGGGTACTCCTTCAGTTGGAAATCCTCTATGTACCAGATCTTGGTGGCCACGTTCTCCACGAAGAAACGGTCGTGGCTGATGACGATGAACGTACCCTCGAATTGGTCCAGGGCCTGAATCAGGATGTTCACCGACTGCATATCCAAGTGGTTGGTCGGTTCGTCGAGCAGCAGGAAGTTGGCTTCCGAAATCAGCGTTTTGGCCAGGGCCACGCGGCTTTTCTCGCCCCCACTCAACACCTTGATTTTCTTGAACACCTGGTCGCCAGTGAACAGGAAGGAGCCCAGCACCGTGCGCAGCTCCATTTCGTTGCGCTTGGAGCCGGCCTCAATCATCTCCTGCAAAATCTCGTTTTCGATGCGCAAGCTTTCCAACTGGTGCTGGGCATAGAAGGCCATAATCACGTTGTGACCGAGCTGGTGGTTGCCAGCGGTAGGCGCCTCTGTGCCGGCCACCAGGCGCATCAGGGTAGACTTACCCTTACCGTTGGCGCCAATCAGCGCGATTTTGTCGCCGCGCTCGATGTGCACGTTGGTGTCGCGGAAGATGGTTTTCTCGTCATACTTCTTGGTCACGTGCTCCATGCGCAGGATGTGGCGGCCGGGCTGCACCGAGAAGCGGAATGAGAAGTTGACCTTGGCCGCCTCGGGTGCTACGTCCTCAATGCGGTCCATCTTGTCCAAAGCCTTTTGGCGGCTTTGGGCCTGCTTGGCCTTGCTGGCTTTGGCTTTGAAACGCTCAATGAAGCGCTCTGCCTGCCGGATGGCAGCCTGCTGGTTTTCGAAAGCACCCTTCTGAATCTCGTTGCGCTCCTCCTTCTCTACCATGTAGTAGGAGTAGTTGCCGGCGTAGGGCACCAGCTTGCCGCCCGTTACCTCTACCGTGGTATTGGTGGTGCGGTCCAGAAACTCACGGTCGTGCGATACGATGATGACAGCGCCTTCGTAGCCGGCCAGGTAGTTCTCAATCCACTTGATAGAGGGTAGGTCCAAGTGGTTGGTGGGTTCGTCGAGCAGCAGCAGGGAGGGTTGTTGCAATAGGATTTTTGCCAGCATCACGCGCATGCGCCAGCCACCCGAGAACAGCTTCAGGGGCTTTTGCAGCTCCTCCGTTGTGAAGCCCAGACCTTCCAGAATTTCCTCGGTGCGGGCCTGCATGGTGTAGCCGCCCAGCGCCTCGAAGCGCTCCTGCAAATCGGCTAGCTTATCTACCAGGTCGTCGGTGTAGTTGGTTTCAAATTCCAGCAGCGTCTCGTCGATCTGCTTCTGCAAAGCCAGCGCCTCGCCAAAGGCCTGCATGGCCACAATAAGGATAGGCTCGTGCGAGTCGTAGCTCAGCAAATCCTGGTTCAGGAAGCCCAGGGTCACTTCCTTGCCCATGCTGATGCTACCACCGTCGGGCTTGTACTCGCCCACCAGGATGCGCAACAGCGTCGATTTGCCCTGCCCATTCAGCCCAATCAGGCCGATTTTGTCTTTGGGCTTAATGTGGAGGTTGGCCCCGTCGTAGAGCGTGCGCGAGCCGAAGTGAAAGTCTAAGTCGTTGATGGAAATCATTTCCTACTTTGCTGTAAGGGGGCAAAGGTAAGGAACTCTGCGCGCTAGTGTAAGCACTACCCTGTCAATCCATCAGCTAATGCTAACTGAAACCTTTCTTTCCCGGCTCGAATATTCCCTGTCTGCGGCACTCCACAACTCGCGAGATACAAGTCTCCAACGTTACTGGTGCGATGGTATTCTAGAGGCAGAGCGAGAAGCTGACAATTCGCAGGAACAGGTAGTCAAAAGTCGAAAACTTACTCTGCGGGCGTGGATAGATGAGGGTAAACGTAAAGGTGGTGGCTCGTCAGTTCAGAATCTCTACCGTTTAAGTTTATTCCTTGGTCCACAATCCTTCTTAGCGTATACACAAGGGCGCAGTTTGGAAACCTGGGTAGTAGCTTCTCCCCCCGGTGATTGGTTGCTGATTGATCCAAAAAATCAGCTTATTGAGTTTCGGCTCCAATAAATACGTACGTTCTCAACGCTTGCATTAAACACTACAACGCTGAAAACTTCTGTTACGCTTTCGTGACTTAGCAGCTATTCTGAGGTTGTATACTTTACACAGCGCCGCTACCTTCGTCGTAACGTACGGTAAACACCTCGTCAACACGGTTGCCTATAAACGGCGCCCCCCCCGGCTGTTGGTAGCAACCGAGGGGTCAGGAAGTAGGTGCTCGAACACCTAACTTCTATCGCAAATGGAAAAAGGTCGTACGGACTCGGATGAGTTGTACTTTGAGTGCAAGTTCCGAGTTACCAGCATCTTCCTAGTGAAGGTACTGGGAGCAATTGGCGGCGCTAGTGGAGCAGTCTAAAATGTCAACAAATATTGACGTTTGCTATACTGCATTACTCATCTCCCCTACTTCCCCGCATCCGCGCTGTTGCTCACAAACGCTACGCGCTTACTGTCCGGCGACCACGAGGGCGTGTTAATGGTGCCCTGCCCGCCGTAGAGGTAGGCAATGACCTTGGGCTCGCCGCCCGCGATGGGTAGCAGGCGCAGGTACACGTGCTTGTAGAACGGATGGTCGTTGGGAGACACTTCATCCTTTAGGAAGGAGACGAACACCAACCACTTGCCATCGGGGGAGACGTGCGGAAACCAGTCGTGGAAGTCGCCGTGGGTGACGGGCTGCTGGTCGGTACCATCGGCGCGCATCCGCCAGATTTGCATGGTGCCGGTGCGCACCGAGTTGAAGTAGATACAGCGGCCATCGGGGGTATACTCGGCGCCGTCGTCTAGGCCAGCAGCGGTGGTGAGGCGTACTTCTGGCCCGCCGGTGGCCGACACCCGGTAGATGTCGAAGTCCTTGTTCCGCTCGCCGGTGAACAGCAGGTACTGCTTGTCGGGCGACCAGCTGTGCAGGTAGGACGGCCCGCGGGGGGTGATTTGCCGAGGCGTGCCGCCGGTAGCGGGCACCGTGTACACAATGGAGCCTCCCAGTTTATCCACGCCACTGCTCAGCCCCAGCATAGTCCCGTCGAAGGAAAGCACGTGGTCGTTGTTGTTGTTCTTGACGTCGCCGGTGGGTAGCACGGTTGGCTTGCGAGCGGCCAAGTCGAAATTGTACATCAGCCCGTCGCTGTTGTAGACCAGGCTTTTACCGTTGGGGCGCCAGTTGGGCGCCTGCAACGATTTGGGCGAGGTATACACGATTTCGCGGTGGCCGTTGGCTACGTCCAGTAGCTCAATGTGGCTGCCCAGGTAGTCCCTATAGGGCGTAAGGCTGGCTGGTGCCGGAATGGCAATGCGCACGTCGCGGAACACGGCTTTCTCAACCACCCCGGCGTTGTGCGACGTCACAAATAAGCCCACATACACGGCATCTCCCAGGGCCACATCCGTCACCTGCTGCACCGTGAAGGGCTGCCCGAACCGAGCCACGCGCATGGTGTAGGTAGTGCCGGTGCGCTCCAGTTGAATGACATCGGCCCCTGTGATGGTTGCCTGCGTTTCCGCGGTGGCGCTCCCCACTGTTTTGCGGAATTGTAGGGAAGTCAGCCCGTCGCCGTGCACGGCGGCGCTGATGTGAGGAGCATTGCCAGCGAGACTCTGGCGCACCATCCAGCCCAACTTGCGGTGCGGCTCTACCCCCTTTGGGGTTTCGAAGTTGGCGCGGGCGTACAGAATAAAGTCGCCAGTGAGCTTCTTGTACACGAACTGAAACTCGTTGTGGTCACCCCAAATATTGGTGCCCGCACCCGTCACCTTATACTGTTGCGTGGCGGGCAGGTAGGTGGCACTGCCCGGTTTCACATTGGTGCCGATATCCTGGTGGTCCGTGAAAATGCCGAGGGTGGTTTGTGCGTGCACTGCCCCCTGAACGAGGACGAACAACAGCAGCAAGGCAGTTTTTTGAAGGAAAGAGCGCATAAAGGTGGGTAGGATGGACGTTAGCCTGATGGCAGAGCGGATACAGCTAAAGGTAACAGATTCACTGGCTACTACAGTGACTTTTCGCCGCGCCAACTCAAGCCTTTTTCAGAGCATCAGGCCGTATGTTTGCCGCATGATTCCTACCCTCGTCCCCGCTACCCCCGCCGACATCCCCGAGCTGGAAGCCCTTGTTAACCAGGCCTACCGCGGCGAAGCTTCCCGCCAGGGCTGGACCACCGAGGCTGATTTGCTCGACGGTACCCGCGTGGATGCAGTCGAACTACGCCAACTACTGGCAACACCCGGCGCCACTATCCTCACGGCCCGCGACGCAACCGGTACGCTGGTTGCCTGCGCCTACCTGCACGCGCAGCCGCCACGCCTGTACCTGGGCATGCTCTCGGTGCAGCCCACCTTGCAGGCGCAAGGGGTAGGAAAGCAACTATTACAAGCCGCCGAGCAACACGCCCGCCAGCACGGCTGCCACCTATTGAAAATCACCGTCATCAGCGACCGAACAGAACTGCTGGCCTGGTATGAGCGCCACGGCTACCAGCGTACCGGCGCTACAGAACCCTTCCCTACTGCTACCCGCTTTGGGGTACCGCGCAAGCCGTTGGTACTGCTAGTACTGGAGAAGCAGCTTGCGTAGCGTTTTGGCATTCGGGGACACCTCAAAAAGAAATGGCCCTGACGATTCGCCAGGGCCGTTTCTTTTTGTAAGGTGCAAGGAAATACTACCACAAGCTGGTATTGGTGATGCCGGGCGGCAACGGCGGATGCTCGGCAAAGCCCAGCACGCACCAGCCGGCCTCTACCCCAAATGCACCACCATGTAGCACGTAGCTGATCCAGCGGGTGAGGACACGGCCGGTGTACTGCTCGCTTTCGGGCTCGAACTCGCGCAGTAGCACCGCGTCGCCTACCTGAAAGTTTCGGTCGTTTTGGCGTACGTCGAAGGGCTTGGTGCGGGCCTCCACGGCCGAGAAGCAGGAAGGCCAGATTTTTAGCTCGTGTGTTTGGTGGGTAGCCGGTGCACCTTGAACGGGAAGAATTGCTATGGATGTCATGACGAAGAGTCGGTTTAAATGAGACAAGGGTTCCAATAGGAACCCATTCGGGCTCAAAAAGTAAGTGTAAGAGCCACGTATTCACCTAAATATAACATAGGCTTATCGAAATACGTGCAAACACCGACCCAACTTGCCACCACCTCGCCCCTACCCTACCAGCGGACCACGGAACTGCGGAGCCTTGCGTTGCCGGGCGGCTTGCTCGTAGGCGTAGGCCAGCGGCAACAGCACCGCCTCCTGCCAAGCCCCGGCTACAAACGACAGGCCCACCGGCAACCCGTGCGCCTGCCCCATCGGCACCGTGATGTGGGGGTAGCCAGCCATAGCAGCGGGCGACGAAAACCCAGGACCCGGCCAGTAGTCGCCATTCACGAGGTCGATGCAGGGCGCGGGGGCGTTGGTGATGCCCACAATGGCGTCGAGTTTGTGGGTTTGCAGGGCCGCATCGAGGGCGCGGCGGGCACCCTCGTGTGACTTGCGCAGGGCCTCTTGGTACTTTGCGCTGGCGAGGCCGTCGGTTTTTTCGGCCTGTTCCAGAATTTCCTGCCGGAAAAACGGCATGGCCTTATCGGCGTGTTGGGTGTTGAAGGCAATAACGTCGGCCAGCGTTTTCACCGGGGCGTTGGCCGTGGCCAAGTACTTATTCACGCCGTCTTTGAACTCGTAAAGCAACACGTCGAACTCAGCGCCACCGAGCGGTTCAACCTCTTTCAGCAGGTCGATTTCCATCACTGTGGCACCCTGCGCTTTCAGCAATTCCACTGCTTGCTGGAAGAGCGGCACGGCGTCGTTGTTGCCGGTGAGGTGGGCTTTTTCTACCCCGATGCGCTTACCTTTCAGGCCATTGGCATCAAGGAATTGGGTGTAGTCGGCGTGTAGCTTGCCGGCGCTGGCTTGGGTAGCGTCGTCCTGGGCATCGGGGCCGGCGAGGGCGCCGAGCAGCACGGCAGCGTCGCGTACGGTGCGGGCCATGGGGCCGGCCGTGTCCTGGGTAGCCGAAATGGGGATGATGCCCGTGCGGCTCCACAGCCCTACTGTGGGCTTAATGCCCACTACCCCACTGCACGACGACGGCGACACGATAGAGCCATCCGTCTCCGTGCCAATGGCAATGGCGCACAAATTGGCCGACACGGCCGCGCCTGACCCCGACGACGAGCCGCTGGGCGTGCGGTCCAGCATGTTCGGGTTTTTGGTCTGACCACCGCGGCTGCTCCAGCCGCTAGTGCTGCGTGAGGAGCGGAAGTTGGCCCACTCGCTCAGGTTGGTTTTGCCCAGCAGCACCGCGCCGGCCTCCCGCAACTTCTTCACAATGAACGCATCCTGTGCGGCTTTATGCCCGCTCAGCGCCAGCGAGCCGGCGGTGGTTTGCATCTGGTCGCCGGTGTCAATGTTATCCTTGATGAGTATTGGCACGCCGTGTAGCGGCCCGCGCACCTTGCCCGCTTTGCGCTCCTGGTCCAGCTGGTCGGCGATGCGCAGGGCATCGGGGTTCAATTCGATAACACTACGCAGGGTAGGGCCGCTTTGGTCGATGGCCTTGATACGCTGTTGGTACAGCTCCACGAGGCTGCGGGCGGTGCGCTGCCCGCTTTGCAGCTGCTGTTGCAAGTCGTTCAGGGTTGTCTCGTGCAGTTCGAAGGCGTCAGGGTCGGTATCAGGCGGCGTGGTGGATGTCTGCGTAGCTGGCGCTTTAGGGTCGCAGGCAGGTAGGGAGAAGGTGGAAAGGGCCAGCCCGGTCAGGCCGCCGTTGCGCAGAAATACTCGTCGGTTCATCGGCTGAATTTTCTGCGTAAGATACGGGGCTAGCTGGGCTTTCCTACGCTGGCAACGAGGTCGTTTTGGGGCGGTTGCGCTGACATTTCTCGCCGCAATATTTCACCTCGTCCCAGCTGTTGCGCCATTTCTTGCGGTATTCGAAGGGGCGCCCGCACGTCAGGCAAATTTTGGTGGGCAGGTTGCCCTTGGTGAGCTTGGCGGGGAGGTTGCTGGCGGCAGGCATGGCGGGGTAGGGAAATCGACAGGGTAGGAAAACCTTCTTTCAAACGGCGTGGGCAGACGAAAGGTGCGCACGCTATAACCCTACTTGGTGGCGCCGCCGTAGTGTCTTGGTACACTGTTCACCTTACCACTGCTTTCCATGTCTGCTTTTGCTACCTTCCGGCGCCCCGCGCTGCACGTGTTTCCGTTGGCGTTGTTGGGCTTGCTAGCTACCAGTTGCAACGATGATTCCGACTCGGACCCCGATGCGCCCGACACTATCACCTTCACGCAATCGGCGCTCTACCCCGAGGGCGTGCAGTACGACGCCGCCAACAACCGCTTTCTGGTTGGCTCCCAAACCCGCGGCACGATAGGTCAGGTGAAGGATGACGGCACCTACAGCGTTTTTGCCGAGGATGCCCAATTGGTTTCCACCATTGGTATGCGCGTAGACGATGCCCGCAACCGCGTATTAGTAGCCGTGTCTGACCCTGGCTACAACACGGCCCGCACCACCGACGCTACCCGACGCAAGCTGGCCGCCGTGGCCATTTTCAACCGCGACAACGGCCAGCGCATTGCTTACGTGAACTTGGGCGCCCTGCGTCCCAACGCTTCCGGTCACTTCGCCAACGACATTGCCATAGACGGCCAGGGCAACGCCTACGTGACGGACAGCTTTGCTCCCATTATCTATAAAATCGATGCGCAGGGCACGCCTACTGTGTTTCTCGAAAATGCCCAACTGGGCGCGCCTGCCGGCTCGTTCGGCCTCAACGGTATTGTGTACCACCCCGATGGCTACTTACTAGTAGCAAAGTCAGACGAAGGCGCGCTGTTTAAAGTGCCGCTTAACAATCCGGCATCCTTCACGAAAGTGACAACCAGCGTGAACCTAAAGGGTGCCGATGGCTTGCTGCTCTACGATAACACCACTTTGCAGGCCGTAGCCAATGCCCAAAGCACCGTGTACCGCCTCACCTCCTCCGATAATTGGACTTCCACTACCTCTACTGGCACCTTCACCACGCCGGCCGTGTACCCTACTACCCTCGCTCGCCGCGGCTCCGACACCTACGTGCTCTACTCCCACCTAAACGCGCTGCAAGCAAACCAACAGCCGCCCGTATCGGAATTCACGATTCAGGAAGTGGATTTTTAAAACCTACCCTTGGTCTTACAATACAGCTTCGGCTTTACCTTCGGCGGTCTGTTAGTAAAAGAGATTTACTGGCAGACCGCCGAAAGTAACAACCAACTTAGACTGTGGTAGTTGCTGGCCGCCGCAGCCACAATACCACCAGTAGCAAAAGCAGCAATACAATGGCCGGCACGCCGCCCGCCAGACCGCCGGGAATTTTAGTGGCGTGCAGAACAACGGCGCCGATCATGATGATAATCAACCCCAACGCGGCGGGTCGGACAAAGCGCGGTACCAGCAGGCCAATGCCCCCCAGTACTTCGGCAGCGGCAACAACATACGCCAACGCGCCCGGTAATCCCAGGCCACCAAACATGCCAACCGTACCAGGCAGGTCCATAAACTTTCTGGCGCCGGAGGCAATGAAAGCCAGGGCTAACAAGGCTTGCAGAACCCAGGCAATGATGTTGCGAGCAGATGCAGACATGATGGAAAATGGTTGTGGAGTTAAAAATGGGACCGAACGTAGCAATGCACTCTTGCTGCTATAATAGTAAGCATTGTTCGACTCAAAGACTACTACCCATCAGTAGGAAAGGCTATTCTATTGTTGTACTTGATTGGTAAGCCCAAGTTACTGATCATAGACTACTTATATACCGGTTTATCCTGCTGCTCGCTGAGCTTTTTGCTGAGAGGTGCGGGCACGCCGGCGCTGTTCAACATACCGCTGACAATACCCTGGCGCCATAAGGTGAATACCGATACGCGAAGGTCGCGGGCGGAGGTCATGTGGCCTACTTGGAGCTTACCCTTGCGCGGGTTATCATCGCGCAGAAATAGGCCGTTGACGAGGGTTGTTTTCAAGCGAGAGCCGAGCGTTTTGTGGTCGGCACCACCTTTCTGGCTGAGCATGGTCAGCTTGAGGTCGGAGTAGCTGGCCCACATGGGGCCTGTTACCCGCTGGCGGTTGGCCTGCATGCAGAAGTGGATGTGCTTCACTTGTCCGCTGCGAAACAATAGCTGCTTGGTAGGCACCGTCATCGGGTTCAACATAGAGAGCTGTCCTTCGCTGAAAGTGCCCGTAATGGTGTGCTGCCCGTTGGGGTCGAGTAGATTGGCCGTGAGCGTGGCTTGCAGCTGGCAGCGGTTTTGTAGCCACGCCGTGGCGTGTACTACTGCCGGATGCGCCGCCGACATCCGGTGCGGGTCGTTGGAGAAGTTTTCAATTGTGCCCGACACGCGGTTGATTGTCAGCTGCCCTGGTTTGGCATTTTGCGGCGCCCGGTAGATGGTATAGAGTGTCCCATTTTGCACATTGATGCGCCGTACGTCCAGCGTGAACCCCAGGTGGCGTAGGGCTTCGGGTGTGGCTACGGAGTGCTCAGGATTTAGGGCAAAACGACCATCGCTGCGGGTTTGGATGCGCGGTTGCCGGATGGTCAGCGTTTGCATAATCAGGCAGTGCTGATGCGTGAGGGCCGCATACTGAATAGCCGTGGCCCGCACCTGCGGAATGAGCACCGTTACGTGGGGCGCCTGGTGGTGCTTGCGCCGCGAAAGCTCCACTACCGACACCAGTGGCCGCAGCCGGATATTGTTGATTTCCAGCAATCCACCACGCGTAGCTAAGTGTGCGCTTTGGCAGGCCAGTTGGTAGAACGGTGGGTCGAGCCGGGCCATTACCACGCCGGTGCGCACGTCCCACTGCTGGGCGTACAGCACCCGCTGCTGGTCCTGCGCCCCCACCGAATCGACCCGCAGATGGCTACCCTGCACCGCAATGTGTTGCGACCGGGGCCGCTCCTCCACCCCACGAATGCGCGCCGAGGCATTGGCCAGCAACAGATGCTCTAGCTGCACCCGATCAAGCCACGGCGCCAGCAGTTGGTGGATGGGTGGCGGCGACACCCGCGGAGCCGTCATATCCAGGTCGCAGGCCAACAGCAGCAGCGTATCGGCCCGGAACTGGTGGCGCATTAGGGCAGCCGTGTGCAAACCCGTGAGTGAAACCCGCGGCAGGTGCAGCGAAACGCGGGCATTGCGGCTGCGCACCTCGCTCAACGGCTGCTGCGGCCGCACCACCACCGAATCGATTACCAACGTACCCGGCTCGGACGCAAACCGCACGCTACGCAGTGCCAGGCGGTGCTGCGCAGCCGAGGCAACCAAGTGCCGTACGTGTGCGGTTACGGCTGCTGCGTAGCCTACCCGCTGCGAGTCGGCGGCTCCTGCGGCACTCAGCAGGATGTCGCGCGCCAAGAAGTCTGCCTGCTTCCAGGCTACACCCGTTTGCGGCGCAGGCTGGTAGGCGGTCTGTACGTGGCGAAGCGACAAGTAACCCAGTCGTATCCCTTCCAGGTGCAGGGGTAGGCGCTGGTAAAGAGGCTGCGACTTCTTGGCTGCGGGCAACCTTCCCAGCAAGCGAATATGCAGGGAATCAAGCACCAAGCTGTCGATAGGCACTGTACCGCGTTGCACCAACTGCCATAGGCCTACCCCGGTCAGGCGGGCGTGGCCTAGGGTAAGCTGCACGGGTGGCAGCGCGGCTCTATCGTTGGTAGCAGGGCCTACCGTACGCAGCTGCACCCCGCGCACATACACGCTTTGGTGCCACAAGCTGGTTTGCAGTTGTGTAATGTGTAGCTGGTAGCGACCGTGTGTACCTTCAGCTACCTGCTTTTCCAGGTACTGTCGCAGCCAGGGGTCAAGAGCCAATAACGCTGCACCTACCAGCGCTACCAGGCCTAACACCACCCAGTACCACCACTGCCAGGTAGGCGGCGCAGGGGGAGTAACAACCGGAGCGGGAGAAGCTGACGACACGGAATAATAAAAAAGAAAGAATGCCTTTGTAACGTACAACTGAATCGTAACGGTTATCGCGCTCTTTGTTTTTTAGCTGCTTCTGCCGCGCTTACGTACTGTCAGAACAATTGCCTGGTTGCGCTGCTGGCCCTATCTTGCTGGTCGCATCCTACCCTTTTCGCCTTCTATTCATTCGTGCATGCTTGCTATTACTTCGCTGCTCAGCCCCAAATACGCGGCACATATCAACAAGATTATCAAAAGCTTAGAAGAAAAGTTTGGTCTTGATGATGTGCAGGCTACCCCCGACCCCCATATCACCTACCAGCTTGCCGGGGTACGCCAGTTGTCGGTCCTGAAAGAGGTGTTGCAGGAGGTAGCCCATACTACGCATTCATTTCCGGCCTTCACCACCGGCCTTGGCGTATTTCCAGGACCAAACCCGGTGATTTACATTCCGGTGCTCCGCTCCGATGAGTTGAATGCCTTGCACCAGCGCATTCTGCGGGCCACGGCGCCGCTGTGCCTCCACACCGATAAGTACAGTGCCCCCGACTGCTGGCTGCCGCACATTTCCTTAGCCCTGCACGACACCACCCCCGAGTTGCTGGGGCCCGTGCTGCAATACCTCAACGAGCAAACCTTCAACCTGAAAATCAGCATAAATAACCTAGCCATTCTGCGGCAGGAGGGCGAGTTATTTGTGCGCGAAAACGTATTCAAGTTTGCAGGTCATAAGCTCGATGAAGCTGCGCCTGTGCTAGAGGTTCCCGTCCCGAGCCTGTAAATTTCTGGGGTAGGGCGCGGCATTTCGCGCCCTGCGCCCGACCTTTGCACCCCAACCACTCCTACTACCTGATGACATTCTACTCCATCGTACTGCTGCTGCACAACTGGACGCGCTGGCTCGTCCTCATCTTTGGCCTTATTGCCATCTTCCGCGCATTTAGTGGCTGGCAGGGCCGCAAGCCCTACGTTGGCGCCGACAATGGTATGGCTGCCGCCTTTGTGGGCTCCATGCACTTGCAATTGCTGCTGGGCATTCTGCTGTATTTCTTCTTGAGCCCCGTGGGACTGTCGATGATGAAGGCGATGGGCGGCGCGGCTATGAAAGACCCGCAGGCCCGCTTTTGGGGGGTAGAGCACATCACGGCTATGATTTTGGCCTGGGCCGCTGCGCAAATCGGCCGTAGCAAGTCCAAGAAAATCAGCGACGCCGTGCTCAAGCACAAAACTGCGTTCATCTGGTTCACTATCTCGCTGGTGCTGGTGCTGATTATGATTCCGTGGGGCATCTGGAACCCTGCTCGTCCTCTGATTCGCCCCTAATCACGGATTTTTTCGGATTAATCGGATTTCGTGGACGATTGTCGTTCAAACAAGAAAGGCTTGCCAGTGGCAAGCCTTTCTTGTTTAGGCTAGTTCAGGCAACCAATACAATCCATCAACCACTCAAGCATAAGTAAGCGTATCGTACTGGCGAAGGCGCCTTTCCGGCCCCTACCCACGCTGTATGCGGTTGTATAAGCTAGACTACTTGCTACCAGGCCACGCCTACCCGAAACCCAACGGGTAAGTAGTAGCCACTGGTGCCGTAGTCGCTCATGCCCCTGTTGTAATGGCTGCCGGGTAGGGTGGCGCGTGCGTGGGCTTTGCGCAGGCCGAAACCCATGTACACGTCCAGGAATATTGGTAAGTCGGGTAAGAAAAGTTGGCCGCCCAGCACAGCTGTGGCGCCGTACCGGTTTATGGTTTCCTTCTGATTGCGGGCGCGATATTCATAGTAGGTCAAGCCATTGTCAGCTACCTCCGGCTGCCAACTCGACGCCCGAAACTCCAGCTCGAAGTGTTGGTAGTGAGGACCATACCCAACGTAAAACCCTTCTTGTGGCGTCGTCCGCTCGCTTAGGTAGATGCGGTGCTGCACGGCTAGGCCATAGCCCCGCACCACGTTGCGGCCATCGGTCACGTCGGAGGTGATGTTTTGCACCTTGCCACGGTAGAACTGGGGCGTTAGCACCAGTGCGTGCCGATACGCCGGCCCCCATAGCTTTTCTGCACTGACATGGTAGCCGCTCGCCATCATGGGTGCCAGATCAACCTTCACGCTATACGTCCTGACCGGCGGCACCGGAGTCTGAGCCTTCGCTGCTATCAGACTGCCGCACGCTACGCCCCACCCCGTAAGCCAGCGCGTGAACATACCAGGGCGCATCAGTTAGTCGGCGTGATGGAGAGTTTGCTGAGCGGCGTGAGCGTGCTGTTGCGGTAGCGGTACTGGTAGAGTCCGCCGGGCCCGATAGCCAATAGCTGCCCCCGGTTCGGAATAACATCCGACACGTTTACATCGAACGTTTGCAAGGCCTGGAGTTCCGGCGTGTTTTGGGTGTCGAAGATTTTCAGGTGGTCTTTGTCGCATACAAACAGCAGCGTCCTGTCTACCCCCAGCCCCAAGGGGTGCTGCATGGGGTAGGTGCGGGCCAAGCGCGGTTGACTGAGATTGGTGAGGTCGATGACCTGTAGCTGGTTGGGGCCACCGCCACAAGAGCGACCATCGCGCAGGGTTACGTAAGCAAACCGCTCGTCTACCACCACCCTGTCGCAGCTCATCACGTGCTCGTAGAAAGCCACTTGTTTGGGCTGCGCGGGCGCAGAAGCATCAAAAATATACATGCCCTGCTGCGTGCCCAAAAAGAGGTAGGGCGCCCGCGGATAAATTGTTTCGATGCCCATACTCAGGGGCACTACCTGCCCACGAGCCGGAGCAGTGGGCGTAGTCAGGTCGAACAGGCGCAGGCTATGGTTATCAACCACGTACAGCGTATTGCCAAGCACCGTGAAGCGAGCCAGAGAACCGCCTTTCCCGTCGCTGGCAGCCAGATCGGCGCTGGCGGGGCTCATGTCGTTGTTGGCACTGCACGCGCCAAGGCCTAGGGCCAGCAACGCAACAAAGGAGCGGAGCAAAGGAGTAGAAAATACACGCATAGGTCGAAGAAATAGTAGCAATTATAGTTTCTGCCAGCCAATCACCACAGCATCAGCAGGACGATTTTGGAGCTGATATTCGGCGGGAACGTCCCCGGTTTCGGGCATGGGCAGCTCCGGCACAGCATCTTTCACGCGGTTGACCAGCCGGGCTGCTTGCATGTTGGACATGTCGAACGTGAGCAAGTCGGGGCCGCTGTCAGCATAGAGCATGTTGCCCTTCATGGCCACATCCACGTTGCCCGGAATCCGCAGGAACGCCACTGGCCGCGGGTTGGCCGGGTCCTGGTTATTGATAATGTGCACGCCCTCGTACCGTTCGTTGATGAGAATGTACGGGTCGCGGAGGTAGATTTTGCCGGTGTTGTGCATGTTCTGCGGCGGCAGCACAGCCACGGCCTGCTCCAGCTGGATACGGGGCATCAGCAGTGGCTTATACTTGGGTAGTGGAACCCGGTCAACCGGTTGCACCAGCGGGCAAGCGGTCAGGCTCAGCAGCAGGATGCTACCGAGCAGGCAAGTGTAGAGTTTGTGCATAGCGGAAATATAGTAGAGTAACTATTTTCTAGAGCTCCAAACAAGCTAAGCAGGTTGCATGCAGTTATAAATAAATTGTAGCCAATCAGTTGGACCGTGTATACAATAATCAAAAAAGGCGCCGCTGAGCAAGCCCAGCAACGCCTTTCGCTATTTAATCAGCCTAAATCGTTCGGCTAATTAATCGTCCACAAAATCCGATTAATCCGACGAATCCGCATAAATCCGTGATTCTAGATACCCTGCCCGCCGGTTACCTCAATGCGCTGGGCATCAATCCAGGCGGCTTCGTCGGTGCAGAGGAAGGCAACGACTGGCCCGATATCGGTGGGTAGGCCTACCCTACCCATGGCCGTGAGGCTGGCAATGTGCGCGTTTACCTCTTTGTTGTCGCGGGTGCGGCCGCCGCCGAAGTCGGTTTCAATGGCGCCGGGCGCCACCACGTTGGCGCGGATGCGGCGACTGGCGAGTTCCTTTGCCTGATACTTGGTGAGCGTTTCCGTGGCCGCCTTCATGCTGGCGTAGGTGGCAGAGTTGGGGTAGATAATGCGCGTCAGACCCGAGGAAATGTTGATGATGCCGCCGCCATCGTTCATCAGCGCCAACGCCTTCTGCGTGAGGAAGAACGGGCCTTTGAAGTGAATATTCAGCATGTCATCAAACTGCTCTTCCGTCACCTCCGGGTAGGGCTGGTAGAGGCCCGTGCCGGCGTTATTGATCAGAAAATCGAACCGCTCGGTTCCGAAGGTGCTACTCAGCGTAGCTGTCACCTGCTCGAAAAAGCTGTCGAAGCTGCTCACGTTGGAAGCGTCGAGTTGCAGGACGGCGGCTTTGCGGCCTTGGCCTTTGATTTCAGCTACCACGGCTTCGGCTTCTTCGCGTTTGCTGTGGTAGGTCAGGAGTACGTCCAGGCCTTTTTGGGCCAGATTGAGGGCCATGTTTTTGCCGAGGCCGCGGCTACCGCCCGTTACGAGGGCTATTTTGGTGGTGCTCATGGGAAAGTAATGTGTTAGGTGAAGAACCCTACAAATGTCCGGGTAGCTGGGCGCTCCGCTCTGGTGAGTAGTTCAGATTAACTGGTGACCGTTTCCGCATCTTCTACCCGTTGCCTGGCCCACAGCTCCTCGCGGTACTGCCGGGGCGTGCACCCCACAAAGCGCTTGAAAAACTTGGTGAAGTTGGACGGGTCGTAGGTGAGCTGGGCGGCCACGTCGGCCACCGACCGGCCCGCATCGGCCAGCAATTCTTTGGACACTGCCACCAGCTTGCGCTCATAAATGGCACAAGGCGCCTCGCCAGTGGTGTGCTTAAGCGTGTTGCTGAGGTGGGTAGGGTGAATGCACAGCTGCCCGGCAAAATCGCGGATTTCCAGCGCCTCCGTGGCCCTACCCGCCGCCAGATCATCGACGTGGGCGTGCACAAGGCGGGTGAAATCGGCAGTTATTTCGTGCTGGCGGGCCAGGATTTTCTTCGGAATGAGTGTCGGCATAGCAGGCAAGTGGATGAATGGCGTACAACGGAGCAGCTACCACTCACCCAACCTGCAATAGTCCCTTAATGTTGATGCGCCGCACTCGCCCGCTGCGTCACCTCGAACTGCCGTACCTCGCCTTTTTCCCAGGCATCGGCGCCGGGTAGCACGTCGGGCGCGGCAATGTCGGCCCGCTGGCGGCGCTTTTCGGCCGTCGAAATTTTCATGCGCCGGTCGCGCTGGCCTACCATAGCCGTATCAATCTGTCCGTCTTGGGTGAAACCCATCATGAGTTGCGGGCCGCCGTAGGGCAGTTCCTTGTCGCGGTCGGTGTGCCAGGTATGAATGGTTTTGCCGTAGGTGCTCACCACCTGCTCCATCAGCTCGTGCTCGGCTACATCGGGGATGCCCGGCGCCACCAGTGTGCCCGATTTCACCTCGTATCGGTGGCTATGCCAGAGCTTCTTCTCCTCAACGGGCAGCTTTTCAAACAAGCGCCGCGATATAATGTATTCCACGCCCATGATCTTGGCATCGGCGGTATTCCCATCAAAAATCACCGCTTGGATAACGTCCTCATTCAGCTTGGTGCAGAAGTGATGCGCCTCCATCTGTCCCTGCATATCACCACTATAAAAGTGAAAGCCATCGAGGTAGATGTTCATGTTGCGCAGCGGCTCCTTGCCCTGCAATACGTCGGCGCCGGCTTCCAACACTTCGGTTTTGGTCGATTTTTCGGCGCCGGGCGCCTGCACCGGCGAGCGGGTGTTCTGGTCGCCGCAGGCGGCTAGGAGCAGGCTCGGCAACAGAGCGCAGCTAAGGTAGAGGCGGTTTGCTTTCATGAGATAGGGGGGTACGTATTTCTCTACCCTACGCGCTACCCGGTGCTACGTTATAGCTGAGCTGTGCCTACAAAGCCTGTATGCTGCATACTTCTCTGTTTGATTTACGTAGGTTTGTCTATGCAAAAGCCCCTGAGCCTCGAAGACTTTTATCAGCAGAAAATACACTGGCTGCCCGACAACCTGAAGCAGGACATCGGCCACTTCAACGTGTTTCGGCTCGATGATTTTGTGGGGCCAAACGCTTGCCACTTGCCTTATAGCCGCAAGGATTTCTATAAGATTACGCTCGTCACGGGCCGCAGCAATTACCACTTCGCCGACAAAACCATCGAAATCAGGGGCAACGCGCTGCTGTTTGCCAACCCCCTGGTGCCCTACGATTGGGAGCCGCTAGACGACCAGCAGTCGGGCTTCTTCTGCATTTTCACCGAGGCTTTTTTGCAACGCTACCTGGTAGCAGGCGCGTTGGAGCTGCCCATGTTCAAGCCCGGTGGGCAGCCGTTGTACTCACTTACCGATGAGCAGCTACCCGCCATCACGCAGTTATTCAAGAAGATGGCAGCGGAGTTGGATTCTGATTACGCCTTCAAATACGACCTGCTGCGCAACTACGTGTTTGAGCTGGTGCACAGTGCCCTCAAGCTTCAGCCCGCTACTACCCTCTATAAGGAGAGCAACGCGGCCACGCGCATTGCTTCGCTGTTCACGGAGCTGCTAGAACGCCAGTTTCCCATCGAAACGCCGGGCCAACAGGTGCGTCTGCGCAACGCCCATGCCTTTGCCGGGCAGTTGGCGGTGCACGTCAACCACCTCAACCGCGCCCTGAAGGAAGTAACCGGCAAAACCACTACCCAGCTCATTGCCGACCGCCTCCTGCAAGAAGCCCACGCCCTGCTTCGGCACACGGTCTGGAACGTGGCCGAAATCAGCTATTGCCTGGGCTTCGAGGAACCGGCACACTTCAACAACTTCTTTCGCAAACGGGCTGGCACCACGCCTACCGCTGTGCGCGTTGTTTGATTTTCGCAAGCATTGGTTTGAACCAGGCAAGCGGGTATCCCCTACCCTGCTCTACTTTTGCAGTGTACCATACACGCAACTATGAGCAACTCTAAAACCTGGTTTGTTACGGGCGCCTCGCAGGGCCTTGGGCTGGCGCTGGTGCAACACCTGCTGCAAGCGGGCCACCGCGTAGCGGCTACCTCGCGCCACCCCGACAATCTTATTCAAGTTCTCGGCAACGCTTCCTCCGACGCCTTCCTACCCCTGCATATGGACCTCGGCAACGAGGCTAGCGTGCAGCAAGCCATTGAACAAACCATCAACACCTTTGGTGGCCTCGATGTGGTCGTTAATAATGCTGGCTACGGGATTGGAGGCAGCGTGGAAGAACTCACCGACGCCGAAACCCGCCAGTCGTTTGATGTGAATGTGTTCGGGCTGCTGAACGTCATTCGGCACACGCTGCCGCACATGCGCGCTGCACGCGCCGGACATATCATCAACATTTCGTCTATTGCGGCACTGGCTGGCGCTACGGGCTGGTCTGTGTACTCGGCTACCAAGGCCGCAGTGAGTGCTCTGTCGGAAGGGTTGGCCCAGGATGTATCCCCGTTTGGGATTCGGGTAACAACCGTTGAGCCCGGTGGTTTTCGCACCAATTTTCTCACGCCCGAGTCGCTAGTTTTTGCCGCGCAGCCCCTTGCAGAATATCAAACCGTGCGCGACACGCACGCCCGCTACCTGGCCCTGAACGGCGTACAGGCCGGCGACCCGGCCAAAGCGGCGGTGGCCATCGAGCAGTTGGCCGCCGAGCCTACCCCGCCCGTGCATCTGCTACTAGGCCAGGACGCCTACCGGCGCGCCACCCAGCAGCTGCACACCCGCTTGCAGGAAACCGAAACCTGGAAACCCCTCACGGTTTCCACTGACTTCGCTCAATAACCGGGGCCAGGTTAAGAAAACGTGATTTTTCGGCTTCCGATACAGTAAACGGCCGCGTGGTGCGTCTTTGTAGGTGTAGCCAACCGGCCCTACCCTTTCTCACCTTCTCACCTACCGCTTGTATGCTTTATCTATTCGGAAGTCTGGCCCTCAGTGACGCATTATCTTATAACGAAACACTTCCAGCACATGACTCCTCAACACAACATCTGGTTTGTGACCGGCGCCTCGAAGGGCTTGGGCCTGACCTTAGTACAACACCTGCTGGCCCGCGGCTATGCGGTGGCAGCTACCTCCCGCAACCTGACCGAACTCCAACAGAACGTGCCGCCTAGCGAAGGGCGGTTCCTACCTCTGCACATGGACCTCAGCAACGAGGACAGTGTGCGCGAGGCCATCGAGCAAACCGTTAAGACGTTTGGACGCCTGGATGTGGTGGTCAACAATGCGGGCTACGGCCAGGTAGGCGCGCTGGAAGAACTCTCGGACGGAGAAGCTCACCGCAATTTCGACGTGAACGTTTTTGGGTTGCTGCACGTGTTGCGGCACGCTACCCCGCACCTCCGTCAGCAGGGCGCAGGCCGTGTGTTCAATATTTCCTCCGTCGGCGGCTTCATGGGTAATTTCCCCGGCTGGGGCATCTATTGCGCCACCAAGTTTGCCGTGGCGGGCCTCACCGAGTCGTATGCGGCGGAGGTGCAGGAGTTTGGGGTGCAGGCCAGCGTGGTATACCCTGGCTATTTCCGCACCGATTTTCTGACTTCTGGCTCGTTGGGTACGCCCCGGCAGCCGCTGGCCGCCTACCAATCGGTGCGCGACTCCCAGCAGCAGCACGAGCAGGACATCAATGGCAACCAGCCCGGCGACCCGGAGAAAGCCGCCGCCGTACTGCGCGCGCTGAGCGAAGCCCCACAGCAGCCCGTACACGTTTTTCTGGGGGAAGATGCCTACCAGTTGGCCGACCAAAAAATAGCCATGGTGCAACAGCAAATGCAGCAGTGGCAGCACTTGGCCGCGGCCACCAATCTTTCCGTTGAGGCTTAAAAGGTGTTAGGTTAGTAGGTTGTTTTCAGCCAGAAGGCCCGCGGTTATCCGCGGGCCTTTTTTTGTGGCAGACAACCAATATATCCTAAATCAGTTATTCTGACTACATCTGCCCGGTTTTTGCGGATTTTCCCTTTCACCTGCATCGTCTCCAACTCTTTTTTTTCTTTTGCGCACAGCTACATTTCTTCTCCTGTCCTTTTTTGTTTCCATAAGTGCTTTTTGCCAAAGCACTTATCGCCGTGTAGTAGCCAAACCCGGCGACGGGGTGCACACGCTGCTCTACCGCCACGGCCTCACGCCGAGCCAACACGGCCGGCAGTTTCGGGAGCTGAACAAAAAGAATCTGACGAGCCGCAACGGCCTGATCGTGGGCCGCACCTACCTTCTACCCCGCAAGACGGCTACCCCCGCTAAGGCAGCCAGCAGGGCCCGGACTGTCACCGCCCCGGCGTCTACTACCAGGCGCGCTACTATTTCGCCACGCACCCTGTTTGGCCCCAAATACGGTCCGGCGCCCGTGCGCGACCACCTCCTGCGCGGGGCGGTGTACTACCTCTCGCCCGGCCACGGTGGCCCCGACCCTGGCGCCATCGGCACGTACGGCACGCACAAGCTAGCCGAGGACGAATATGCCTACGACATCACCCTTCGCCTAGCCCGCGTGCTAATGGCCCACGACGCCACCGTGTACATGATGGTGCAGGACCCCAACGACGGTATCCGCGACGAAAGCGTGCTGAAAATGGATAACGACGAGGTGACCTACCCCAATCAAGTGATTCCGCTGAATCAGTTGGCTCGCCTGCGCCAGCGTATTACGCAGGTAAACAAGCTCCACGCCCGCCACAAGGGTGCCTACCAACGCCTGCTGTGCCTGCACGTGGATAGCCGCAGCGCCGGCCAGAACATCGACGTATTTTTCTACCACCACGCCAACAGCAAGGCAGGCCTGAGCCTCGCCAAGAACATTCATAAAGTGTTCACGGCCCGCTACAAACGTGCCCAACCCAATCGGGCCACCTACTCCGGCAATGTGTCTACCCGCAGCACGCTCTACGAGGTACGCACGAGCCATGCCCCGGCCGTGTTCATGGAGCTAGGCAACATCCGCAACGCCAAAGACCAGCGCCGTTTCCTGGTCGACGACAACCGACAGGCGCTGGCTAATTGGATTTGTGATGGGTTGATAGCCGATTACCGCGGGCGTAAGTAGGGTAGCCGCGAATCTTTAGGGGTTCATCAACAGGAAGAGCAGATTGTGATAGAGAATACCCTGTTCCCCATCGTGGATGCCATCTAGCCCTGCATCCTCTAGCAGGGCTTCTACCTCTTCATACTCCTGCAAAAAGTCGATTTCCAGGTCTTCCGAATCGGCTGGTTGTGTGTGTACCAGGTAGCGGCGCTTCGGCTCTAGCGTGATGAAGAGCTTACGGTACCGAGTTTGGGCAATGAGCAGCGCATCGTATGTCTCTATTGTTTCCTCGTCTACGTGCACGTAGAGGGTAGTCTTTTCGCTGTCGGGCGTGTGTTGCAGGAAACTGGTGAGGTCGATGGGCATAGTGCAAGAAGTAGCCGTATGGTACTGCTTCGAAGGTAAGTGTTTCCAGCTGTTTTGTGCTTACTGCAGAATGGAGCATTACACCTCACTACAAACTGTTAGTTGCTTTAGGCCTTTTAATTTCAAAAAGAAACCCCGACTCAGGCCGGGGTTTCTTTTTAAAGGAGTAGCGGTATCAGATATTAAGCTTTACCAGTTTCATACCTAGCTGATTTTTCTTTTTGTAGTAATCGGCTATCATCACGTAGCCAGGCTTGGCCGGATACAGGTAGGAGTAGTTAGCCGCACTGGCCATATTGATCTTATCTTCCAAATACTGCCCATTGTCGCCGAAAGCAATGTTGCCGATAACGCGCTTGGTATCTTCTCCTTTCTCCTTGTCAAAGTTGATGTATACCACGTTGAACTGTGTATTCGCGTCGTTGCGCTGCATAAACTGGTAGTCAAAATCGCCCTGCGACTTGATGACGTGTCCCAACAAACCGGCGCTCATCAGACCAGAACCAGGAGGAAGAATAGCATTGGATGGGTCTTTCTGATAAAACTTAACCTTTGAAAGCTTTGCTTCCGGGTCGAGTTCGAAAACCAACATATTGCCGATTTTTCCCTTCGAAACGCTAACCTTACCACCCATAGCCCGCAGTGCAATACCCATTCCGTCGCCCACAATCTTGAACTGCTCGGCCACGATGTACATCTTGCCGTTGGCCCCCTTCACAATGGATTGGGTGTAGTTCACGTAGTTATCTTCCAGGCTGGCCTTTGCTTCGGCGGGCATAAGGGCCATTACCTCTTTTTGCCAACCGTAGTTTTTAGTACTCACTGCTTTGCCCGCTTCGGAGAAGCGTTTGATAAAAAAGCCCTGACTTTTATTTACAAAAGGCTTATCATCAAGCTTATAATATTCACCAACGGCTATAAACTCACGCTTCTCCGCGTCGAAGGTAAACGAGCTAAGCGAAAGCTGTTCGGTTTTGCTTGTTTCTACCGGCACATCCAGCACTTTCTTTCCGGTAGCTGCATTAATGGCTATCATGGAGGAGCTTACTTGCTTCGATAACATGCCATCTCTCCGCATCATAATGCCCAGAATGTATTTATCAGTTGCTTCCGTGAGGCTGACCATCTCGTAGAGTTTCGACTTTTCATCGGAGGCCAAGCGCCATTTTGCCTTGGCATTATCGTCGTACATCACAAGGGCGTAGCCTTTCGCCATACCAGTGTAGCTGTTGCGCACAAACCCATGACCAGGCACCGGAAACAGATCCATTTTACCCGATACGCTGCTGGTTTCTCCGCCCTGCTTCATCTGGTTTTGAATGATCATCTTGTCGACTTTCGACAAGTCCTCGATTACCTTGCTTCCTAGCTTTTTCAGGCTGGTATCGTAAGTTTCAATTTCCACCGTTTCGTCCTTCAGATTGCAGAAGTAGAAGGCGAAGGCTGTACCGTTGAAGCTATTTTTTAGCAGCGTAAATCGGTTGGCAGGCTTTTGAATTGTGATGTTAGATACTTTGCCTAAGTCCTGATCATAGAAGTCGAGTACATAATTATCGGTTTTTCGGTCGGCTTTATCACCCCGACCAAACATCAGATACCCTTTCACTTCATTGCCAGCATAAATTGGTGACAGCGCCGAGCGGGTCATGTTCTCGATGCCATCAAGCGTTTTGGTTTGCGCGAAAGCCGCCGCCGTTGCCAGCGCAAAGCAGGCAGTCAGAGCCGCCCGTTTAATACATAACATAAAACAAAGGGTAAGAAGTGAGGAATAAGCTGTTGTGAAAAAAGTGGAAGAGTAAAGGTTATCAGCGATGCGCGGCTGCTGTCTTCGGTGGCTGCGCCGAAAACAGCAGCTTATCGAATTTGCCTCCTGCGTATTGCTTTTGGTACTGCACTTTGAGAGCTGCCGCCGCTGTCGTTTCAGTAGTCAGCGCACGAGCCGCATAGCGAGCGGCCAGGTCGTATTCGTCGGCGGGAACAGTTGCATCCAAACTGGTCTTCTCTGCGAAGCAGGCACTTATGCCTCTAAAATCTTCTAGCCGGAGGTCATACAAGCTCAGCAGCAGCTTATTGAAGCTGGCAGGATTCTGCTCTGATCTATTGGATACCACTTCGGTATAGGTATGATGCTGCAAATGCTGTCGCAAAGCATATAAGCTTAGCACCACTACCGAGCGTAGGTAAGTGTTCTGCGGCTGCTGAGGTAGGAGTTGCAATGCTTCGAACAGGGCGTGGTCGTAGCAGTCGTAGTCAAACCAGCTCTGCACAACCTCCAGCCGACTAATTTGGCGAATACGTGCAAATACTGGCGAGCTAAGAGGCTGCGGCCCTTCAGCTACCCGGCCTTGCGCCAGTATTGACATGAAACGCATCCGTTTTGCACAATCGGGGTGCGACTTAAGAGTATCCGTTGTTTGCAAGACTGTTTTCTCCGATGCCTTCACCGTAAAGATGGACTGTGGCTTCGTGGGAGCGGCCTCAAACAATTTGGGGAAAGCAGTGCAGCCAAAGTAGGCTGACAGCGCTAATGGCGCCGTTGTTTCGGGCTCGTCAATGGTATCCAAAAGCTGCAATGCCCGGTAGGCTTGCGTGGCATCGTAGCCAGTATGGGTTAGCAGCACGTACCCGAGCGAATCGGCCTGCTTCTCGTGGCGACGACTGTGATAGTTGTTGTTGAGAGAAAAGCCTAATGCCAGTGCTTTGATTTTAGAGCTAATGTTATACTCTGAGTTGATAATGCGACGAAACTCTCGCTTCACCTCTTGGCTGTGTAGGGTAGTAAGCTGCTCCTGCATGCTACTCTCCATATGCCGACACGCTACGTGAGCTAACTCATGACATAAAATGAAGGCTAGTTGATCTTCGTTCTCCAGTCGAGGTAGCAGGCCAACGTTCAGCATCACGGTACCATTGCCTACGGCATGGGCGTTGGGCTCGGGGTTTCGGGTGAGTATTAGCTTTGCGGAAATAGGCAACTGCGAGTTAGCCTGCACGATGCGGTTAAATACCTGCTGCACGTACGGCTCCAGCTCCGAATCAAGTAAAGCCGAATAGCGAATGGAATTGAATACGTCCTCGGCTGCTTCTTGTACTACCTCTTGATAATGTTCGCGGTATTCCTTCGGGCCGCTTTTTGGCACTGTAAGATGTGCTTTTACCGCACTACGGTGTAGCACTGCTAGTTTGTAAGCCCGGGCTGTATCGTTGGAATAGTAAGGTAAATAAGGTTTCTCTTGTGCAACAGCCGAATAAACATGGGCTGTATATAGCAACAGTAAACACAACAGTCTCAGCATGAAAATGCTATATCGATATTCTAGCTTATGTTATTTATAAGATGATGTATAGGCTAAATCCATGCCATTTATATTAATAAAGTTATATTATCAGAGATATTTACCTTTGAGAATACATTCTGAAGTTGTATGCTAGTCGAACTCATCAGAAGTTGAATAGCATGCGTATCTCTTCATCCACCTACAGAAACGCCCGCCGCTGAGGATTCAGCGGCGGGCGTTTCTGTAGTAGTAACAACTAGACTTATTGCCCTAGCACCATCGCAAATATCAACGGAGCTACAATCGTTGCGTCCGATTCGATGATGAACTTGGGCGTGTCCTGGCCCAGCTTGCCCCAAGTAATTTTCTCGTTCGGTACGGCGCCAGAGTAGGAACCGTAGGAAGTCGTGGAGTCCGAAATCTGGCAGAAGTAGCCCCACAACGGCACTCCGTGGCGGCCCAAATCCTGGTGCAGCATAGGTACCACGCAGATGGGGAAGTCGCCGGCAATGCCGCCGCCAATTTGGAAGAACCCTACCGTGCTGTCGTCTTTGGCTTGCTCTGTGTACCAATCGGCCAGGTAAATCATGTACTGAATACCCGTCTTCATGGTGTGCACGTTCTTGATATCGCCTGAAATAACGTGGCCGGCGTAGATGTTGCCCAGGGTAGAGTCTTCCCAACCGGGGCAGATGATGGGCAGGTTTTTCTCGGCTGCTGCCAGCATCCAGGAATCTTTGGGGTCGATCTGGTAGTACTGCTCCAGCTCACCCGACTTCAGGATTTGGTAGAAGAACTCGTGCGGGAAGTACGCCTCACTAGCTTGGTCGGCCTTTTCCCAGAACTTCAACACCGTATTCTCGATACGGCGCATGGCTTCTTCCTCGGGGATGCAGGTATCGGTCACGCGGTTCATGTGGCGCTTCAGTAGCTCGTGCTCATCAGCGGGCGTCAGGTCGCGGTAGTTGGGCACGCGCTCGTAGAAGTCGTGTGCCACCAGGTTGAAAATATCTTCTTCCAGGTTGGCGCCGGTGCAGCTGATGATCTGCACTTTATCCTGCCGAATCAGCTCGGCCAACTGAATACCCATTTCGGCGGTGCTCATAGCGCCGGCCAGGGTTATCATCATTTTACCGCCCTCGGCAATGTGCTTGTTGTAGCCTTCGGCCGCATCAATGAGCGCGGCGGCGTTGAAGTGGCGGTAGTGGTGCTTGAGGAAGTTGGTTACGTTCATTTTTTTAAGCTGTTAGCTATTAGCTGATGGCTATTAGCCTTTGAAACATTTTTGAAAAGCAAACCGACAGTATGTACTGTACGAAAGCTAACAGCCAACAGCTATTAGCTACTAGCTTAATCAACTAGGCTCCTCGATAATGAGGTTGTGGTTGGTGTAGATGCAGATGTCGGCGGCGATGTGTAGGGCTTCCTCTACCATCTGGCGGGCCGTGAGGTGGGGCGCGTGCTTCTTGAGGGCCAGCGCGGCGGCCTGAGCAAACATAGAACCGGAGCCGATAGCGGCCACGTCGTTGTCGGGTTCCAGTACGTCGCCGGAGCCGGCAATGATGAGCAGCTCGTCCTTATCTACCACAATCATCATGGCTTCCAGCTTGCGTAGGTACTGGTCTTTGCGCCAGTCTTTGGCCAGCTCAATGGCGGCGCGCTTCAGGTTGCCGCCGTAGCCTTCCAGCTTCTCCTCAAACTTATCGAGCAGGGAGAAGGCATCGGCCGTGGAGCCAGCAAATCCCGTCACGATTTTGCCGCCTTGCAGCTTGCGGATTTTGCGCACGTTGTTCTTAGCTACGTGCTTGTCCATGGTGGCCTGGCCGTCGGCACCAATGGCAATCTGGCCATTGTGGCGCACGCCCAGGACGGTGGTTGATCTTATCTTGGTCATTTAGGAACTAGTTAAAACGCTGTCATCCTGAGCGGAGCGAAGGATCTTCTCACGATAAAACGACCTGTCTTTAGATAATTACTATCTGACAATTCGTTTTATCGTGAGAAGATCCTTCGCTCCGCTCAGGATGACAGTAGGGTGGTTACACTTAGATCAGCATCCGCAGGGGATCT